>CALQRA010000063.1 GCA_943332855.1 Candidatus Kuenenia stuttgartensis
GCCGATGTCCTGGATCCGGATCGGCTGGCCGTGCCGGTTGGCCACGATCAGCTGGGCGAAGTCGGCCGGCTCGCGGATCCGCCCCATCGTCCGGAGCACGACTTCCTTCGGCCCCTGGTCGATCCGCCCGCCGGGCTGCTCCTGGTTCTCCCTCGTGATCGCCTGTCGGACATCCTCGATCGTGAGGTTGTGATATTTCTGGAGCCGGTCGGTGTCGATCGAGATCTGGATCGCCCGCTGCCGCCCGCCGACGAGGATCACCGCCCCAACGCCCGAGAGACTCTCGAGATCCTCCTTGATCCGTTTCCGGGCGATCTCGGTGATCTCGCGAGCGTCGCGGCGGCCAGAGATGGCGAGGGTGAGCACCGGCGCGGCGTCGAGGGCGAACTTGTCGATGATCGGTGCGTCGGTCCCCTCGGGGAGCTGGCCGAGGATCGTCCGCACCTTGGCGTCGATCTCCTGGGCGGCGACGGCGCCGCTCTTCTCCAGGACAAACTCGATCGCCACCTGCGACATCCCCTCCTTCGTCGTCGAGCGGAGTTGCTCGATCCCGGAGACGGTGTTGACGATCTCCTCGATCGGCTTGGTGACCCCCGTTTCCATCTCCTCGACGCTCGCTCCGCGGAGCGTCGTGGTGACGGTCACCAGCGGCAAGTCGACGTTGGGAAACAGATCGACCCCGAGGCGCGGATAGGCCGAGAGCCCGAGGACGATCGGGGCAATGACGAGCATCGCCGTGAACACCGGCCGGCGGATGCAGACGTCCCAGATCGTCATGGCACTGTTGCCACGCCGCCGGCGGCCCGCACACGGACCGGCGTGCCGTCGGTGATGAGGGCGAGACCGGAGGTGATCACGCCGGCCCCGGCCACCACCCCGACAGGGATCTCGATCCACCGGCGGACGACGCCAGTGTCATCCGTGACGTCGAGCCGAACTCCCGGCTCCACCGGCACCGCCACGGCATGCCCGTCGACCGACACAAAAAGCTTTGTGACCCCGGCGAAGCGGACGAGCGCCTCCTCCGGCACGGTGACCGCATCGGCGCGACGATCGAGGAGGATCGAGGCCTTGGCGAAGGCACCGGGCTTGAGGCGGTGGTCGCCGTTGGGAACCTGAACCTCAACGTCGAACGTCCGGCTCGCTGTGTCGATCGTGGGATGAACGCGGACGACATGCCCGCTCACCGGTACGCCGGGGAGACTCTCGACCGCGAGGTCGACTTCCTGCCCCACCGCGATCGTCGCCGCATGGCGCTCCGGCACCGCGGCCTTGAGCTTGAGGACGTCTTCGACGACGAGACGAAAGAGGATCTCCGCGGGCATCGAGCGGATGACCTCTCCCTCGGTGACGTGGCGGGCGGCGACGATGTAGGTGTGGGCGACGCTGCTGAGCTCATCGACTTTTGCTTCGCCCGGCCGGCGGAAGGTGCGAACCTCGATCGCCGGGGCGACAACGCGCGTGTCGCCGAGCCGCTTCCGGGCCGTCTCGAGGACCGCCTCGCGGTGCCGGACGGCGGCGAGGGCCTGCTCGGCCTCGAGGAGCCGCTGCTTGCGGTCGAGCCGGGCGGTGTCGAGCGCGAGCTCGGCCTTTTGGATCTCGTCTTTCGTGATCGCATTGCGATCCACCAGCTCGCGGCAGCGCTCGAGGGTGTCCGCGGCGCTGCGCTCGACGAGCTCGGCACGCTCCACCGCGGGGAGACGGGTGATGTCGAAGGCTGGATCGGGAATGGTGGACAGGCCCAGCGCCGCGAGCTCCAGCTCCAGGGAGCGTTCCACCTCCTGAACCGAGAGGAGGAAGTCGGCCTCGTCGATCTCCAGGAGCGTCTCCCCCGGCGCGACGATGTCGCCAACGTCGTGGGCCACCCGGGCGACCCGGCCGTCGACCAGCGACGAGACCTCGATCTCCTCAAAGCCGTGGAGGGTGCCGACCGTCCGCACCCGGCGCTCGACCGGCCGGGTCATGGCGCTGACCACGGTGACCACGACCGCTTCGGCCGCCTTGGCCGCCTTGCCTGCCTTACCCGCCTTGAGAGCCGCCGGGTCCGCATCGGCTTCAGACGCAGTCCCGGCGGGGTTCGCCCGGCTGCCCGGCAGGGTCACCAGGCCAAACCGGACCGCGCCCAAGGCGATGCCGACGAGCATCGACACCAGCGCGAGCCAGCGGAGGGGGTGACGCGGCCGCCGATCGAGCGGCCCCGGGCCTGTGGAATCCCCCCGGCCCGGCGTCTCTCGTGCCCCAGACTCGGTCAACGTGCGATGCTCCAGGGACACGTGCGGGCCGACCCCGGCACCAGCCAGCTCGATCAAAACAAGATTCGCCAAGCCGCGCAGATTACGGCGGGAACGGAACGGGAGGCAAGGGCGATCGACACCCGCTGCCAAGTCCCCTGCCGGGGGCGCGTTGTGGGGGGAACGGCCGCCGTCGTATCGTGTCGGGAAGGGCGGCAGCCGGGCGTGGGGGTGGCCGCGCTTCCGAGTCCAGCACGCCGATCCTTCCGGAGATTCCCCGATGATTCGCTGGCTCCTTCCCCTCTTCCCGCTCGTCGTCAACCGCGCCAGCCGCGGCCTTGTCCTGCTGATCCTCGTCGCTGCTGCCTCTGCCCCGGCGACCGGTTGGTCCGCCGGGCTGCGTGCCGGCGCTGCCACCGTCAGCGTCACCCCCGACCAACCGGTCGCCCTGTGGGGGCAGATGCACACGCGCGTTTCCGCCGGTGTCGCCAGCCCGGTCACGGCCACGGTGCTGCTCCTGGAGAGCGTCGACGGGGAGCGGTCGCTAGGGACGACGACCTTCGTCGCCTGCGACGTTGTCGCCATTCCCGATGAGGCCCTGTCGGCGATCCGCGCCAAGGTGGCAGCCCGGATCCCCGACTTCCCGGTGGAACGGATCGTCGCCAGCGCCACCCACACCCACACCGCACCGGTCCTCGTCGACGGCGTCTACAACCTTCCCGCCGGTGTCATGCCGCCGCCAGAGTATGTCGACTTCTTCGCCGCGCGGATCGCCGCGGGGATCGAGGAGGCGTGGAAGACGCGCTCGCCGTGCACCATCGGCTGGGGGATGGGGCATGCGGTCGTCGCCCACAACCGGCGCAGCGTCTATGCCGACAACAACGCCGTCATGTATGGCGCCACCGATCGGCCGACGTTCCGGATGCTCGAGGGCTATGAAGACCATGCCGTCGACGCGCTGTTTGTCTGGAAGGCCGACGGCGCCCTGTTGGCGACGGCGATCGACGTCGCCTGTCCGGCCCAGGAGGTGGAGGGGAACGGCCAGGTCGACGCCGACTTCTGGCACCCGGTCCGCGAGCGACTGCGGAAGGAGCATGGTGCGGGGCTCCATGTCCTCGCCTGGACCGGCGCCGCCGGCGATCAGTCACCCCATCTGATGTTCCGCAAGGCCGCCGAAGAACGGATGCGCCGATTGCGGGGCCTCTCCCGGCTCGACGAGATCGCGCGGCGGATCGTCGCCGGCTGGGAGGAGGCGCTCTCGGGCGCCGAGCAGGAGAAGCTCACCGACGTTCCCCTCGATCACCGCGTCGATCGGATCGAGCTTCCCCGCAGGATGGTGTCGCAGCGGGAGTATGACCTCGCCGTGGAAAAGATCCGCGAGCTGTCGACCGACCAGGGGAATCAGACGCTCCTCTGGTGGCACGGGGGCGTCGTGCAGCGCTACGAGCGCCAGCAGTCGGGGGACGAAACTCCGTTCACGACCGAGGTCCATGTCATCCGCCTCGGCGACATCGCCATCGCCACCAATCAGTTCGAGCTCTACACCGACTTCGGCGTGGCGATGAAGGCCCGCAGCCCGGCCCTGCAGACGTTCGTCATCCAACTCGCCGGCCCCGGCACCTACCTCCCCAGCGCCCGGGCGGCCCGTGGCGGGGGCTATAGCGCCATCGCGGAGAGCAACGAAGTCGGGGCGGAGGCCGGGCAGGTGCTCGTCGACCACACCGTCACCCGGCTCGGGGAGCTTTTTCCGGCTCCCGCGCCGTGACCGCCCCGGCGGCCGATTTGCCAGCGGGGGGGATCGGGGCGTAGAGTTCGCCGGAAAAAATGACGGGGCAGGGACTGGTTCGCCCGGGGCGCCGTGGCCCAGTCTGGGCGTCGGCTTCAGGCGTGGACTTCAGGGAGGATCCGATGACAAGACTGCCAGGACTGCCCGGACTGCCAGGACGAGACGATCTCACGGGACGACCGTTCCCGTCTGCTCCCAGCTCCCCCCAGGGCCGGGGCGCCGTGGTCACCCTCGCCGCCGAGGGAGGGCTGGCCGTGCCGCTGGATCGCCTTGCGCCGCTGGCCGCCGTGGCGGCTTGGCTGGCGACCGACCCCCGCCCCGACGTCGCCGCAGCGCTGGTCGCAGTGATCCGCACCGACACCCGCATCGAGCTCGACCCCGAGGAGGTTAGCGCCGTCCTCGCTGATGCGCGGAGCGAGGGGCTCGATGCCGAGATCGCGTTCGAGCGCCTCATTCTCCAGGGGGAATGGCTCGCGATGGATCGGCTCGCCCGCATCCGCCCCCGCTGAAGCCTCTTCGCCTCCCATGACGCGCTCTCCCTACGATCTTGCCCTCCGGAAAGATCCGGTCATGCGCCGCGTCATCGACGCGGTCGGCCCGCGGCCGGCCTACTACCGCGAGCGGACCGATTTCGAGACCGCCTGCCGGATCATCGTCGGCCAACAGCTCTCCTACGCCGCCGCCACGACGATCTGGGGGCGGGTTCGGGGCGCGGCGCCCCGCTGGAAGCCGGCCGACGTGGCGGCGCTCGCCGCTGATCGGCTCCGTACGCTCGGCTTGAGCCGGAGCAAGGCGACGTTCATCCACGAGCTTGCCACCCGGACTGATTCTGGCGACCTCAACTTCCGGCGCATCCGCCGGGGCGACGACGAGGCCGCTGCGGAAGCCCTGCGCGGCATCAAGGGCTTCGGCCCCTGGTCGGTGGAGATGTTTCTGATCTTCGCCCTCGGCCGCGACGACATCTTCAGCGTCGGTGACGCCGGGCTGCGGCGGGCCGTGTGCGAGCTCTACGGCGTTCCGCCGAGGGACTACGAAGCGCGGATCGGGGCGATCGCCGCGCGCTGGCGCCCGTGGCGCAGCCATGCCTGCCGCTATTTGTGGGGCTGGCTCGAGTCTTCCGCCCGGAAAGCAAAGGGCCCGGGTTGACGCGGAGGGGCGCGGGGGACCGATAATCGGATCCTTGTCACCCTTCACCGGAGCCCCAGACGTGCGACATTCCCTCTCTGCCCCGCTGCGCGCCGCCGCGATCCTCTCCGTGGCCCTGCTCGGCACTGCCGGCGCCGAAGAGTCGGCCCTCCTCCCGAAAGCGCGCGTGGCGATCGTCGGCGACTCGATCACCGAGCAAAAGCTCTACAGCAAGTATGTCGAATGCTGGCTGCTGGCCTGCTCCGGTGTCCCTGATGTTCGCGTCATGCAGTTTGGCTGGGGCGGGGAGACCGCCGGCGGATTCGCCAACCGGGCCGACAACGATCTGGCGGTTTTCGGTCCCGACATCGTCACCCTCTGCTACGGGATGAACGACGGCGGCTACCAGCCCTGGCGCAGTGAGATCGGCACGGCCTACGAAGCGAACATGCGCCGGGTCCTCGATCGGCTCGACGCCCTCGGCGTCAAGTCGGTGGTCGTCGGCTCCCCTGGCGCGGTCGACACCAACTTCTTCCGCCCGGGCCAGACGATGGCCGACAAGCCGGCCCACGTCGCCTACAACGACAATCTCGCCCACCTCCGCGACATCGACCGGAGCCTGGCCACGGAGAAGGGGCAGCGGTTCGCCGACGTTCACGCCGCGATGGTCGACGCCATGACGAAGGCCAATGGCTCGCTGGGGGCGAAGTACGACGTCTGCGGCGGTGACGGCTTCCATCCCGGCCCCAACGGCCAGCTTCTCATGGCCTATGCCTTTCTGAAGGGGCTTGGGGTCGACGGCGCCATTGGCGACATCAGCGTCGATCTCGCCGCCGGCGCGGCACAAGCGACGCCGGGGCAGAAGGTGACGGGGATCAAGAAGGAGGGCTCCGTGGCGACCGTCGCGCTGTCGAGCACGCGCTGGCCGTTCTGCTTCGAGGGGGATGCGAACTCCAGCGGCGGCACGCGCAGCATCCTCCCGTTCGTTCCCTTCAACGACGATCTCAATCGCTATCAGCTCCGGGTCACCGGCCTCCAGACCCCGGTGGCCAAGGTGACGTGGGGGAGCGAGACGAAGACCTTCACGAAGGACCAGCTCGCCGCCGGCGTGAACCTGGCCGCGGAGTTCCCGCGCACGCCGTTTGACGAGCCGTTTGCCCACTTTCAGGCGGCCATCGCCGAGAAGCAAAACTTCGAAACCTTCATGATCAAGCAGATCGTTACCGACTTCCGGCTCATCCCCGACATCAGTACCGATACCGAGGCTCAGGCCGCCGCCAAGGTGCTCTCCGGCAAGCTCATGAAGCGCTGGGAAGCGCTTGACCAGGCGGCCCGGGAGCGGCTGGTGCCGATCGACCACACGATCCGGATCGAGCCGGCCGCGGGCTGAACAGGCCGCGGCCTGTTCAGCGGGCGGAGTCGAGGCGCTCGAGCGCCTCGCGCGCCCGGTCGTCGGCCGGATCGAGGGCGAGCGCCTTTTCGTAGGCGGCGCGGGCTTCGTTGCGCTCCCCGCGGCGCTTGAGCGTGTCGCCGAGGAGCGTGAGGTGGGGGGCGGTCGGATCGAGGTCGGCCGCCCGCCGCGCTGCCTCGAGCGCCGCGGCCGGATCGAGCGTCGCCTCGGCCCGGGCCAGGAGCGCGTGCCCCTCGGCGCGTTGGGGCGCTAGGGCGACCACTTTTTCCAGCGCCTTCGCGGCCTCTTCGGGGAGCTCAAGCGCGAGGGCGAGCTTGCCGATCCCGAACCAGGCCGCCGGGTTGCCGGGATCGCGGTCGCACCATTCCTGGCGGAGTTTCATCGCCTCACGGGTCCGCCCTGTTTCGGCATAGAGCGTTGCCAGGGCCTCGCGGCTGTCGTGGTCGTCGGGGTCGAGCTCGAGGGCCCGCCGCCATCCGATCGCCGCCCGCGTCGCATCCCCCAGCCGGGCGTGGGCCACCGCTGCCCAGTAGTTGACCGTTGCCGTCCACGGCGCGGGGCCGATCCCATCGAGGGCTTCGAGCGCCTCGAGCAGTCGCCCCGGCCGCCCCTGATCGCGTCGATCGCGGAGGCGCCGGTCGAGGTCGAGCGTCACCGGCAGCGGCGTCTCCCGGCCGAGGGATCCGATCGCCGCCGCCATCCCGTGGCCCGCATCGCGGGAGGTCGGCTCGACCTCGAGCGCCTTTTCAAACGCCTCGCGCGCGGCGCCGAAATCCCCCTCCACCAGCCCTGTCTTGCCGAGGAGGCACCACCCCTCGACCACGCCGGGGTGACGGTCAAGGAACCCGAGGAGGATCTCGGTGGCGGCGGCCGTGTCTCCCTTCGCCAGGAGCGTCTCGACGAGGCTGTCAATGACGACCAGCGCCTCCGGATCGGCCTCAAGCGCCAGCCGGTAGTGGGCTTCGGCCCCATCGAGGTCGCCGCGCTCCAGGGCCGCGTCACCGAGATGCCGGTGGGCATCGGGGAAATCGGGGGCGATGGCGAGAGCACGGTTCCAAAGCTTTTCGGCCCCGGCTTCGTCGCCGAAGTGGCGATAGACCGCCCCGAGGAGCGTCCAGCCGGCGGGATCAGCAGGGAAATCAGCCAGGAGCGTCTCGGCGACCTCGAAGCATTCGTCGCGGAGTCGCGTCTGGCGCTTGGCGACGTCGGTCATCCCCGCCGGTGCGAACACCGGCCTGGGGGGGACGTCGGCCGGGAGCGGCTGCGGATCTGGCGCGGCGGCGGCCTGTGCCCCGCTCCCCCCGGCCCCCTTGTCGGCTCGCTTCAGCGCCTTCCGCGGCGGCAGTTTTTCGTCGGAGTCGCTGCATCCGCCGACGACGAAGACGACGACGAGAACGACGAGGAGGCCGGCCAGCCACACGCCGGCCTGCGTTCCCCGAAGCCCCCACGGCCGCGTCGCCCGGAAAGTCTGTCGTTGGTCGCTGGTCGTCACGTCGCTCGCCTCCCCGCGGATGGTCTCCTCGATCAGAGTATAGGTCGACATCGGGGGAGGGGGGCGACTCGGGGCCGGCGGGCCGAAAGCCTTGGATTTCTCGTACCAAGCGACATCCAGGCTCGGAGGTGGATGACGACAGGCTTTTCAGATAACGCCTTCCGAGTGGCGAGGGATTCGCGCATGCCGCATCGTCAATTCACGGACTCGATTCAGGGAAGGGACGCGAAAGGGCAGGGACTCACCCCAGCACCTTCTCCAGTTTCTTGTAAATCTTGTCGAGCCTGGCTTCCAGTTCCTCGCTCTCGGTGTGATTGATGGCGGCGGCAAGGCTCTCAATCAAATCCTCGAGATCAACCGGGCTCAGGTCGAACTGCACCGTTGAGTTCGGTTGCTCGATGCCGGTGTCCAAGACCTCGGCGCCGAGGATCATCGAGTCCTGAAGAAGCTTCACCTGCCCCTTCGACAAAATGAACCGATGCCGTTTTTCAGGGACGTGGATCATGGGTTAGGACCTCGCGAGCGCGTTGGAAACCTTCTTTTGATCAGGGAGCCCCGCCGCGATGGGGGAATTTTAGGCCGGCGACGGCGTCAGATCTGGTGGGGATGGCAGCGTGCCATGGGAAAACAAAATCGCTATTCTGCGGAATCCCAAGATCAGGGGCTTCGGCGATGGTCAGGGTCTGCCGTTCCACCCCCGGGCGCTTGAGCAAGCGTCCGCAGCGAGCGGGCGATGACGATCGCCATCGCTGAATTGTATGTCCACGGGGCCAGTACGAGGAAGGTCACCTCGATCGTCGAGGAGATCTGTGGCCTCGAAGTCACCTCGACGCAGATCAGCCGCGCCGCCGCCGAACTCGACGAGCACCCTCTGTGCCATAGATAGGTGAGACACCTGCCTGCTCCCCGGCGGTAGCGGTCAGTCGGAGTGCTCAATCACAATCTCCGATCGCCCTGCGGCGACACGCTTCACCAGCACCCGCCCGCCGATCCGCTCCGCGAGGCCACCGACGTGACTGATGATGCCGACCCGCTTCCCGGTCGAGGTTTGGAGACTCTCGAGCGCCTGTACCACCGAGTTGAGCGTCCCCGGATCGAGCGTCCCGAATCCTTCGTCGATGAGCACGGTCTCGACCGGCATTCTCACCGCCCGGAAATCGGACAGGGCCAGCGCCAACGCCAGTGACACGAGAAACGTTTCACCGCCAGAAAGAGTCGTCAACGGCCGCTCGACATCCGCCTGATGCGAATCTTGAACGAGGAAATCCATCGTCGGCTCGCCATGCTCCCCGCGCCGCACGCAAAGTCGATAGCGGTCGCTGAGCTTCTCGAGCCTCCGGTTTGCGAAATCCGCCAACTCCATCAGGTGATAGCCCTGCGCCAGCCGCCGAAATCGCGACCCGTCGGCCGTGCCGATCAGCTCGTCGATCAATTTCCAACGCTCCGCTTCCTTGCGGCGCTCGATGAGCTTCGACCTCGTCCCTTCGAGAGTCTGGGCGTTCTTGGCCGCATCTTTGAGTTGCTGTTCAATCCCACCCAAACTCTTGGCCACGCTACCCTTGTCTTGGCCGACAGCGCCGGCCTCGGCACAGAGTCGATCGAGATCCGCATCGGCTGCGAGCGATTCCGGTCGGCTGCTCCGCCAGGTGTCGAGTTGCCCGGCAACACCACTGACTCCCCCTTCTGCCCGACGCAGTTTGTCGTCGATCGTCTTCTCAAGCTCGGTTGACTGGGCAATTTCATCGGGGAGGAGCGTTGCCATCTCGAGGGCGGCGACGTCAGGGAGGCCCACCTCGGCAAGGGCTTCATCGAGGAGCTTTTGAGCCGCCACGAGCAAGTTGCGGCTGGCGTTGGCCTCTTTGGTCGCAGCGATTTGCGAAGCGATCGCTTTGTCGTGCTGTCGTCGGGCTTCGCTCCGCTGAGCTTCCCCCGCTTCCAACGCCGAACGGGCAGAATCCACCCGCTTCTGCGCTTCCGTTGCCACCTCATCGGGGTGTCGTCCCTGAAGACACCCCTCGACCGCTGTAGCGGCGTGCTTCGTCTTCTGACGCTGAGTCTCGAGCTGCTTCTCGGAATCCGTCGCCGCCTTCGCGGTCAATTCCATCTGCTTCCGGTCTGCCGCGACCAGCGGCTCGTGCTTGTGAATCTCGGTGTCGATGGCCTCGCACTCCGAGCGGAACCGCCGCCATTCTTTGAGGCGCTGTTCGGCCGATGCCACCAACGTTCCAAATGATTCGACCGAGCCCTCCAGCGGGAGTTGCAGCCACCGCTCGCGTCCCAGGTCGTCTCTGAGCGATCGCTCGAAGTGTGCAGCGCGCCGCTCACTCCCTTTCTTCCGTGATCGGAGGTCGGCGGCCTGCTTCTCCGCTGACTCCAGTTTTCCTTGTGCTTCCTGCACTTTTCCGGCCGCACGTTCGACCGCCAATTGGTGTTTTGCGTTACCGAGCCCTGCCGAGGTGGTTCCGTCGATGGCTTCTTTGAGCTGGCGGAGCCGGTCGTCAGTCTTCACGAGACGGCCTGCAGCCCGATCGCGTGCGGCCTCGATCGTGACGGGGCAATATTCGCTGTCGGCAACAAGCCCCGCGATCACCACGGCGTCCAAGGCCGCTCGGAGCCGATCCCGGCACTTCCCGAGTTCCGCTTCGAGAACCGAGTGTTGGTCCTCCATCGCTTGAAGCGCGCCGAGCGATAGTCGGATCTCATCGTTGGTCTCTTTCTCCGCCCTGCTGGCCTTTCGCAGGTTGTCGCGGCTCGTGTCCAAGAGCGACTCGATCGAAGTGCGCGTCTTCTCGAAGTGCGACGTGTCGGGCGGGGAGGCGGAGCCGTCGCGGTAGGGGTGATCGTGGCTGCCGCACAGCGGACAGGCCTCGCCATCCGCAAGTGCCGCCCGGCGCTCCACGATCTCCAGCACGAGCCCGAGGTGTTCGCGAGCCGCCGTCAGCCGGGTGACGTCCGCTTCCAGGAGGCCGCTTGCTTCCAGTTCGACGCTATGGCGGGCACGCAAGGTGTCGAGGTGAGCACGTTTCTCTGCGGTCTTGGCGAGCAGCGTCGCTCGCTCGGCGGACTTCAACGACTCTTCCTGCACAGGAGGGAGAAGTTGATCCAACGCTCCCTTTTGCTGCACGAAGTGCGCGCGGGTGAGCTCCAAGTCGTTGCGGACAATCGACGCGTCGCCGCCATTGGTCACCGCGTGGAGAGCAGCCTCTGCGGCGCGCAGTGTCGACTCGGCTGTCGCAAACAGTGAGTTCGCCTTGGTGACGGCTTCGAGGCTGTTCCTGAGGAGGTCTGTCGCCTCGGATCCCGCCAGGCACTCGGTGTCGAGCTTTTTCTGGATATCAAGGCTTTCCGAGGATGCATCCTGCCATCCTTTCAGCCATTCTCGCCAAACCGGTATCCGCGCTTCGAGCGCGTCGGTGCCATCGAGCGACAGGAGGCGGTTGGCCAGCTTCTCTCGTTCTCCCCGCCGCACCTGCTGCTTCGCCGCCGATTCGCCGTGGGCCTTCTCGGCGAGGGAGTGTTCCTCGACATTTTTCGTGTGGTCTGCTGTTGCTTTTTCAAGCGACTGGTTTGCCAGGTCGAGGTCGGCCCATGCCTTGCGGGCGGCGACGATTTGCGGGTCCAGCGTGGCGGAATCCGCTTCGGCCCGCGAGAGCGTGGCCTTCAGCGTCGCGCTTTCCAGGTCCTTTTCGGATGTCACCCGTCGTGCATCCGCCAGCAGGCGGTCCGCCTCGGCGAGCTCGGCACCCCGGCCCTCCTCAGCCTCCTTGGCCAACGTCCAATCTCGCAAGGCAGCCGTTGCGGGCTCGGCTCGCCGATGAAGCAAAAGACGCTCCCGCGCAGGTGCAAACTGCCGACGGGCTTCGAGAGCCTGATTCAGAGCGGACTGCTGCTTGTCCCGTTCTTCAGCCAGGGTCGCGTTTTTTTTGAGCCAATCGATGTGGCTGCAAAGTTCTGCCTCGCGCTCGCCGAGGGTGGTCTCCTCCCGCTGAAGCCGGTCTCGTTCGAGGAGCATGTTGGCCTGCTCGACCTCATCCGGCACGGAGATCCCAGTGGCCTGGGCCTCGAGTGCCACCACCTCCAGATCGCTTTGCTGTCGGGCCTTGGCGGCCCGAACGCCGATGGCCGCGTATTCGCCGGTGCCGGTAAGCCGTTCGAGAAGCTCCGCCCGCTCCTTCTGCGTCGAACGGAGGAAGAGCTGAAATTGCCCCTGCGCGAGGAGAACCGTTCGGGAGAAGTCGTCGTAGGTCAGGCCGCACAGTGCGGCGTCGAAGGGCTCTCTGGTGTCTTTCTCCTTGTCGGACGAGACCACCAGTTCGAGTTCCGCGCCGCGTTCATCGAGCTTGATCAACGTTCGGTCTGGCCGCTGGAGTTTTCCCTGGGGGCGACCATGCGCTTTGGACACCGACCACCGTGCTTTCCAGAAGTGCCGAACGCCCGCGTCGAGCACGCTGAAATCGACTTCGGCATGGGCCTTCCCGGTGCCGTGCGACAGGATCAGTGACGGGTCGCGATCGACGCCGGCGTCTTTGCTCTTGCTTCCTCCGTCGAGGCGAGGAGTGCGTCCGAACAGTGCCAGCGTGATCGCATCGAGGATCGTCGATTTTCCGGCGCCAGTGTCTCCGCGAATGAGGAACAGGGCGTGCCCGGCGAGGTCGCGATCGAAGTCGAGCGACTGCTCGCCGTAAAGGGAGTTGAGGTTCAGTGTCCTCACCGCATGAATCCGCATCGAGATCAGCCCTCAGGGAACTTCGTTCGACATCAGGCTCGCAAACGCCGCCATGATCCCGGCGTCCGGGGGCGATTGGTGCCTCTCAATCCAAGCCCGTCGGAAGACCATCTCGGGGGTCGGTCGCTCCATCGGAGGCGGCGGCGGGGGCGTTGTCCCGCCATCCGTCGTGCGGATCTCGCGCCAGGCGGCCATCACCGGGCGTCGACTGCGATCGGGATAGAGCGAGTCGAGATGAGCCTGGATGGCATCACGCTGCCCGAGGGCCGGCTCGGGGGATTCGAGGATCATCGACACAAGCGCCGGCTCTGGCTCGTCGCCCGCGAGCGTTGCCAGCGCCGCTCGGAGCGAGGCCTCGTCGCCGCGCAGTTCGACCACCCGCCGTGTCGCGGGGACGACGATCGGTTGCACGTTTCGCAGCGCCCCCTCCTCGAGATCGACAAGGAGTACCTTTCGTGCCGAGGCCCCCTCGGCGAAGTTGACCGCCACGGGAGTGCCGCAATACCACACCCGGCCGCGATCGACCGGATAGCCCTTGTGGATGTGCCCGAGAGCGACGTAGCGATAGCGCTCGTCAAAGATCGTCGGTGGCAGGGCGCCGAGCGTGCCCACCATGTGGATCTCCTGTGGCGCATCGAGCGTGCCGACATGGTCGTCGTCGGTCGCATGGCCAGCGACGAGCTCTCGCTCCCGCGCACACGTCAGATGGCCGGTCGCGACCAGGGCCGCGTCGGGCCAGCGCTTGAGAGCCGCGTCGGCGAGATCGGTGTAGAGCCGCTGGAAAGCCTCCGCGAGCGCACCGGGGCTCGCCTGATCGTCGATTCCAAGTTTCCAGCCGTGCACGTAGGGAAGGGCCACCACGACGACGTGCACACGCCCGTCGTTTGCCGAGATCGGCACGAGGTAGCGTGAAATGTCGGCCGAGGCGGAATATCCGCCGACGACGGCGACGTCGAGCGCCTGGAGCACACCTTCAGGCGCATCGAGCCGGGTGGCCGAGTCGTGGTTTCCGCCGACCACGACGATGCGACGGAGGCTCGTAATCGAGGTTGCGCGGGCAAGGAACCGGTAATACGCCTCCTGCGCAGCCGCCGAGGGTTGGGTCTGGTCGAAGATGTCGCCGGCCACCAGCAGCGCGTCGCAGTGGTGCTCTGCGAGCGCCCCGAGCAGCCAGTCGAGAAATGCCTCGTGCTCCGCGGCCCGCGGCGCGTTCGCGAGTTCGCAACCGAGGTGCCAGTCCGCCGTGTGAAGCAGCCGCATGGGACGTCAATCGTGCTCGTTGGAGGAAAGGTGCCACCGATCGTGCGAACGCTCGCCCGCCAGTATCACCCCGCAAGGGGGTGGGGACCAACCGGGCAGTGGGTGGCGGTGGCCTCGTCGCGGGGGCTGCTGCCGAACGGCTGCTTGAGCTCGGGCGCGTCGATGCCCTAGAGCCTCACCTTGAGCGTCTGCCCGTCGTCGGTCCGCACGGTGACGGTGTCCCCGTCGTGAACGCTGACCACCTTGCCCGCGGTCGTGGCCGGCGGCGCGGCGACGGCCTGGCCGGCGATGAAGCAGAGCAGGAGCATGATGGCGGGGCGGAGCCCATCACGACTGCTGGGGGCCTGCATTGGGCACCTCTGGGGGGGCAGAAAATGACGGCTTTCGCCTGGCAGTGCAAGGCGTTTCTTGGCTAGTTTTGCCGAGAAACGCGAGCCAGTCATTTTTTCGCTATAGTGGGATAGAGGTGGAGTTTGGTACCCAATGACGCCCTGTCTCGGTAGTGGCGTTTCCATCTCCAGGAGAACCCATGCTCTCCGCGATGATGCGGCGAATCGATGCTCTTAAGAGCGCGGCGAGTGAGACTCGCTCGGGCGTGAGGAGATCTGTTCGTAGGCACCGATGTTTTCGGAGTCCGCTCGGTCATCGCACGCTACGCTCGAGCACGTCGGCCCGCGGGGACGAGGACTGTGGTGCGGCCAGGCAGGCGATATTTTGGACTGCCGGCCACCTTCGCGCGAGGGGTTTTTGGACGAGGCGCCAGACCTTTGAATTTGCGGCAAGGGTTTCCAGCACCGTGCACGTTATTGACCTCGTCGGGGAGCAAGAGGCGGAGTGGCGGCGACTGGTTTTTCGTGGTGAACGGGCATTCTCCCGCCGGGATGAAAGAGAGTTCCTCGCAGCCTATCGGTCATGGATTCGTCTCGCGAATCGCCTGATTCGCGAGTTTGGCGAAACCCCGCGCAGTGGCAGCCTTGCGATTGGGATGGGCGTCCTCGAAGCGAAACTGTGCAAGGTAAGCGAGTCGCTGAACAATTGGTCGCCTCCCAGTCTTTCTATGGCTATCGGCCTTCGCGACGATTACGTGACAGAGTCGGAGGCAGCCGATCTGGATCGCATCATCTCCGGCAAGGGCGAGTTGCCGTACGAGCCCAAGTCGCAGCCTCAAAAAGCTCTTCCGCCCAGTGAGTTCTTCCGGCGGTTCAAGGGCTAGTTCCACGATGGGCGATTTGCTGGTGCCCATCGAGTTCGCCTTGGAGATGCTCCCTTCGCTGGAGCGATTCACCTATGGCCGTGAGCCGTGGGAGGTGTACCTGTACACCTGGCTCATGAAGGGGAGCGCAGATGCTATTGGCTCTAACGGCGCAAAAGTGTGGGTCTACATTAACCAGGCCGACGAATATGTCGGATACGGATCTCTTGCCCAGTCTCTGCTGCGTTATCCACACAAAAAATCCGACATGGTGCCCGTTGTCGACATTCCTGCGTTTGCGGTGCGAGATGATTTGTGGGGCAAACCGAAGGAAGACCGCTTGGATGATGTGACCGTCGACGGAAGGTATTCGTCGCAGATCATGCGGCACCTAATCGACACCGCCGCTTCCTGGGATGGCAATTTCCCGGCCATCAAACTGTCGGTCGACCAAAGGGCGACAAAGGCTCACGAGTTCTACGAACGGTTTGGTTTTGAGCGCTCCGGAAAACCGCGAGTGGACGGAGACGATACGACCGCTACGTCAGGAAGCTCCGCTAACGCTGGCCTGAGGGCCGGGCCGCACGGGCGGCCGCCTCGGCCTGGGCGAGAGTCGCCGTCACCCATCCACACACGGTAACGAGCCTGCGACATAGCGGGGGCAGTCTCCGCAGATCGTCGCGGCTTTGTCGATGGCCACGGGGCGCTCGAGCATCAGCGTCAGCCAGCACCGGCCAGCATCCCCGTCGAAATGCTCGGTGACGATCCGGGCGGTGAACTGGAAGTCGGAAGCCGGTGCTGCTCCCGGCCCCCCTCCGCCCATCCATGCCGATAGCACTATCACACCATGAACCTTTTTGCCGACATCACCACCCACCTACCCGAAGAACTGACCACCGTTCTTCAGGCCGGCGACGGCGTCAGGATCGAGAGGATCGTCTCCATGGACCACCGGTCCCCGGATGGCTTCTGGTACGACCAAGACCAGCACGAATGGGTGGTGGTCCTCAAAGCGGCAGCGAAACTCGAGCTTGAGGACCGGACCGTTTCCATGGCCCCAGGGGATTCCATCCTCATCCCGGCACACCCGCCCCACCGGGTGCTTTGGACCACCGCCGAGGAGCCCACCGTCTGGCTGGCGATCTTCTCCGGCCAGGGGTGAGCAAGCTCGGGCGAGGTGCGGGGCCAGACGAGACTTGTGCGGCCCAAGTTCACGTCATGGGTCACGCGGTCCCAGGGGCGGGAGGGCAAAACGCCCGCCGCCCCCGGCCGCGTATTCAGGAGAGCCGTTCCACGGCCTTCACTGCTGCCAGCAGCCGATCAGCACCGCCGAACTGCTCGGCTGCCTTCTTGGCGGCGATGACGTCCTCGACCGTGACGACATTCGACTTGCGGGCGGCTTTCGCCGGAGCAACCACAGCCCCCGCCTCGCCGGCGCTCCGCTTCCGACGCTTGAAGCCAGCCTTCTTCAAGACCGTCGAGCACTGGGCGGAGGAGACCTCGATCCCCTTCTTGGCAAGGATGTCCATGATCGCCTTGGGGCTGATTTTCTGGCCATTGGCCTTCAGTTCAGCTCCGACCTTGCGAATCTCTTCCGACTTGTTGACTTCTTTGGCGTCAGCCATGAATGACCTCTTGGTTCCAGATTGTGAGCGCGAAACAGCCGCGATACTACCATGAATGACAGGTGAAATGTTTCTCGGTGCCTCGAGACCTCCAGGACACACGCCGCACCGTTACAGCGCCTTGAGCCACGCGACGAGATCGTCGATCTCCGCCTCGGTCAGCGCCGGCTGGCCGGTGATCTTCTCCGGCGAGTGAGGGCCGGAGAGGAGATCGTGGAGCGACCGGGCCCGGGCGTTGTGGAGCCAACGCGTCTTGCGGTAGCCGGCCAGGAGCGTCGGCGGACTGTACGACGGATAGCGATCCCCCTTCTTTCCCAGCCCCACGTCGTGAAGGCCGGGGGTCGTGTAGAAGGGGGGGGCATGGCAGTCGCTGCACCCAGCCCGCGCTGACTCAAAGAGTGTCTTGCCCCGCTCGGCGGCTGCTGACAGGCTTCCGTCGGCCAAGCGGAACGGACTCGGCGGCGGCTCGAGATCGGCAAGGAAGGCGGTCAGGGCCGCCACATCGGCAGGGCTCGGCTCCGGCGCCTGCATCGAGTCGATCATCGACTTCTTCACGGCGGTGGGGAGATCGGTTTGCCAGCCATGCCAGGTCCAGGGGCCGGTCGCGGCGAGCTGCCAGAGGGGCAACACCGTCTTATAGCTGCCGACGGAGCCGTCGTTGAGGGTGTCGAAGGTGACGGTATTCCCACCCCCCTCCCAGTGGCAGGTGTGGCAGGAATACCACTGGTCGAGACTGCGACGGGCATCGTGGAAAATCGCCTCCCCGCGGCGGACGAGCTGCTCCTGCTCCGTCGCCACCTCCCCACGCGAGAGCGTCATGGCGCCGACGAGCCCGGGGCCGGCGGGGTCGATCTCCTGAACGGCGTCGAGGAGGGCGTTGGCGACAAACACCCGCGTGCCATCGGCCGACACCGCGAGCCCGAGCGGGCGGCCGTCGAGGTCGAGCCGGCGGAAGCGATTGGCATCGATGGAGAGCCCCCGGTCCATCACTTCGGCACCACTGATCTGCGTCCAGGGGAGCCCGGCGGCGGCGTCGAAACGGAGCAGCTCATGGGTGCCGCCGGCGGCCACGAGGACCGTTCGCCCCTCGTCGACCAGCGCCAAGCCGAGAACGTCGCCGACGGCCCGGCCGGAGACGTCGAGGGTCAGGCCGTGGAGCGTGCCACCATCCGGGGTGATCTCGAGCTTGCCGAGCCGGCTCCCGGTCACCCATCCGCGCCGAATGTCACCAGGGGAGGTAAACCCGCCGCCGTCGTAAGTGAAGGTGAAATAGAGTGTGCCGCCGTCGGGTGTGAACGCCAGCTGACCGACGTTGAGCCCCTTGAAGGGATGGCGCGAGCGGACAAGCTGGCTCGAGGCATCGACCAGCACGAGCTCGGCGCCGGCGGCGCAGGCGACGGCCACGGTCGAGCCGTCGGGAGAGAGGGTGATGAAACGGGGCAGGGGGGACGTCGGGATCGGCGCCGACACGGTGCCCGCTTCGAGGTCGACTGCGACGATCGCGGCACTCGCCGCGAGAGGCACCCACGCCGTGCTGCCGTCAGCGGAGAGAACCACATCATGCGGCTCAAAGCCGACATGGATCCGGCCGGTCTCCACCAGCCGCCCCTCCCTCACATCGAGAGCGACAACATCTCCCGATTCCTCGGTGACCGCGACGAAGCGATCGGGCCCACGGGGGGCGATGGCGGCAGGCCGACCGCCGATCGGGAGCTCGGCGGCGACCGCCCCGGTGGCGTCGAGGAGCGAGACCGTCCCGGCCGCCCGATTCGCCGTCGCCAGCCAGCGGCCGTCGGCCGAGATCGCCACGGCCACCGGCGTCCGCCAGGGGGCCGCCACCGCCGGCGATCCGGCCACGGCGGCCAAGGCAATGAGGGGGATGAGCAGGAGCAACTTCGCGCCGGGAAGGCAGCGGAGACCGAACGATCCGATTGGGGTTTCCTCGCGCATGTCGACATCTCCGGCCAGGGGTCCGCGGTATTAGCCCGCCAGCCTACCAACCCCTCCGACCCCGGGCCCATCCCGCGATTGTGCCTCCCCACAGCCGGGCGCTTTCGTGTTCGGCCCCGCAAACCCTAAAACAGATGGGGGGAGTGGATGAACCCGCCCCTTCAGCCGGCCTGTCGGAGTCGATCGATGACGAAACTCATGAGACGAAGTCAGCCCGGTTCTGTCGGGAGGGAATGCCGGGGCTTCACGCTCGTGGAGCTGCTCGTCGTCATCGCCATCATCGGCGTTCTCGTGGGGCTCCTCCTCCCGGCCATCCAGGCCGCCCGCGAGTCGGCCAGGCGCACCTCCTGCGGCAACAAGATGAGGCAGCTCCTTGTCGCGCTGACCCGCAGCCACGACAGCGCCCGCCGCTTCCCCGCCGCCATCGACCGCTACCCCGCGAAGGCTGTGACGTTTGCCACCAACGGCGGTCCGGCGTCGGCCCAGCCGGGGGGCTTCAGCTGGATCGTCCACATCCTCACTTTCGTCGAGGAGTCGGATCTCTACAGCGGGATCTTCACCGCGTCGGGGCGGCTCGGTCGCGGGGCCTATCCCTTCATGCCGACGCTGGCGATCAACAACCAGCCCCATCCCTGCCAGACCCAGCTTCCCCTCCTCCATTGCCCCTCGTATGCGGGGCAGCCGATCGTCACTGCCGCGGCGGCCAGCGCCTTCCATTCGATCGGCAGCTACGACGGCTCGACCCCCTATCCGACGATGGCGATCACACACTACAAGGCGATGGCCGGCGTCGCTTCGCAGGGGAAGGTGGCCGGCGTTGATAAGGGGGCTGCGGGCATTACCGACAACGGCGGCATGCCGCTGAAGGGCCCGAAGACGGTCGATCCCGACAGCGACGACCTTCCCTATCTCGGGCTCGACATGGACGCCATCCGCGACGGGACGTCGACGACAATTCTCCTCACGGAATCGAAGGAGGGGGGCAACTCCGCTTGGATCGACGGCATGCAGGCGTTCGTCGTGGCCCTCGCCGACGATTCGCCGGCACTCCCCACCCTCGACGGCAAGACCTGGACCGTCGGCAGCGCCGTGTCGGCGCTCGGCTACGGACCGTCCGCCGCCGCCCCCACGCGCACGAGCCTCAATCTCGGCAACCGGGGCACGCGCGGCAACTCCGCCTGGGGGCCGAGCAGCGATCATGCCGGCGGAATGGTCACAACCGGCTTCGGCGATGGCCACCTGACGAACCTCGCCCCCGACATCGATCCGGCGGTCTATTTCGGCCTCGTCACCCGCGCCTCCGGCGAAACGGTCAACGCGGAGTGACCACCCGTTCAGTCGAGAGCCGGAGGACGTGGGTTCCCGGGCAGATCGCATGACAGCCGGCGGGCGAGGGCGCTAAGAAACTGGGCCGAAGCGGCGAGCTCATCGGCTCCGACACGGACGTGGAGAGGGGCGACGCCGCCGGGCGCGGCGACAAGCTCATCGGCACCGATCGGCTCGCGGCGAGCGAGCTGCGCGAGGACGGTGTCGGGCGTGGCGTCGGAGGGGTCGCGGCCGAGCTTGGCGCGGGCCGCGACACGGGCACAGAGCAGATCGGCGGGAAGATCAAGGTCGAGCCACACCAACCGCGCGCCGCTGTCGCGCGCCACCGCCGCGAGGAGATCGCGCTGGAAGCGCGCCTGGCAGGTGGCATCGACGACAACGCTCGTTCCCGCTTCGAGTAGTCCGTGCGCCAAGCCCGAGAGGCGCTGGTAGACCTGCCGGGTCGTCTCCTCTCCATACAGATCGACCGTCGCGAGAGCGTCGCCGCGGCCGTCGGTCGCGGCCAGCGAGAACAGCCGCTTCCGTTCGACGTCGCTCCGCAGACGCACCGCACCGAACACCCCGACACACTCGGCCGCGAGGGTCGACTTCCCCGCCCCCGACACGCCGGTGGTGGCCAGGAGCAGCGGCGGAGCAGGCGCCGCCAGCCGCTCGGCCAGATCGAGGTAGCGGTCGGACTCGCGCCGGGCGGCGGCCGCGACGTCCGGCGAGCAATCCCTCTGCGCGGAACGGATCGCCGCGACGGCGGCGCGGACGACCGCCCGGGCCACGCGGTGAACGGGGAGGACGGCGGCGGCAGAGTGATCATCGGCTGCCTCCATCCAGGCGCTGGTCACCTGCGCGGCGAGGTCGGGCCGGCCCCGGCTCTCTAAATCCATCGTCAGGAAGGCGATGTCGCTGGCGACATCGATCCACCGCAGATCGGGATTGAACTCGATCGAGTCGAAGGCGACAGGACGCCCGTCGAGGAACACAAGATTGGCAAGATGGAGGTCGCCGTGGCACTCGCGGATCCTTCCGCTGCCGACGCGTGCCTCGAACTGAGCAAGGTCACGGGCGAGGCGGGCCTCGAGCCAGCGCTCGATCGTGTCGGCCCGGGGTGCGGCGTCGGGGCGGTGGCGGCGGATCTCGTCAAGATTCATCCGGAAGATAGCCCGGAGCCGATCGGGGCTGCCGTGGCCGCTGGCCGGCGCCGCGACCGCCTGAGCGGCTTGCACGGTGGCGATCGCCACGCCGAGCTCCCGGCATGCGGCAGCATCGATCCTCCCCGCCTCGAAGCGGGCATCGAGCCGGTCGGCCTCGTCAAATTGCGCGAGCTTCACCGCCCACTCGATCGGCTCGCCGAGCCCGTCGACATGGGGCGCCTGCGGCGAACCGGTGATCGGCACGGCCGCCAGGTAGAGCCCCGGCGCGAAGCGCCGATTGAGGCGGATCTCCTCGGCGCAGAATTGGCAACGCCGGTCGAGCGTGGAGAAGTCGAGGAACTCGAGCTTGCACGGCTTCTTCACCTTGTAGGCAAACGGCCCGGTGAGAAACACCCAGGA
>CALQRA010000064.1 GCA_943332855.1 Candidatus Kuenenia stuttgartensis
GGTGGCCCACCGGGGGGCGGGATGGGGGGCCCTCCCAATCGCGGCATGACAATGCCCCGCCCAGGTCAGCAGAGCGGGAGCGAAGACGGCCCGATGGTGGGGATGGCCGGTGCCGGCTCGATGGTCCGCCCCCATGACATCGTGCTCGAACTCCGCGGCACGATCGCCCTGGCGACACCACCGAATCCCGAGGCGCTGGGGCTGGCTGCCGAAGGCGGCGGGGATGCCGGCGGGGATGCCGCCGATCCGCTGCCCGCTGCCGACACGCCCCCCGCCCAAGAGGCCGAGCCGGCCGCTGTCGACCCGGCGGATGCCGGTCCGGCCGCGGCGGCGGATGCCCCGGCCGACCCTGCCGCTGCCGAAGGTGGAAATGAAGCGCCCCCCGCTGCCGATGCGCCGCCGGCTGGAGAGCCCCCAGCCGACGGGGCAGCTCCGCCGCCCGCCGATCAGCCACCTCCAGCCGAGCCTGCTGCTTGATGGGCACCGCCGTATCCAAAGCCCAATGGTTCCTGTTTGCGTCCGGACGATTCAGCCAGAATTGAAGCCCGGCTCGACGTCGATCTGTTCGCTCCGATTCACCTGTTCCTCCCCCCACCACGACCCCATCCCGACCGACCGAAGAGGGTGATGCCATGAAAAAGCCGAGCATCAACTTGAGCAAGGAGTCGATCGTCGACTTCTTTCTGAATCACGGCGAGAAACTCGTCGTGGGGCTGTTTGGGGCGTTGGCCTGCACCCTCGTCTGGGGCGGCATCGACGCCGTGCGGTCAAAGCAACCGAAGCGCGAGCAGCTTCCCCCGGTGATCGTCGAGATGGCCGGGCGGACGATGAAGCACATCGGCGACTCCAAGGGCCCCCCAGCAGAGACGACGAAGCGGCCGAGCCTCGCCAAGCAGGTCGAGCCGTGGCGCGAAAACGTCGTCACCGCGCCGGCGGCGCCGCGGATCTTCAACACGCCGATTTCCGACGAAAAGGCAAAGCGGACGGCTCCGGAAGTGCTCCCGGTGGTCGATCTCCGTGTCCGGCCGGGCTGGGCGGTGATCGCCGTCCCCCAGGATCCCAATCAGGGGATGATGATGCAGCAGCCGGAGATGTCGAAGGAAAACGACAAGGATAAAAACAAGAAGAAGCAAAAGGGGACCAAGGGCGCCGACCAGGCCGACGTGGCTGGGGGGGCTCCCCCGGGCGGCCTGACGAAGGGGAAGAGTAAGTTTCAGTCGGGTGGGATGGGGCCGATGGGGCCGGGTGGTCCGATGATGGGAGGGGGTGATGGCGGCTCGATGCAGCCATTCGCCGCGCCGGTCATGCCGGGGAAGATCATCCCCTACTGCCTCGTCACGGCGCTGGTGCCGGCCAAGGCCCAGCAGGAGGCCTTCATGCGGGCCTTCGCCTTCAGTGGCCTCCAGACCCAGGCCGACATCCCGATCTGGAGCGACTACATCGTTGAGCGGGCCGAAGTCCCCGCGGGCACGCCCGCCAATGCCGAGTTGACCTGGAAGCGACTCGACCTCAAAGCCGTGGCGAAGTCGGCCGAGGACTGGAGCGGCCTCCAGCCGGAGATCGCCCCTCCCGACCTCCAACTCGACCCGTCGCAGATCATTCCGCGGGATGAGACGGCGATGGAAGTCGTCCCCTACGTCTTCCCGCTGCCCCGTCTGGCTGGCGATCCGTGGGGCACCGAATCGCTCCATCCGTGGGTCGTCGAGCAGATGCGGAAGCGGCAGATCGAGCAGGAGAAGTGGGAGGCTCGCGCCCTTGAGGAGCAGGAGAAGGCCTCGAAGACGAGCATCCTCGGTGGCGCCGGGGGGCCGACGGGCGCAGGGGCTGGCATGGGGGCTGGCATGGGGGCTGGCATGGGGGCTGGCATGGGGGCTGGCATGGGGGCTGGCATGGGCCGGAGCATGATGCCTCCGGGCGGGGCAGGCCGGAGCATGATGCCCCCGGGCGGGGCAGGCCGCAGCATGATGCCCCCGGGCGTATCAATGGGGCGCGGCGCTGGTGGCGGCGATTCCGAAGGCTCTCCGATGGGGGGGGGCGGGATGCGGATGTCGTCGGGGATGTCGTCGCGGATGATGGGTGGCCCCGGCGGGATGATGCCCCCCGGCGGGAATGGAATGGGGGGCATGATGGCCGGCGCCGGCGGTGGGATGGAAATGGGAGTGGAGATGCAGCTCCCCGAATACCGGATGTTCCGCTTTGTCGATACGACCGTGGTGCCGGGGAAGACCTACCGCTACCGGGTGCAGATCTCGCTGCGCAATCCCAACTACGACCTGCCGGCGCAGTATCTCGCCCAGGCCGATCTCGCCGACAAGCTGATCCTGGCGGCGACGAAGTCGGAGCCGAGCGCGCAGGCCCACGTGCCCGACAAGACCGGGCTCCTCGTCCGCGCGCTCCGCAAGGGGGAGTCGCGGAAGTCGAAGACCGGCTACGAGGTTCTCGTGCTCGCCGAGAATCCGGAGACGGGCAACTACTGGCTCAAGAGCCTGACGACGGAATTGGGGGCTTTTGCCAACTTCGACAAGAAACTGGCGAAGGGCCCAGACGCAAAGACCGCCGAGAGCGTGACGACCAACAGCCTCCTCGTCGATGCCCGTGGCCGGGCGGAGGATGGCGATAAGAAGGGGGCTGCAACCGGCCCTTCGGAGCCGCTCGAGCTCCTCTTCCTCCGCGAAGACGGCAGTTTTTCCATCGCCTCGGCGGCCGATTCGCAGCGTGATTACGAGCGCTACGCCCAGACGCTACCGGCGGCCGACGACGGGAAGAAGGGGAAGGACAAGGATGGCGAGGGGGGCGGTTCGTCGCTCTTTCCCGGCGGGGGGGCTGGTGGCGGCCTGTTCGGCGCCCCGCCAGGGGGCGGTGCCGGGGCTCCCCCGGGTGGACCTTCGGGTGGCTCGCGGGGATCGATGCCCCCCGGGATGCGCGGGGGCACGCCCCAGAGCGGACGGCCGGCTGGGGCGCCGTGATGGCCGGTGGGTGGTGTTGATCGGTCGAGGTATGAGTCTGTCTTTGCTGAGAGCCTTCCGAGGAAAATTGCCATGTTCCGCCCCTCGCGCTTGTTCGCCCGTGCCGGTGGCCCGCAGTGGACCGCGGTCGTCTGGGTGACCGGCCTGGTCGCCGTGACGGGGTGGCCACTCCCGGCCCAGGAGCCGGGGGATGAGACGGCCCAGGATGGGGCCGACGAGGGGCCGAAGCCGGCCGGCGATGCGGGGCGGAATGCCGCCTGGACGAAGATCGAACAGGATGCGGAGAAGAGCTACCGTGAGCCTCTCAAGACGGGGGGGGGCTTTGAGGCGGCCGCCCGCGATTTCGTGGCGAAAAAGGCGATGCCCCAGCTGGCCAACGAGGCCAATCGCCTGATCATCGACCGGGTGCGACGGAAGATGCGCGAGATCCTCGTCGTCGGGATCACCGACGATCGGGCCTTCGACGACGCTTCCAAGGCGGTCGCCGACGCCGCTGTCGCCATCGCGAGGAATCCTGAGGCCTCGACCGCCGCCCGCGTCAACGCGATGCTCCTCGTGGGTGAACTGCGGGCCAAGGACAACAAGGATGGCACCGTCTGGCCGGCCGCTGTCACCCAGCTTGCGGCCGTGGCCGGCGACGCCACGATCGACCCGAGTGTTCGCGTGGCCGCGATGGCCGGTCTTGTCCGCCACGCCGACGTCGCCAAGCGCACGGGGGGCGACCGGTTGACCGATTTCGCAAAGGGAGCCCGACCGGCGATCCTGGCGATCGTCGCGGAGAAGCCCTCGGCCGATCAGCCGCTCGTCTCCGATTGGCTCGCGTCGCGGGCGCTCTCGATTCTCACCGCGGTCGTGAAGTCTTCCCCGAAGGAGTTGGCAGCGACGCTGGCCGGGGTGATGAACGACACGAGCCGGTCGCTCGATGTCCGCGTGCGTGCCGCCTCCGCCCTCGGCGCGACGGTCACCCCGAAGTCGGAGATCCAGGCGGTGGAGACAACCAACAGCGTCACGGAACTGGCGGTGGCAGTCCTCGAGGTCGACGAGGGGATTCTGCGGGACCGCCGCTACGAGCAGCAGATGGGGGGCGGCGGGGGAGGCAATGGTGGTGGCGGTGGCGGGGGGATGATGTCGCCGCGGCCGGCGATGGGGATGGGGATGCCAGGCATGGGAGGCGGGGGCATGGCCGCGACGCAGCTTGTCCCCGATCAATCGCTCCGCCGCACGGCGTGGCGGCTGGTGACGCTCGCCGACGCGGTCCTCACAGAGGATGGCAAGGGGGGCGT
Organism: Candidatus Kuenenia stuttgartensis; assembly: GCA_943332855.1. Lineage (GTDB taxonomy): Bacteria > Planctomycetota > Planctomycetia > Pirellulales > UBA1268 > QWOP01. The sequence goes on from CALQRA010000064.1 coordinate 4,250, forward strand.
GGCAGCCCTGCTCTCCGGGGATGACAAGGCCGCCAGTCAGGCTTATGCCGAGCTCTATCGGAAGTATGGCCTGGAGCTCGACGAGAAGCGGACCGACGACGTCATCCTCGAAGCGCTCTCTGCCCTCCGCCCCGGCGACGAGGAGGAGGAAGCCGCGCTGCCGGCCGGGGAGACCGAAGGGGCTCCAGCGAAGCCTGTCGACGACAACGATCCCTTCGGCAGCAAGTGAACGCAGGCCGGCCTGCCGACCGAGGCCCCCGGGGGCCGGTGTCATGGGGGCGGTGTCATGTGACCCCGAAGACGCACGTGTTGGCCCAGCACTTCACGGCTGCCTTCAGCGGCGTGGTCGCGGGGGCGTAGGGGACATCGATCGGGACCGGCTTGGTGTCACCGCCAAACCCGGTGCCGTGCTGGGAGATCGCTCGAGCGAATCCCCGCGGCACCACCTCGCTCCTGCCGGCGAATCCGGTCCCCCCGGCGAACCGGTTGGTTGCCGCCGGGAGTTCCGGGTGGAATCAGCGCTTCGGGCCGCCTGGCATCCCCTTCATCCCCTTCATCGATTCCATCCCCTTCTTCATCGAATCTTCCGCGTTCTCGAGCCGCTTCTGCTGCGCCTCGGCCGTCGGGGGCTTTCCACCACCGCACCCTGTCACAGAGAGCACAGCGAACGTCATCAGCGCGAATTGCAGGACTGCTCGACCCATGATTCATTTCTCCCGTTGAAATCTTGTCTAAAAAAACGAATCCGCTTTCCCTTGATCCGGCGGTGGGCCGCTGCCCCGGCAACGCGGCAGCCGCGGGCGTGCAGCCGATCGCGACCCGACGCCGTTCGAGCCAAAGCAACCGACAACGACCACTCTCTTAATCACGGAGGCCGCCCTCCCGATCACGTGAACCGGGGAGGGCGGCCGTGCCGCAATCATGTCGATTCATTCCGAGGCGAATACCCGGAAAGCGGTCACTCGTCGGAGGTCGCCTGACCATCGTCGCGCACCGCAAGCAGGGTCATGACCTGCAGATCGATGGTGTCGATCATGTTCTGAACAGACCCGTCAGCGCGAAGCGTCATGACATTACCGTTATGAGCCGACGTGAGCGGCGCATTGGCCGGAGACGCATCGGCCCAAGCGCCCCAATCCTTCACACCGGGCTGCCCCAAAACCTTGGCGTTCGGAGCATACCGCAGGGTGACGTTGTTGGTGTGCGGCCCCCAATCACGCCAGCCCGAGAGGCCGCCCATGTGCCAGCCCCAGTTGCGGCCCGGGCGGCGATCTTGGCCTTCGGAACCGGGCGCGCCGTACACGAGCCCGCTCATTTCGCCGACGAGGAGCGTCTTCGACAATCCATCGGTGCACTTCGACATGTTGATCCCAATAATCTGCGGCCCGACTTGGTCGGCGGGAACGCCCGCCGTGCCGTTGCCGTAATTCGGGACCATGCCGCGACCGGAGGTGATCCCCCAAGCGCCGTCGTCGTTAAACGCCAAACCTGCCGTGGACTGGAACGACCCGGTCGGCATGGGCCCGTACTGCATCGGAGCCGCGCCGGCGATGCCGTAATAATTGGGGGTGAAGTTGTTCCACGGACCGTTGTTCGGGAGCGACGACGACGGGCAGATCAGCATCTTGATCTTCAGGTCCTGCCACACGGTGTAGTTGCCGTCCCAGCCGGAGCTGAGCACCGCACCGCCGTCTTTCGAGCACCACTTGAGCTTCGAGTAGGCGCCGGTTTGTTCCATGAACGGGAGGAGTCGGACCCACTGCGAGTGTCCCCACGTCTCCGCCGAGTAGGGCGTGGCCCACCAAGAGGTGCCGGCACCGCCGTTGGGAAAGCCCTGATTGCTGTCATGAAAGTTTTGGAACGCGAGTCCCTGCTGCTTCAAGTTGTTGGAGCACTGTGACCGCCGGGCCGATTCACGTGCTGCCTGAACCGCCGGCAGCAAGAGGCCGACCAGGGTGCCGATGATCGCAATGACCACCAGAAGTTCGACGAGCGTAAAACCAGATCGTTTCGATGTGTGCATGGAAGTCACCTTCGAGGCAGGAGATAAACAAATGAAGAAAATCATCGAGGCGAATGCGTCAACCGCCATCGACGCGATGCCATGGCGACTCCGAACGGCATGAGTTTTTAAGCCACCCCTCCCTACGACCCATCCTAGGGTACGGGGGGGCGTTGATCAAGCTTTTGGCCACCGCCGCACCTCCCGCTCGTGGCGAGATTCGGTATCGATGTCCAGGCCTGTCAGGCCGTGAAGGATGCCTGGGCCCTGAAATCGCGGACGAACCCCGCACCCTAGTCCTTCACTCGGAGCATCCCGGTGGCGGTAGGGCCAAGCCACGACAAGGGTCCATTCCGGCCCGATCGACCGCGGCGACACGTTCGCCCGCTTCAGCGCTTGATCAGGTCGCGAACCGTCATCCCCGACGGGATCATGGGGAGCACCTGTTCCTGGTAGGGAACCTGGACGTCGAGGATCGCCGGGCCAGGGGCGTCGATGAGCCGCAGCAGCGCGCCTTCGAGATCCTGCTTCTCCGACACCGTCTCGGCCTGCCAGCCGAAGCCACGGGCGATCATCACGAAATCGGGATAACGGCTCTGCGGCGAGATGCCATCTCCCTTTCCGGCCGCCTCGGGATTGTTGATCGGCCCGAGGTAGGTGTGGGCCCGATTCCCCTTGAAGAACCGATCCTCCCACTGCACGACCATGCCGAGGTGCTGATTGTTGAGGAGCAGCACCTTGACCGGAATATCCTCACAGGTGCAGGTGGCGAGTTCCTGGATGTTCATGAGGATGCTGCCGTCGCCGTCGATGTCGACAACGAGCGCGTCGGGGTGGGCCACCTTGGCTCCCATCGCCGCCGGGAGGCCGAAGCCCATCGTCCCCAAGCCGCTCGACGAGATCCACGTCCGCGGCCGGCGGAATTGGTAGAACTGGGCGGCCCACATCTGGTGCTGGCCGACCCCGACGGTGATGATCGTGTCGCGCTTGGCCGTCAGCCGCGACAGCTCCGCGATCGCCTCCTGGGCGAGGATGCCGGGGTAGTTGGTGTCGAAAGCGAACGGGTCTTCCCGCTTCCATTCCGCGATCCGGTCGTGCCACGGGCCGAGATCGGCGGTCGGCGCCTCGACGATCTTGTTGAGCTGGCCAAGGGCCTCCTTGATGTCGGCGACGATCGGGATGTGAACGACCTTGTTCTTGTTGAGCTCGGAGGGATCGACGTCGATATGGACGATGAAACCGTGCTCGGCGAAGGCCGACACCTTTCCCGTCACGCGATCGTCGAAGCGGACGCCGAGGGCGAGGAGGAGATCGGCCTCGTCGACGGCGTAGTTGGCGTAGACGCTGCCGTGCATGCCGAGCATGTCGAGCGACAGCGGGCCATCTGCCGGGTAGGCCCCGAGGCCCATGAGGGTCATCGTTACCGGGATGCCGGTCCGTCGGGCGAGCTCGCGGAGCTCCTCGGAGGCACCGGCGGAGATCACCCCGCCGCCGGCGTAGATCACCGGACGCTTGGCCCGCTTGATCGCCGCGGCCACCTGGGCGATCTGCTCGGGGTGGGCCCGGCGGACCTCCGGCCGGTAGCCGGGGAGATTCATCGGCGCGGCGAAGTCGGGGACGAGCTGCGCGACCTGGATGTTCTTGGGAAGATCGACGAGCACCGGGCCGGGGCGCCCGGTGGTGGCGATGTGGAAGGCCTCGCGCATCACGCGGGCGATGTCGGCCGGATCGGTGACGAGGTAGTGGTGCTTCGTGATCCCGCGGCAGACCTCCACCATCGGGGTTTCCTGAAAGGCGTCGGTGCCGATGACGCTCGTGCCGACCTGGCCCGTCAGCACCAGCAGCGGGATGCTGTCGAGCTTCGCGTCGGCGATCGCCGTGACGAGGTTGAGCGCCCCGGGGCCGCTGGTCCCCATGCAAACGCCGATCCGCCCGGTCGTGCGGGCGTATCCCTGGGCCGCGAATGCCCCTCCCTGCTCGTGGCGGGGGAGGATCGTCCGAATCTGATCGGCGTAGCGGGTGAGCGACTGGTGGAGGGGCATGCTCGCCCCCCCCGGATAGGCGAAGATCACATCGACGCCGTGGGCGATGAGCGACTCGACCACCACGTCGGCACCGGACATCACGGTGTCGGTCGTGCGGGGGCGTGAAGCGGTGGCCATGGCGGAAGTCCTTCGGTGGTGCGGTCGATCAGTGGGGGGAGTACGACGGAAAACAAGCCTCTTAAAAATACACGAAAAGTGACCTGGGGCGGGAGGGGCTGTCGCGGTTTTTCGCCGCGGCAGGGCCGGGCGGAATCTGGGCCTGGCCGGCCCCCCGGCGGCGCGCGGCTGCCGCGGGGAAAAGCAGAGTTTTTGCTGGCGCTGCCGGCGCGGGGGGATCGGCCGCCGGGCATGGTGTAGAGTGGAAGGATGAATCCAGCCGACACCACGATCCGCCCCGCCCCGGTTCCCGCTCCCACCGCCGGCTCCAGCGCCCCACCGACATCCAACCTGCGGATCCGCAGTCTCGATGCGCTGGTACCCCCCGCCCGGCTGATGGCCTTGTTGCCGCTCGACGCCGCCGCCACCGCCACGATCCTCAATGGTCGCCGCGCCGTGGAGCGGGTGTTGTCGGGGGAGGATCCCCGGCTCCTCGCCGTCGTTGGCCCCTGCTCGATCCACGACCTCGATGCCGCCCGCGAGTATGCCGGTCGATTACGGACCCTCGCCGAGCGGGTCTCCGGGCGGATCCTCGTCGTGATGCGGGTTTATTTCGAGAAGCCGCGCACCACCGTCGGCTGGAAGGGGCTGATCAACGATCCGCACATCGACGACAGCTTCGACGTCGGGACGGGGCTGCGGATCGCCCGCGGGCTCCTCATCGAGATCGCCCGGATGGGGCTGCCGACGGCGACGGAGTTCCTCGAGCCGATCACGCCGCAGTACATCGCCGACACGATCGTTCTGGGAGCGATCGGCGCCCGAACCACCGAATCCCCGACCCACCGGCAGATGGCCAGCGGCCTGTCGATGCCGGTCGGCTTCAAAAACTCCACCGACGGCTCCCTCCAGGCCGCGGTCGACGCCATGCAGTCGGCCCGGGCGCCGCACAGCTTCCTCGGCATCGACAACGACGGCGGGACCTGCGTCGTTTCGACCACCGGCAATCCCTGGGGCGTACTCATGCTCCGCGGCGGCCGGAGCGGCTCGAACTACGCCCCCGAGATCCTCCATGAGGCGCGCTCGAGGCTGGAGGTGGCCGGCCTTCCGCCCCGGGTGATCGTCGACTGCAGCCATGCCAATTCTGGCAAGGATCACCGCCGCCAGTCGATTGTGTGGCGCGACGTTCTCGCCCAGCGGGTCGCCGGCGACCGGTCGATCGTCGGCATGATGCTTGAGAGCAATCTCCAGCCCGGCAGCCAGCCCGCCCAGGCCGATCGCTCCAAGCTCACCTATGGCGTCTCGATCACGGACGGCTGCATCGGCTGGGACGAGACCGAAGCGCTCATCCAAGAAGCCCACGACCGGCTGGCCGGCGAGTCGCGCGACCATTCGGCCTGATGCGCCCACGGCCGCTCCTTTCAACCAGTCTGCGGAGACCACGCGTTGAGCGAAGACCATGGGACGGAGATCGCCGAGCCTGTATCTGCTGGCCAGTGGCTCGCAAAGGCCCAGGTGCTCCTCGTTGATGACAGCCGGACGATGCGCGCCATGCTCAAGAAGGCCCTCGGTCAGATCGGCTTTGAAAACGTCGTCGAGGCGGTCGATGGCCGCGACGCCGTCGCGAAGATGCACTCCGCCCCCTTCGACCTGGTGCTCCTCGACATGGAGATGCCGGTGATGACGGGGCTCGAGGTGTTGGCGGCGATGAACCTCGCCCCCGATCTCAAGGGTTTGCCGGTGATCGTCATCTCCGGGGCCGACCAGATCGACATGGCGGTGCAGTGCATCGAGGCCGGGGCCGAGGACTACCTCACGAAGCCGCCGAATCTCACCCTGCTGCGGGCCCGCGTCTCGACCTCGCTGGAAAAGAAGCGGCTCCGCGATCTGGAGCGGCTCCGGCTCCTCCAGCTCCAAGCCGAGAAGGAGCTTGTGGAACGGGAGCGGGAGAAGTCGGAGCGGCTCCTCCTCAACATCCTCCCGTCGGCCATCGCCGGGCGGCTGAAGGGGGGGGAGAAATCGATCGCCAACGGGCACGCCACCGTCACGGTGATGTTCGCCGACCTGTGCGGCTTTACCGCGCTGTCGCGGAAGACGACCCCAGCCGATCTCGTCGCGATGCTCAATCAGATCTTCACGGCCTTCGACCATATCGTCGAGGAGCATGGGGTGGAAAAGATCAAGACGATCGGCGACTGCTACATGCTCGTCGGTGGGATCCCGCTCCATCGCGACGACCATGCCGCCGTGGTGGCCGAATGCGCGCTCGACATGATCGCCGCCCTCGCCGCCCTCAACCGCGAAAGTGGCAACGAGCTCCAGATGCGGGTGGGGATCCACACCGGGCCGGTCGTGGCGGGGGTGATCGGCAAGATCAAGTTCACCTACGATCTGTGGGGCGACACGGTCAATGTCGCCAGCCGGATGGAGTCGTCGGGCCAGCCTGGCCGGATCCACCTCTCCGAGCAGACGGCGGAGCAGCTCCAGGGACGGTACCTCCTCGAAGATCGCGGATTCGTCGAGTGCAAGGGGCTCGGCGCGGTGAAGACGTTCTTCCTCAACGGCCCCATCTCGGCGGGCTGAATCGGATCACAGCCCGGTCATGGGAGACCATTGCCGCTGGGCCGTTCAGACCGCGGCCAGGGGCTTGCGGGCCACCGCGTCGACGATCGCCCCGGCGATCTGCGGCAGCGGGAGGACGAGGTCCACGGCGCCAAGTTCGATCGCCGCCCGTGGCATGCCGTAGACGACGCAGGTTTTTTCATGTTCGGCGATCGTCCGCCCCCCCGCCTTGTGGATCGCCTCCATCCCCATCGCGCCGTCGCTTCCCATCCCTGTTAGGAGCGCCGCGACGACATGCTTCCCCCCCGCCTCGGCGACGGAGCGGAAGAGGACGTCGACGCTCGGCCGGCAATGATGCACCGGCGGGGTCTGAAGGAGCCTCGCCCGGTAGCCCTCCCCCTGCCAGGTGAGGGCGAGGTGGAAGTCGCCCGGGGCCACGACGCAGGTGCCACGCTCGAGGATCATGCCGTCCTCCGCCTCGACGACGCGCATCGAGCAGAGGGAATCGAGTCGCCCGGCGACCGCCTTGGAGAAATAGGGGGAGATGTGTTGCACGACCGCGATCGGCGGCAGGCCAGCAGGGAGATTGGGGAGCACGCTCCGCAGCGCTTCCACGCCGCCGGTCGAGGCCCCAATGACAATCAATTGGCGGTTATCGACTCGGCCGGTGTAGGGAGGAGGCTTTGGCCCGGCTGCCGACGGCTCGGTGGCCACCGCTGCCTTGACGACCGCCACGGCCGAGCTCGTCGCGGAGCGGTCGGCCCGGGCCCGCGTGCCGCGGAATCGCACCGACGCGGCCGCCGCCTTGACGTGGTGGGCCAGTTGCCCGGCCAGGGCCCCGACCGACATCGTGCCATTGGGCTTGGCGAGGACGTCGACGGCGCCGGCTTCGAGGGCATCGAGGGCCACCTGCGAGCCGGCCTGGGCCAGGGAGCTGACCACCACCACCGGCATCGGATGATGCTGCATGAGGATCCGCAGGAAGGTCAGCCCATCCATCCGCGGCATCTCGAGGTCGAGCGTGATCACGTCGGGGGAGAGCCGCATGATCTTCTCGCGGGCCACATAGGGATCGCAGGCCGATCCCACCACCTCGATCCCCGGATCGAGATTGAGGCAATCGGTGATCGTCTTCCGCACGAGTGCCGAATCGTCGACGACGAGCACGCGGAGTTTCTTCTGGGTCGACGGGACGCTCATGGGAGACCTGGCTGGAAGCGGAGCCCTCGAGCGGGCCGGAGGGTTGTCATTCGGGGCGCATGTAAACGCTCGGGGCGATCGTTCGCAGACCGTGCCGGAGGCCGATGAGGCTCTCCGAATGGCCAACAAACAGGAATCCCCCCGGGGCGAGCTGGTCGGTCAACCTCTCGATCAGCGTGTTCCGCGAGGGAACATCGAAGTAGATCATGACATTCCGGCAGAAGATCACATCCAGGCCGCGCGGGACGGGATAGACCTCCTGGAACAGGTTAACGTAGCGGACGGTCACCTGGCGCCGCAGTTCGTTCTTGACCCGGAAGTATCCATCGCGATCACCGATGCCGCGGAGGAAATAGCGCTCCAGCCATTCCGGCTGCGGCACGCTCACCTTGTCGGCATCGTAGATCGCCTGCTGGCAGCGCTCGAGCATCCGCTGCGAGATGTCGGAGGCTTCGATGTGCCACTGCACCGCCGGCCTGAGCCGGAAGAACTCCGCCAACACGATCGCCAGGGAATAGACCTCCTCCCCCGACGAGCAGGCAGCGCACCAAAACCGCAGCGGCCGCATCTCCGCGATCGACTTCTCCGCCAGCCGGGGGAGGAGTTGCCGGGTGAGGAGATCGAAGTGCGACGACTCGCGGAAGAAGTGGGTGTGGTTGGTGGAGATCAGATCGATGAGGGCATCGACCTCGTCCGCCCCCTGCGGGCTCTTGAGGAGCGCGCAGTAGTCGTCGTAGTCGTCGATCCGCAGAGCCTGAAGCCGCTGCCGCAGCCTCCCGGCCACGAGCGTCTGCCGGTCTGGCCCGAGCCTGATCCGGCTGCGCTCGTAAACGAGGTTGGCCAGGAAGTCGTAGGCCTGGGAGGTGAGTGGGGCTTCAGAGGGGAACAGCATGGCGGCGGTGGGCGAGATCCCGGGGGATCCGCCAAACAGGGGACTCCATTCTCTATCCCCCGCGGCCGACAGGCCGCGGGGCCCTGACCGCAGATCCATGACCACAGGTCCCTGACCACAGGTCCGGGGGTTTCGATCACAGGTCCGGGGGCTTCGATCAATCATAGGCCCCCCGGACGATCACAGGTTTCCGTTCCTCCGTCCCTCCGCGCTTGGCTCAAAACTTCGTGAAGTTGCGGTCTTCCTGGTCGCCATCCCCCGGCATCGGGATCTGCATTCCGCCCGACTTGCCAGCGTCGGTGAGGCCGCGGATCGGCGCCCCCGACCGGATCGCGGGGCGGAGCTTGCGGGCCTGGGGGGCCTCGAACGTCCGCAGGTTCGATCGCATCTGCGGGGCCCGTCCCCCGCCAAACCGGGTCTGCTGCGTGGTGCCGGTGACGAGCGAGCGGAGGTAGGCGACCGTATCCTGCATCGTATGGGCCTGGCTGTTGAGCTGCTCGGCGGCCGAGGCACTCTGCTGGGCGTTGGTGGCGTTGCCCTGGGTCACCTTGTCGAGCTGCGTCATCGCCGTGCCGACCTGCTGAATCCCCTGCGACTGCTCCTTGGCAGCGGTCGAGATCTCGGCCACCAGGCTGTCGGCGGCGGCCACCTTCCGGACGATCTCGTCAAGCGATTCCCCCACCTTGCCGCAGCTCACCGAGCCACGCTGGCTGTTGGCGATCGCCGCCTCGATCTTCTCGGCGGTCTCCTTGGCGGCAGCGGCGGAGCGCTGGGCGAGCGAGCGAACCTCGTCGGCGACGACAGCAAAGCCGGCTCCGGCCTCGCCGGCTCTCGCCGCCTCGACGGCGGCGTTGAGGGCGAGGATGTTGGTCTGAAAGGCGATCTCGTCGATGTTTTTGACGATCTTCGCCACCTCGGCACTCGAAGCCTCGATGGCATGCATGGCGGTGTTCATGTCGACCATCGTCTGGGCCCCCGACTGGGCGGCGAGACGGGCCTGGTTGGCGAAGGCCTTCGCCTTCTCGGCGTTGTCGGCGGTATTGCGAATCATCACCGACATCTCCTCCAGAGCGGCGCTCGTCTCGGCGACGCTCGAGCCCTGCTCGTTGCATCCCTCGGCGAGCGACTGGCTGGCGGCCGAGAGCTGGCCGGAGGCGGAGGCGGTCTGTGTCGCCCCTTCCTCGAGCGAATCGGAGATCGCCCCCAAGGCACCGCTGACGGCGCGGATGATGGCCCAGCCGATCAGGGCGCCGATGCTGGCGGTAGTGATCAGAAAGGGGAGGATGATCCAGAAGCTCGAGGCGACCTTGCCCGCGGCGAACTTCGCTTCAGCCTCGGCGAGCTTGATGTTGTAGTCGATGTCGTCGTTGAAGCCCTTCGTCACCTGCTCGAGGGTCGCATCGACCTCGGTGCGCATCAGGTTTTGCGCCTCCAGTTCGCTGTTTTCGCCCTTCGATCGGATCATGCCGAGAGCCCGGTCAGCGGCGGCCAAAAACCCCGTTCGCGCCGTCGCGGCGAGCTTGAAGAGGCGCTCATCCTCTTTGTCGGAGAAGAGCTTCTCGTATTGCCCCATGAGCTCGTCGGCCGACTTGCGGTTGGTGCCGAAGGCTGCTTCGGCGGCGGCGACGGCCTTGTCGTCGGTGGCGAAGTCGACGGCTTTGCGCACCTGGCGGGCCGATTCATTGTTGAGCTGGATGATCTTGTTGAGCGTCACCACCGACGGCACCGAGTTGGTCGCCAGATTGAAGACGTTGGTATTGATGTCGCGCACCCGCCACAGGCCGACGAGGCCGAGGATGACCGAGAGGACAACGAGGGTGATGAAGCCGAACGAGATCCGGCGCGGAATGGTCCAGGTGCTCATGGCGATGAAGTCCGTTGATCAGGAAGCGTGGGAAGCGGAGGGGAGTCCGAGGGCCTGGATGGCGATCGTGCCATCGAAGGCGGAGATCTTGTCGAGGTCGATGAGTGTCTTGACGCCGCTGCCCGCCTTCGCCATCCCGGTGATGAACATCGAGTCGATGGCGCCGCCGAAATCGGGCGTCGGCTCGATGTCGGCGGCCGTGAAGTTGGCCACTTCCTCGACTCCGTCGACGATCACGCCATACAGCCGCGTGCCGCCGCCGGCCGCGGCGATCTGCGTGACGACGATGCAGTTGCGCTCGGTGTCGGCGGAGATCGGCAGGCAGAACTTCGACCGCAGATCGACCAGCGGGATCACCTTGCCGCGGAGGTTGATCACCCCTTTGACATGCTCCGGCATGTTGGCCACCGGCGTGATCGGGCAGAGGCGGATGATCTCGCGCACTTTCAGCACCGGAATCCCGTACGATTCCTTGCTCAAAGTGAACGTGAGATATTTGCCCGGCAGGGCGCCGGTCGTTCCCTGATGGGAGCTGTGGTGCGGGGAGGGATGGGCTGTCATGGGTCGATTCCGGCGGGCTGACGAGTGGGCTGGGAACGGGGGGGAAGAATTGGGCGACGACGCGATCAGGCCGCCTCGCCGTTGCGGGACTTGAGCTTCACTAGGGCGTTGATGTCGAGGATCAGGCCGACCCGGCCATCCCCGAGGATCGCGGCCCCGGCAAACTCCGTCTGGTGGCGGAACATCTCGCCGAGGCTCTTGATCACCACTTCCTGCTTGCCGATGAGCTGATCGACGAGCAGGCAGCGCGAGTCTTGCCCTGCCTCGACGACGACGATGATCCCCTGCGTGGGATCGAGGGCGGTGTGCGGCGTGTTGAGGTGGCGGCCGAGCCGGAGGATCGGCGTCAGACGACCGCGAACGCTGACCACTTCCCCGCGCCCCTGGACTTGCGTCACCATGCCGGGGAGCGGCCGGAACGACTCGCGCACCGAGAGCGTCGGGATCACGTAGCGCTCCTCGCCGATGCCGACGAGCAGCCCTTCGATGATCGCAAGCGTGAGCGGCACATAGAGCGTGAACGTCGTCCCGTGCCCCTCGATCGAGCTGATCTCGATCTTGCCGCGCATTTTCTCGATGTTGCGGCGGACGACATCCATCCCGACCCCGCGCCCGGAAAGATCGGTGACCTTCTCGGCGGTGGAGAAGCCGGCGGCGAAGATGAGGTCGAAGATCTCGCGCTCGTCGAGGTTTTCATCGGCCTTGATGATCCCGCGCTCGATCGCCTTCTTGCGAATCTTCGCCGCGTTCAAGCCGCGGCCGTCGTCCTCGATCTGGATGACGATGAAGCCCCCCTGGTGGAAGGCGCGAAGCGTGATCGTGCCGGCCGGCGGCTTGCCCGCGGCGACGCGAGCCTCGGGCATCTCGATGCCATGATCGGCTGAGTTGCGGATCATGTGGACGAGCGGATCGCTCAATTCCTCGACGATGTTGCGGTCGAGCTCGGTGTCTTCCCCTTCGAGCGAGAGAGCGATCTCCTTTCCCTGCTGGAGGGCGAGATCGCGGACGAGCCGCGACATCTTCTGGAAGGTGTTGCGGATCGGCACCATTCGCAGCGACATCGCCGTCCGCTGGAGATCGGAGGTGATGCCGCGGAGCTGGCCGAGGCAGCGGGAGAGGTGGGCGCTGGTGATCGCCTTGAGCTCGGGATTTTGCACCACCATCGATTGCGCGATGACCAGCTCACCGACGAGATCGATGAGACCGTCGAGCTTGACGGTGTCGACGCGGACAATGCCCGACCCGACGGCCGGCGCGGAGGACTGCTGGTTGGTAGCTTGTTTCTTCGCCACCGGCGCGGCAACGACCGCCGCTGGTGCTGCCAAGGCCGGTTCGCTGCGGGCGGGCTCGGCTCCACGGGACGGAGCGGGGGCCTCGAAAATGGCAGCAAAATCGGCTTCAACGGCGGCCGCGACCGCCACTGGCGACGGCGCAGCTGGGGGAGCAACTGGAGCGTGCGGAGCAGCCGGCGCGTGTGGCGCGGCCGGAGCCGGCGTCACGGCAGCCGGAGGGGCGCCGGCTGGAGCCGACGAACCTCCGGCGAGGAGGGAATGAACATCATGGATCAGCTGCGGGATTGGCAGGTCGATCGTTCTCCCGGCATCGACTCCGGCGATCTGGTTGGAAAGCTCGGTCACGAACCGCTTGAGAATGTCGGAGCCGGCGAGAATGACCGTGATCGAATCGCTTCCAAGCTGATACTTCCCCCGCCGGGCGGCATCGAGCATCGATTCCAGCTCATGGGAGAGTCGCTGGAGAACGAGGAGCTTCATCACCCCGACGTTCCCCTTGAACGTGTGAAACGCCCGGAAGAGCGAGTCGAGGGAGGAGGAATCGGTCGGATTGACCTCCAGGACGAGCACCCCCTGCTCGATGTCCTGAAGGAGATCCTGGGCTTCGGCGCAGAACAGCTGGAGCATCTCCGGATCGGAATCGGGCGGGACGATATCGACCGTCTGCTCGGGAAGAAGCTCCACGGTCCGTGCTGCCGGCCGCGGTACGGGGCCTGCCTGTGAAGACTGGCCACCCGGAGCCACAGCGGCGGCGCCGTTCCCAACCGGAGCCGGGGGAGGGCCTTCCGGCGTTTTCCAGCCTTCGGGGAAGGTGGGGTAGGAGAGCTGGTATTCCCACGACATCACTGCCGCGTCGATCCATGGCTGCCAGTCGCCGAGTCTGGTGATGCAGACCGAAGAGAGCTTGTTGTCGATGGCGACCCGCTCGTCGATCCACTGCCGGACCGCATCCATGCCGGCGCGGATCTGCTCCGGCTCTTCTCCACCGAGGATGGCCTCCAACTGCCGGACGAGATCGTTGATCCCGTCGATCCCGTTTTCGTTCACGGAATCGACGAAGGCGAGCTCCAGGCCAATCTGCTGGATGACCTTCTTCGCCTTGCCGATGATTTCGAATCGCTCTGTGGACATGGGGCCGATTCGTCGTTGTGGTGGCTGGGCGTTCCCGCACTGCCGGGGGCCGGAAAAAAGAGAGGCATGGAGGGAACCAAAAGGAATGACGTCAGAATCGGAACGCCGGCCCTTCATTCAGCAGGCCAGGAGAGCATGCCTGCGAATCGCCTGGTCGCCTCGCGCCGGCCCCCGCCCAGAGCCTCTCGAGCCTTCCGACACCATTCAGACCCTACTTCCGAAAAAGTGGTCACGCAACCGGCCGCAGGCCGTTTTCCTGCGACGAAAAGCCATCGAGGACGAAACGGGCAGGCGGTGGGAAGAAACGGGCAGTTTGAGGGACGACTGAGCATTCAGGAGGACGAATGGGCAGCGCCGAATGGGGAGAAGCGTCGGCCTTGGGTCGCGCCTCATGATCGCAGCGTCTGAGGTTTGCCCCGGCGCCGAATCGGATGTAGCGTTCGAGGGAGATCTCGCGACTCTGGCGGTCTGCCGGCGAAGGGTGGTTGTTTGACGCTCTTGGTCCTTGGCCGGCGCTCGCCCCTGAAGCCTCGGCGCCACGATCCAAGCCCATCGCTGCCGGCCTCCTCTCATCGAGCCATTCGCTGCCTCCCTTCAGTCCCACGCAGGTGTTCTGTCCATGAGCGCATCCACGGCCACTTCCACTCCGCAGCGGATCGGACTCGGGTTTCTCGGCATCATTGCCCTGTCGCTCCTCCTCGGCCTGTGGGCGATCGCGCAGATCTTTAGCGTCAACCAAAACGTCAACACGCTGGCGACGAACTCGATCCCCTCGGTCGTGTCGCTCAACAAGATCATCCAGCAGAATGCCGCGGCCGATCGAGCGCTGCGGAGGGGGCTCGAGGGGATGGTCGATGGCCGCGCCGCCGGAGCAGACGAGTCGGTTTTTCGCACGGCCCGGCAGGATGGGGACAGGCTCTGCGAGGAGTATGAGAAGCTCTTTTCCGATGCCGAGGACGAGCGACTCTTCAAGAATGCCCAGGGCGCCCGCAAGATCTACTTCGCGGCCGCCGACAAGGCGCTCGGGTTGGCCCGGACCCAGAAGACCGAGGACGCGATCGCCTGCCTCAAGGAAGAGGTCGATCCAGCTGTGGAGCCGAGTGTCGAAGGCTTCAATAGGGACATCGACTACAACATCAAGCTCAGCCAGAAAGAGGCCGAGATCGCGGGCTCTAAGGTGAGCCGGTCGCTATGGACGATCGTGCCGGCCCTCCTCCTGGCGACGCTCCTCGGCCTCGTGGTCGGCTGGAGCACCGTCCGCTCGACCCAGGCCGCGCTCGACTCGATCAACACCGCGATCCAGGCGGGCATCGACAAGACCAACCTGGCCCTGGCCGGGATCTCCGACTCGCTCCAGGAAGGGGCTGATCAAACGGCCTCGAGCGCTGGCCAACTCTCGAGCGCCAGCCGCTCGCTGGCCGCGAGCACGAGCGAGCAGAGCGCTTCGGTGACTGAGGCGAGCGCCTCGCTCGAAGAGATCTCGGCGATGATCCGGGCCACGGCCGAAAATGCCTCGAAGGCGAAGGAGTTTGCCGGTCAGGCCCGCGGTGCGGCTGAGGTGGGAAAGCAGACGATGGAGGAGATGAAGCTGGCGATGAAGTCGATCGAGGTCTCGAGCCTCGACATCGCCAAGATCGTGAAGAACATCGACGAGATCGCCTTCCAAACGAACATCCTCGCCCTCAACGCCGCCGTCGAAGCAGCGAGAGCCGGCGAGGCGGGGGCGGGATTTGCCGTCGTGGCCGACGAGGTTCGCTCGCTCGCCCAGCGCTCCGCGGCGGCCGCCAAGGAGACCGCCGACAAGATCGAGGCGGCGATCGCCAACAGCCAGCGCGGCTCGCGCAGCTGCAGCAATGTCGGCGAATCGCTCGAGCAGATCGTCGAGCGGGTGGCCGCCGCCGATGTCCTCGTCGCCGAGATTGCCTCCGCCGCCCGGGAGCAGTCTCAGGGGATCCGGCAGGTGGGGGTGGCGATGACGCAGATGGACAAGGTCACGCAGGGGAATGCCGCCAGCGCCGAGCAGAGCTCGAGCGCCGCCGAGGAGCTGACGAACCAGGCCCAGTTGCTCCAGGAGAATGTCGAGCAGCTGCAGTCGCTGATCGCGAGCACGTCGCAATCGGCCGGCACCGCCGTCTCCCACCGGCCAGCGCGGGTGAGCCGTCAGGCGCCGCAACGGGGCACGGCCCGGCAGGCTCTGCCATCGCGGGCCGCCGGCGAAGCCCGCCGCCAGGCCCCGCACATCGTCATGCCCGACGATGATCCCGACGCCACGAACTTCCGCAGCTTCTGAAGCCGCGGCAAAAAGTGCCGCGGAAGCAGCGGTGCGAAGCACTGCTGACGCGGCTCGGTCAGACCGGGGCCCGCTCGGGTTGCCGCGAGAAGAATTGCCGCATCATCCGCGACAGCTGCCCGGTGAGCCCGGCAACCGCTTCTTCCTTGGCGGGAATCGAAACCTGGCTGTGGATCGATTCGAGGGCGATCTTCCGCTCCGAAACGGCTCTGGCGAGACGATCGGCGATCGCGGGGCGCTGATCGATGAGGCGGGCGACCGTTTCCCGGGCGAGCTCGTAGATCAGCACCGGGGTGGCCGTGCGGACGTCGGCCCGGCGGGGCTCGCCGGTGAGGAGCGACATTTCCCCGAAGAAGTCGCCGGGGCTAAGAGAAGCGACACGGATCGGATCGTCGGTCGGCTTCGGTCGAACGAGCACGTCGAGTGTCCCTTCGGCGATCACGTAGAGGGTGTCGCCTTCGTCCCCCTGGGCGATGACGAGGGTGTTGGCGGGAAGCATGAGCCGGCGGAGGTCTCCGGCGAGCGTGAGACGGTCGGAAGCTTCGAGCGAGGCAAACAGGGCCGTGCGGGAGAGCAGGGCAGCCCTCGTCTCGGTGCTCGCATCGACATCTTCCCGCTCGGGGAGGCGCTCGTAAAACACCTCCGTCTTCTCGATCGCGGGTGCCAAGCCGGCCACGGCCATGTGCTGGAGCACCCGGGTCATCACCGCATCGCGGGCCGAGGCGGGGGAGAGCGGATTCCAGGGCTCGATCCAGTAGCGGATCAGATACTCGATGCCTCGCTCGGTGGTGGTGTTGACGAGCACGACTGGCGAACGGTCGGTGAATCCAGCCGTGCCTGCCAGCGACCGGACTCCGCCGAGGAGAATGCGTTTGGCCCGGTCGCAGGGAACGCGCGGATCGAGCTCCATCGTGCACTGGTATCGGGTGGCCAGGCTGGGCCGGGAATAGTTTGTCACGATCCCTTCCGCCAGCGTGGTGTTGGGGATGATGACGACCGTGCCGTCTTCCGTTTCGAGCATCGAGGATCGCCAGCCGATCTCGCGCACCTTCCCGGTTATGGGGGGAGTGGCGGCGGGCACTTGGACCCAATCGCCGAGCACGACGTTGCGGTCGCAATTGATCGCCAGCCCGGAAAAGAGATCAGAGAAAATCCCCCGGACGGCAAGGCCGAGAACCACGCCGCCGGCGCCGAGCGCGGCGAGGAATCCGGCCACGCTCTGATCAAACACCACCCCGACGATGATCGAGATGCCGATCAGGAAGACGACCACCGACACCAACGTCTTGAGGATCGCCGGCACCTTGCCACCGAGGGCTCGCGAGACGAGACGGTCCCAGATGACCGCGTCGATCAGCCGATTGACGAGTTGGGCGCCAGCGAGCAC
>CALQRA010000065.1 GCA_943332855.1 Candidatus Kuenenia stuttgartensis
CTCGCCGACGCCCGGCATCCGCGTGGCGGCCATCTCCTCCATCGCCTTGACATGCTCGGCGAGCTCCTCGAGCGTGCCGGCCTCGAACTCGGGGTTGCGCATCGCCTGTCGGACCAGCTCCCCCCCGCTCTCGGCCAAGCGCCCCAAGCGGCGGGCGTTGTTCCGTTCCCCGGCCGCCTGCTCGCGAATGGTCTTGCGGATCTCGGGGGCGTCGAGCTCCT
Source organism: Candidatus Kuenenia stuttgartensis (assembly GCA_943332855.1). Taxonomy (GTDB): domain Bacteria; phylum Planctomycetota; class Planctomycetia; order Pirellulales; family UBA1268; genus QWOP01. The sequence goes on from CALQRA010000065.1 coordinate 222, forward strand.
CGGCCGACATCGCCTCGAGTTGCTCGTTGCGGGCGAGCAGTTCCAGCTCCCGATCACGGACCTCCGCCGCCTGCTGCCGCCAGCGGCCGATCTGTTCGTTGATCCACAGGGCATGATCGGAAGAGCTCATGACGACGAACGTCGTCGGCGCCGAACGGATCCGCTCCCGCCCGGGAAGAAAATCCTCCACGAAGGCCCGCACCTGGATCGTCTGCGGCGCGATGCCGAGACTTGCCGGCGCGAACGTCCCCACCGCCGCGAGCGTGTCGGCCTCGGGGGCCCCGGTGGCGAGGATCTGTTCGCCGCGGGATCCCTCCTCCTCGCTCCCCACCCACTCCAGCCCCACCTGCTTGACGCCGAAATCGTCGCGCGACTGGAGCGTGAAGCGGACCGTCTCCGAGTCGAGGAGCACTCCCTTGCCCCCCAGCCCATCGACCGTGATCGTCGGCGGCTCGTCGTCGCGGACCACGAGGCTCACCGTGAGTGGCTTGCCTCCGGAGAGGCCGAGCCGATCCTCCCAGGCAAGAGCGAGCTCGACCGGCGCCTCGACGAGGACCTCCGGCGCCACGATCGCAGACGCTTCCGGAGCGATGTCGTGGCCGTCGATCGAGGCGCTGGCCAACTCCCGGTTGGCCGTCGCCGTCACCGTCACTCGGCTCCCCTTCACGACCGACAAGCCTCCCGCGCGCAGCCCCTTCGTGACCGGAGCGTCGATGCCAAGGTAATCAGGGAGGCGGACCAGCGCCGAAAGCGCGGTGATCTCCGGTCGGAACGTCGGCTGGAGCGCGACCTCCTGGCGGGCATCCCCCACCGCCAGCCGCAAGCTCGCCGGGCTCACTTGCGGGGGAAGGGCGAGCGCATAGGCCTCCCCCTCACGCGCCGCCGCGATCTTCCCCCCGCCACCGATCCGGGCCTGTGCCCGGGCCGGTCGCCACGCGGTGGCTGCATCGAGATGGACGACGAGCTCGGCCGGCTCGCCATGGGGGATGACGACCGTCTCCGGGAGCCTGTCGATCCGCGCAAACGTGTAGCGCTCCACGAGCCGCCACGGCGTGAGAAACCGCTGCCAGGCGTTGGCCGCGGCGGCCGGCACGAACAGCCCGAGCCCGCCAGCCAGCACCAGCGGCACGGAAACAAGCGCCAGCCAGAGCCGATGCCTAGGCCGGGGAAGGGCTGCCCGCAGGTCGTGGCGGCCCGCCACCTCGGCCACCTGGCCGATCGCCGCCTCGCACAGCACCCGCGAGCGCGCCTGCTCGCCGGCATTGCGAACCAACTCCACGACCCCGAGGAGCTGATCGCCGAGCGAGGGGAAGCGGCGAGCGATGAGCCGCGCCAGCCGGTCGAGCCCGCGTGTTCCCCAGATCCAGCGATGAAACGCCACCGGAAGGGTGCCACAGGCGGCGATCGCGGCAGCCCACAATCCAAGGCGCACAAGCTTGGAGCTGTCGGTGACCCGATCGAGGAGGAAGAGCCCGAGCCAAGCGACGAGGACGCCGAAGAGGGCTCCGCAGAGCGCTTCGATCCCCTTCACCCTCCGGACGGTGGTGCGGAAGTCGTCGAGTTGCTGCCGCAGCGCCACGGGGAGCGCGAGGGGGGCCGCGTTCCCGGGAACGGTCGGCTGTGGAACGGTTTTCTGGGTTTCGCTGCTCACGCCCTGGTCCCCGCTCGGGAGTCGACATTGTTCATTTTACCGTTCTCCCTCCCCGGCGCGGACGCCGAGGGCCATCGATCGCTTTCGCCACCGCCGGCTACACGAGCCCCTGCCACTTGCGCCCCACCCAGAACAGCCCGAGGAGCCCGACGAGCGTGGCGAGGGTGAGCGGATGGGCCCACAGCCTCTCCCGGCGGATGTCGGGGGGATTTTCCGGGAGCTTCCCGAGCGTCAGGAGGAGATCGGCAAGATCGGTGGGGCTCGTCACCGAGCCCTGCGTGAGCCGGGCGATCTCCTCGAGAACCTCCGGACGGGCCCGGGCGCCGATCTCCTCCCCTGCGGCCCCCTGGACAAACACCGCCGCCTCGAGTCGGTCGCCGGTCTCGACGCAGGCGAGCACCACACCATGGCTCCCCGGCTCGCGCGGTGTCCAGCCTCCCGAAAACACCCCCCACGCCCCCTGCTCCCCCGGTGCGGCCAAGCGAACCGTCTCGGTGGCGCCGGAGGGGGCGGAGACGGTGACGGTGACGGTTCCCGATTGGAGCGGCTCACCGACCGCGTCGCCGACGTTGGCGTCGAGCGCCACCACCTGCCCGGTCTGGGGCTGCTCGGGGGTGTAGAGGAGCCGCATCCTTTCCCCCTTGGCCATCGAGCGCCGGTAGGCCATCCAGCGCACCACCTGTCCCCAGAAGCGGTAGTGGTATTTGTCCTCGACCCCCTTTCGCCACCGCCAGGCGCCATCGGTGGCCATGAAGAGCACCTTCCCCGCCCCGAACGACCGGGTGACGAGGAGGGGGATCCGCCCCGACTCGTTGGCAACGTCGTCGTGAACGGCGAGGACCTCGCTGCCGGCCTTGGCCCGGGCGACGGGGCCATACCACTGGAAGCCGGGGAGCGACTCCCACACGGTCGCATTTTCGTCGGGGGTGTCGGCGAGACGCGTGAGCAGGCTCGAACGTCCCTTGTCGGTGAGTGCGAATCGCCCCGGCGTTGCCGTGCCGGTCCCTTCGGGGCGGGTCTGGTCGAGGACCACCGGGAGGAGATCGCCAAGGGCTGTCGCCTCGAGCGACATCTCGTGCCCCAGCCAGCCTGGCATGAAGACGAGCCCCGAGGCCTGGTATTCGACGAGCTCCTTCAGAAGCCGACAGTCGTCGTCGGTGAGCTGCCCCGAGTCGACGCCGACGTCGCCAAGGAACACGACATCGAACGCCGCCAACTCCTCGATCGATCCGGGAAACTTCTTGATCGCGTCCTTCGAGCCGCCGCCGACCTGCGAGAGCCCGGGCTGGAAGAGGAGACAGGCGAGGTCGACGCCGGGATCGCGGGAGAGGGCGTTGCGGAGGTAGCGGTATTCCCACCGCGGCAGACTCTCGACGATGAGGACGCGGAGCTTCTCCTCGCGGATCGCCACCGGCACCGAGCGGGCGTTGTTGTCGGGGAGGAGCTCGCCGGCCTGCGGCGGAACGCGGACGGTGAGCGTGTAGTCGCCGACGGTGGCCGGGGTCCAGAGGATCCAATCGGTCGTCGATTGCATCGACGCGAGGCGCACCTCCTTGGTGAAGCGCTGGCCATCGGAGGCCTCGACCTCGACGGTTACCATCTGCTCCCGGGGCAGCGAGCTGCGGATCGTGAACGGCACCCGGAACGGCTTGGCGACGACGCCGGTGACGGCGCTATCGACGCCCGAGACGGCGACATCGGGGAGCGGCGTCAGGCTTCCGACCGGAACAGCAAACACCGGCACCCCAGCCAGCCGCAAGCTCGTCGCCGCCTGGACCGGAGGCTTCCCTTCATTCCAGTCGCCGTCGGAGGTGATCACCACCCCGCGCAGATTCGGATGGCGCCGCACGACCGCATCGAGCGGATCAAACAGGTTTGTTCCCGTGGCCGGAGCTTTTGCATCGACGGCCTGAGCGCTTGAAAACGGTTCGATGGCGATCGCATACCGATCCTCGAGGGGGCTCCAGAACGACGCCTCGGCAAGCGCCGCCACCGCTTCCCGCCGCGACAGCGCCCCCGCGCTTTCCCCGCCGTCACGGGAATCGTCCCGGCGGACATCGACCGTCTCCATGCTCCGCGAATCGTCGAGGAGGACGGCGATTGTCGGCTTGTCGACGGGGCGCTGCTCGGTGACCCACTCCGGTTGGTTGAGAAGGATCGCGACGAGCAGCGCGATGAGCAGGCGCAGCCCTTCGAGGAGCCCGAAGCCCGGCTTGAATCCGCTCCGCCACCAGCCGACCGCACTGACCGCGGCCACAAGGAGCACCAGGGCGATCGACACCCCGAGCATCCAAGGGCTCGACTGGAAGCGGAGGCCGTGCGCGAGCGTGATCATCTCGGCGGGAGTCGTCACGGCAGCGCCTCCCGGGCCGATCGCACGGCCATGACGGGAGAGATGTGCGGCAGCGAGAGCAGCCCCTCGGCCGCAAGCGCCAGTACCAGCGCCACCAGGCAGGGGCGCCACACCTCCTCGACGAGATTCCCCAGCCCTCCGGCCTGTTGCTCAAATCGGCTCAGCAACAGCCCCTCGAAGAGCATGTCGATCTGCTCCTCGGCGAGAACAGGACTGCAGTCCTCGCGCGGCGGCCGGTTGATCGCCACGAGCCGGCCGCGCGAGGCGAGGACACCGGCGTGGAATCCCGACTCAGTCGACGGGCTGGGGGGCCCGGCGATCTGTCGCCAGCCATCGGCCGCAGGCCCCGCGTTAGGGGTCTCCGCGCGGGCGCTTGGGCCTGCCGGCTCTCCAGCGTCGGCCATCCGCGCCGGCCCGACGGCGGCGAGCCCCTCGTCGATCGCCCGTTGCACGAGGCAATAGAGGACGATGCCGTTGGCAGCGAGGTCGGAATCGCGTGGGGAGGGGGTGGTGGCGAGGAAGGCGACGGCGCCGCGGTCGCGGGCCGCGCGGAGGAGGAGCGGCCGGTCTTCCGGGAGCGTCGCCAGAGCGGTTCCGGTGCCTGAGAGCCCGCACACCCGGCGGATCTCGAGCTCCCCTACCGGCAGCGCCTCTCCGGTGAGCGTGCCGGCGAGCCAGCCCTCGTCGCTGCGCCACGACGCCGGCCGCAGCGGCGGGCTGTGCTCGCTCCAAGCCCCCCAGCCGATCCCGGCAAACGACCCCCCGGTCGGCACCTCGGGGGGGAGAAACATCACCTCCCCTCCGCGGTCGACAAACCGCTCGACGAGCGCCGCCAGCTCCGCTTCGGGAAGCGGTGCCTGCCAGAGAAGGAGCGCCACCTCATCCAGCACCATCCCGGCCGCCTCCTCCGGCGCAACGAGATCGACCGCCGCAACGAGGAGCTTGTCGGGGGGGATCCCGGCGACGAGCTCGAGCGCCCCCCGGGCCCGGGGATCCTCGGCGACGAGCAGGGTGCGCCGCGTCGGCGTTTTCCCGAAGGTGAAATAGGCCTCGTTGTCGGCCGGGTTGATGTCGGCGGGGATGGTCACCCGCCCCCAGCCGCTCCCCCGCGCCAGGTCGCTCGGCTCCCCGTCGCCGGCAGCGAGCGCTGCCACATCGACCGGGATGGCATGCCGCGCGAGCACCGCCTCGGTGCCGACAAGCTCGATCTCGACAGTCGATCGGGCGCCGCCGAGCTCCACGGTCACCGGCACCCTCACCGGCCCCTGATCCCGCTGGCGCCGCAGGACCAGGTCGAGGAGGAGCTCCCATCCCTTGCCCTGCGGCTCAAGGTTCGCTTTTGTGACGCGGACGGCGAGGTTGTCGTCTCCGGGATCGGTGGAGGCGAGGAGGTTCACGCGCACTCCCTGGGGGAGCGCCGCGAGCTGCTCGCGGATCGCCGGCCATGCGCCATCCGCCGGCTTCCAATCGTCGGCACGCTGATCGGAGCAGATCCAGATTGAGCCCGCCGCCGAGCTGTCTTCCCGGAGGTGCGTGGAGGCCGTCTGGAGCATCTTCGGCAGATCGGCTGCAGCAGCGGCGGGCTCCGTCTCGGGGAGCGCCGCGAGGGCCCGCGGTGAGGCCAGCTCCAAGGGGGCTCCCGTCACGCTGTCGATGAGGATCACGCGCTTCGTGCCGAGGGTCTCCAGCGCCGAGACGATCTGCCGGAGGGCGGTGGCGAGCTTCGATTCACCGCCGGCGACGGCAGCCTGGGCCATGCTCGGGGAGCGGTCGAGGAGGACGATCGCTGCGGCCCGATCCCCCCCCAGGCTCGCCAGCCATCCGCGCGACAGCGGCCGGCTGACGGCAAACACCGCCGCCGCCACGGCGAGCATCCGCAGGGCGAGGATCAGCCACTGCCGCAGCCGGCTGTAGCCGCGCGAGAGGGCCTTGGCGGCGAGGAGGAAGCGCATTGCCGCCCACTCCACCGACTGGAAGCGCCACTGGTTGACGAGGTGGATGATCACCGGCAGGGCGACGATCGGCAGCGCTAGGAGGAGCCACGGCTGGAGAAACGTCATCGCCGTCCCCTGGCCGTAGCCCGACCGACGAGGAACCGGGCGAGGACCTTCTCGCAATCCTCGTCGAGGATCACCTGATGGTGGTCGATTCCCTGCTCGAGGACGATGCCGCGGATCGCCCCGAGCCAGGCGGAGAGCGCCTGCTGGTAGCGTGCGGCGATGTCGAGCGGGTCGGCGAACAGCGCGGCTCCCCCCTCCATGTCGAGAAACCGGGTCGGCCGGCGGAAATCGAAGCGGATCTCCTGCGGATCGAGGAGGTGGAAGAGGGCGACGTCGTGGCGGCGGAAGCGGAGGTGCCCGAGGGCCCCGGCGAGCTCCTCCGGCTCCATGAACAGGTCGGAGAGGATCACGACCAGCGCCCGCTGGCGGACGGTCTCGGCGATCTCGTGGAGCACCTCCGGGAGGCGCGAGGCTCCCTGCGGACGGACCTCCTCGAGGGCATCAAGGACAAGACGCAAATGGGCAGGATTGCGCCGCGGAGGGAGATTCCGCACGACCGACTCGGCCACACAGGAGATCCCGACTGCGTCCCCCTGCCGGCAGGCGAGGAAGGCGAGCGTGCCGGCGAGCCGACGGGCGACCTCGATCCGCGTGATCCCGGTCGAGCCAAAGCCCATCGAGCCGCTGGAGTCGACGACGAGGCACAGCCGCAGATTCGTGTCGGCCTCGTATTCCTTGACGTAGTTGCGGTCGGTGCGCCCCCACACGCGCCAGTCGAGGCGCCGCAGGTCGTCGCCGGGGACATACTTCCGATACTCGGCAAACTCAACGCTCGACCCGCGGTGGGGGCTCGTGTGCCGTCCCGACACCCCGCCGACCATCGGCCGGCGCGCAAGGAGGGGCACGGCGGCGAGCCGGGAGAGCATGCCGCTGTCGAGGAATGTTCGCGTGGCCCGGTCGGGGAGCATCGGTCAGCCGCTGGTGGTGGCGAGGGCCTCGTTCATGAGGCGCTCGCAGATCCGTCGGGCATCGATCCCTTCCGCCTGGGCGGCGAAGGTGGTCAGAACACGGTGCGCGAGGACCGGGGCCGCCACGGCGGCGATATCCTCCAGCCGCACCATGTAGGCGCCAGTGAGCGCCGCCCGGGCCTTCGCCCCGAGGATCAGATACTGCACGGCCCGGGGGCCGGCCCCCCAGGCGACGAGGGGCTTGAGCCAGTCGGGGGCCGTCGCCCCGTGGGGGCGCGTCCGCCGCACGAGCTTCGTGGCGAAGTGATAGATGTGATCGGGAACGGGCACCCGGCGGACGAGGTGCTGGAACTCGATGATCTCCGCCGCGGAGAGGACATGATCGAGCGGCGGGAGGGTGTCGCCGGTCGTCGTCCGGGCGATCATCACCTCCTCTTCCTCGCTCGGGTAATCGACCTCGATGAGGAACATGAAGCGATCGAGCTGGGCCTCGGGGAGCGGATAGGTCCCCTCCTGCTCGACCGGGTTCTGCGTGGCAAGGACAAAGAACGGTGGCTCGAGGCGCGACGTCTTGCCGACCACCGTCACCTTCTGCTCCTGCATCGCCTCGAGCATCGCCGCCTGCGTCTTCGGCGGCGCCCGATTGATCTCGTCGGCAAGGACGATGTTGGCGAACACCGGGCCGGGGACGAAGCTGAACTCGCGCCGTCCCCCCGACTCCTGGAGGATGTCGGTGCCGGTGATGTCCATCGGCATCAGGTCGGGGGTGAACTGGATCCGGCTGAACTTCAGCGACACCGCCTCGGCTAGCCGACTGACGAGGAGCGTCTTGGCGAGCCCGGGAACGCCGACGAGGAGGGCGTGACCACGGGCGAAGAGACAGATCGCCAGCCTCTCGATCGTGTCGGCCTGGCCGATGATCACCCGGCCGAGCTCGTCCTGGAGGCGCCGGTAGGCGGCACGGAGCCGGTCGAGCTTCGCCACGTCGTCGTCGCCGAGACGCGCTTCGGGGCCGGGGGCGGGGGGTGAAGCCATGAGATTCTCCAACCAAGCGGCGCAGGCAGGCCGGAAGGGCGCGATCGCCCTCCTCGACCGGCAGCCTAACCGAAACCGCCAGCCACCTCCACCGGGGGGTGCAGGACCCCGCGCCGCCAACCGCCGTCGTTCAGGCGGGGGCGATGGCGTCGATCTTCGCGGCCAAGCGAAAATCGTTGATCGAGAGGCCGCCGATGGCGTGCGTCGTCAATTCCACCCGGAGCCGACGGTAGGCCTCGAGATGAAGATCGGGGTGGTGCCTCTCGCGTTCGGCGAGTGCGCCGATGGAGTTGGCGAGTTTGATCGCCCCCCGGAAGTCGGCGAGGGCCCACTCGCGGCGGATGAACGCGCCGTCGGGCGATAGGCTCCAGGCCGGCAGTTCGCTCAGGCAGGAGGCCACCTCGTCGGCGTCGAGCTTTGGCACGCCCCCTTCGCAAGGGACACAGCGCTCGGCCATGAGCTCATCACGTGACACTCGCATCAATCGGCTCCTTCGCTTTACACCGGACACCAGCGTCACGATACCCGGCGGCGCCGGGAACAGGCGTCCCTTCACCCGCCGGAGGGGATCTGGGTCCCCTTGCCGTCTTTCGCCGAAACAAATATCGTTCCCGAAGCCAAAGCATCCCTAAAGAGCAACCCTTTTATGACATTGCGGTAAGGATCCGCCCGCGGAATGGTGTCGGGCCCAAGAATGGGTCGGGGTGGGGACCGTTGGTTTTCCAGACGCGGGCGCACCGTCGACAGGCAACGACAGGCAGTCACACACGATGACCCTCCGCGACCTCTTTGATTCGTTCACGTCGTCCTCAACCGCGGGGCTGTTTCCGATCGTCCTGCCGAGGTCAGCCAGTGCCGAGGGGTCGATTGACATCCAGATTGAAAATCCTTTTGGCGTTCCGGCGCACTACTCCGTGGCCTGTCTGCGGCGACACGGCCGGCCGGTGACAAAAATCGACGAGACCGAGCGGCGTGTCGGCATCCCGACGCCGCGGACCATCCAGATCCTGCTCGACGAATCCTCGATCGACGCCGATCACCAGATCACGATCCGCGCAGCCGGGCGGACGTCGAAGCTCATTCTTTATCGGGAACTCCTCGCGGACTTTGTCGAGGCGAAGATCTCCCCGGAGGTGGGCGTGGCGATCGCCGCGACCGGGGCGGTGCAGTTCAGGGTCCGCCGACCCGGGGCGGCGTGAGACGGCGGCAACGGTCGTGGCACGTTTTCCCGGCGGATGAGAAAATGCCAAAACGACATCTGTTTTGGGACCGCCGTGTCGTCTTCCCGTTTCCAGGTCAGTCGTCGGCCAGAAACGCGACCGTCTTTGCGTTGATCGCCCGGAGGGTTGCGTCGACCCCCTGCTGCCCGGTCGTGAGACGCCCCAGTTCGGCCGCATTGACCTCGGTGGCCAGCGACACCCAGGCGGGGAGATGGGGCGAAGTCCCCATCCGCCCCTCAATCGCCCGGCGCGTCACGTCGAAGTGCCGGGTCGTCCCCAGCATGGGAGCGTTCTTCGCCATCACCCGCGGATCGGTGAAGCTGCTTCTCCGCACAGGCGTGTCGGCGCCGGAGGCATTCGCCCGGGCGGTGACATCGGCACTCGTGGCCCACTGCATGAAGATCCAGGCCGGATCGGGGTTGGGTGCATGCCGGCTCAGCGCCAGGCACGATCCCCCTTGCCGGCTGATGCCGGGCGTCTCGTGAAAACCGCAGTCGGCCTTCGAAAGCAGTACCGCCTCGCGTGGGCAGTCGGCCGCCTCGACGAGCCCCACTACCTTGCTGCGGCGCTCGTCGTCACAGCCAGGAAAAAACTCGCTCCAGGAGATGACGATCCCCGCCCGGCCCTGCGTGAGCGCCTCGGCCTGTCCGTTCCAGTCCCAGCCGCTCGATTCCGGGCTCATGTGCTTCCCGAGCTCGAGCATGTATTCCAGCCCGCGCCGATTCCCGTCCGTGACGTAATCGGGGCGGTTGTCAGTGCCGAAATGATGACCGCCATGGGCCCACATCCAGGCCGACGCCTCGCACTGGAGCGAAAAGTGCCCGGTCTTCCACTGGCCGGCCGTTCCCCGAACACCGCTGCCGCGCCGCGATTCGTCGATCGCCCTGACGACGTCGAGGTATTCCGGCATCGTCGTCGGCACGGCGAGCCCGAGGTCGTCGAGGATGTCCCTGCGGAAGAGCATGATGAAGATCGGGATATCAAAGGGGACGCCGACGATTCGGCCGTCGTAGCTGGCGGTCGCCTCGACGAGCTGCGGCAGGAAGTCGTCGAAGTCGTAGTCGGGATAAGCGAACTCGCGCCGGTCGAGGAGCTCGGCAACGCCGACACTCTCGTCGGCAAACCGGGCGAGCCAGGCCTGATCCCAATAGAAGATGTCGACGTGCCCCTTGGAGCCGTCGGCGCCGGCGAGCGTGTCGGCCACGGTCTTGGCAAGCACCTCGTCGAGCGGCACCGGTGTCCAGTCGACTTCGATACCGCTCAGCGGCGTGAACTCTTCACGGATCATCCGCCCGATGATCTCCCCGGGGGGCGTGTTCTCCGACACGACCCTGATCCGCGTTCCCTTGAAGCCACCCCCCACCTCGCGGAGGAAGTGCCGCTGTTGATCGCTGAGGCCGCTTTCGGCCAACGGAGCCGCGGGAATCGACTGCGCCGTAACACCGCGCATCCCCGCCGAAAAGCGGGCCGAGGCGAAGCCGAAGCCAGCCGCGGCGGCGGCTCGGAGAAAGCGACGCCTGTCGATCGATCCGGCCCGGTACTTCCGCTGCATCTCCGCCACATGGACTCGCTGCTGCCGATCGAGATCGTTCATGGAAATGCCTTTCTTGGGAGGAACTCGATCGCCGACCGACTTCGACGCCGTAAACGCCAGGCAGCATAGCAACGCCATCCGATGACCACGCCGTGGTAGCGCCGCATGGACCGTGCGAAGGGGAGGCGTGGCCTTTTCGTCCTACCCCACCTCCGTTTCGCGCCCGTTTCGTCCCAGGCTTTGCCCGATTCGTCCCACCCGCGCCCGTTTCGTCGCCGAATTTGTTCGATTCGTCCCTCGGGAACGGCTCCTTGATTGCAATCCGGTAAGGCGGGCCCACCGAGCCCGGTTCATCCTGCAGAATGCTTTCGGTTCACCGAATCAGCGGATCACAAGTCCCGGTGGTCCGAGCGATTCGACAGACAGTCAAAAACCATGACGCTTCGCGACTTCTTCGATTCGTTCACTTCGTCCCCGGCCGTGGGAATCTTCCCGGTCGTGCTGCCGACGGCGACAGCCCCCCGCGGCATGATCGAACTCCGGATCGAGAATCCGTACGGCGTTCCGGCGCACTACGCCGTGGCCTGGCTGCGACGATCCGGCCGGCCGGTGACCAGAGTCGACGAGTTTGAGCGGCGTGTTGGCATCCCGACGCGGCGCACCATTCAAATCCTGCTCGACGAATCCTCGATCGACGCCGATCACCTGATCACGATCCGCGCTGCCGGACGGACGTCGAAACTCGTCCTCTACCCGGAATCGCTCGCTGAGTGGCTCAAGAGGGGGACCTCCCCGGGGGTGAGCGTGGCGATCGCCGCGACCGGGGCGGTCCGATTCGGCGTCAGCCGGCCTTTCAGCCGACCCGAGGTGGCGTGAGGCGGTCTTTCTGATCGCCCGCGGTCGGCTCGGCGTGCGACACATCGACGCTCTTCAAAGTGGTCGAGACCAGTTCGCTGTCCCGGCTCGCTGAAGTGAGCGGCACGAGCCGGAAAGCGTCTCTGCGGGCCGCGTAAGGTGCAGCGGATGGTTCGGCTCAACCGCCCGCTTGGCACCCGGCGACCAGCGCCCTACCGACGGGCGGCTAACGCAGCCAACACGCTGAAGCAGCCGTACCACCCGACCACGGCACAGGTCGCGATCCCGATCGAGATCAAGCCGCTGCCAACGCGCGCGGGCCAGCCGGTGAGCCTTCCGGGCTCGGCGCTCCGAACCTCAATCGCGACTCCGCGCCGGGCCAGCCGGCGTCGCCACGCCGGGACCGACCAAGCGAGGCACAGCGCCGTGCAGGCGACGGCCACAACCGCCATCAACGCCGCGGTCGTGTACAGGACGATGAGCGACTTCACCACGTTTCTCCGAGTCCGCCGAACGATCCCGCGGTGTTACGCCTCCAGTCACCGCGGCGGCTCCGTCTGACTGGAACGGCATGTTCGACGTCACTCCGACGCTCAGTCCGTGTCCGTCGATGCAAGAACCGACACCTCCCGAAGGCGACGATCGATCACAAAGCAAGGGCTATCCCAGGCAACGTCATGAAACCATGGCGACCAAGCTTTCCAGCACCGAAACACCTCAACCTCAGTAGAGCGGTCGCCGAAGAGCGCCTCGCAAACACGGGCACCCAACTCCTTCGCTTCCTTCGCCGTTCCATCAAACTTCTTGGACGCACCACCGTCCACAAGCACGCGGGCAAGTTCACCATCGAGAGTGAGGGCGCTGCCCCATACAACCGCGACTTCCTCGGCGGGAGGCCACTTCGAACGTGCGGTAGGCCAGCAAAGCGAGTTGCGTCGAGTGCATCCTCAAGCAACTGCTCCGGGATGAGGTATTCGTCGGGCGTGCCATTTGCCATCCACCGGCGCTGGGCGGTCGACGAGGCGAGCGGAGCCAAACGCTCCATGATGGAGTCCTGCACGTCAACCTCCGCCGCTTCACGACACACCTGCAGTGGCGGCCCCTCTTTTTCGTGGCCGACCACTGCAGGCATTGGTTCGGAACGCCTTTTCTACTCACCCGCCACCCCCATCTGCGGCATCTGGTTCGGCGTCCGGGGCGTACTCCACCGACGACGCCACCACCCTGTACGACTCGCCCCACGCCTCCGCGATCTCGAACAGCATGTCGTCGTCGCCTCGTTGCGTGGCGACCAAGGCCGCGATGGTGAACCGCGGCGGCAGGTGAACGACCCCGACCCCCCCGAACCTGAGCAGACCGGACTCCGGGCCGATCTCCTTGCGGATCCGCAGCAGCAGATCGCCGGACGCGGCCGACCACGACACCACCTCAACGGTAGCGTCGGCTAAGAACCGCATCAGTGCCGGCGGGAGAATCGCGCTCACAGAAGCCCTCCGTCGCCGAAGAATACCCTTCACCTGCCCGGTCCGGCAGGAAACATTGTGTCGCGAGAAACCGTGAGCCCGCCACGGTCCGTTGCAGGGTTTGGGTCGGCCTCTACGTCTCCGGCTCAGTTGCGATTCCGCCCAGCTTCGCAGCGAAGGCACCCGCCAGCCGTCGGAGGACCTCGTAGTCCTGGGGTTCATTGCACCCGGCGGAGAGGACGACCGACACGGGCGAGACCGAAACGTGGACTGGGCGACCGCCGACCCACACGGCCCACACCCGGCCCTTCCGAGTCCGCTCGATCCGCTCCGCCGCTGCGGCGAGGATCGCATCGATGGAGTCCAGTGTCGGGCCGTCATCGGTCTCCAGCAGCACCTCGCACGTTGGCCCTCCCATACCGGCCCCCCTCAGTCACCGAACGTTTGAGATCAGGCGGCGGCCCGTCAGGGCCGTCGTGCCTGCAGCGAATGGTTAGGACCCGCGGCGGCTACGAAATACCCAGAGTTAAGAAACCTGATGGTCTGCTCGATGACTTGCCGATCGCGCATCATGAGCGCGTGTGTGACCGGCAATGTCAAAGAATCTTTCATACCTTCCAACTTTGCACTTTCTAGTGACACTTTTCCGTCGCTCGGGCCGCCGATAAAACTCGTGAACGGTTCGAGAAATGGTTTGTTTCCAGCGATGATGCCGACCTCAAAGTGAGCTCCTCCGAGGCTGTTTGGAAATGAGCCGGCCTCCGTGCCGAGCTGCTGCCCTGCCGGACCATTGACCCACCGGAACAGCGACCAACCACGCATGTGATCAACGAGCTCGCTACCGTGATTTGGCGGACCAAGCATGACCACCCGCCCAAACTGTATACCTGGCTCGGTGCGGTGAATCTGGCGGACAAGGATGCCGCCCATTGAGTGCGTCACGAAGCTGATTGGGCCGCTGCCAATCGAGCACTTGCGAATTTCCGGAACGACGAACTGCGCTGCGAGTCTATCTATCGGGTACTTCGTGGATGGATAACCAATGTTCCATGTGGAGAACCCTGCGGCCTGCAGCGCCGTTTCCATTTTGGACATCGAGCGAGAAGACCTGGCCAGTCCGTGAAGCAAGACAACGGTATTTCCCGCGAATGCCTGACTCATCATTGTCGTTCCTAAACACACGGTAAGTACGCTCGTCCTATCCAGGGCGTACCACGCCCCAGCTCAGGAGCCCCGCCACGGGGAGCTGGACCCTCCAAACATCCGATGAGGGGGGGCCTGCAGCAGCACCCGGTTCGGCCTGTTCGCCATTCACTGACTGGTTCGGGACGCTATTTGACCGCTTTCATTTCGACAACAGCCTCAGCAAATGCTTGGCCGATGGGGGCGAGAATCTTCGCCGCCCCGAGGTAGTGGTATCCGCCGTTGGACACACCGGTGTTCAGACGCTTCAACTCGTCCGGATTGAACTCCTCGTCCATGGCCTTCTTGCGGGCTGCATCTTTCTCCGGCTCGGTGGGCGTCGGATTCGCCGTCCGGAACCCCTCCTCCAGTCTGTTGTGCAACCGCTCCCTGCGGTCGACGAACGACTGCAGGTCATCGTCCCAGAACGGCGCCGTCTCGACCGCGACGACATTCCCCTTGAACTCGTCGAGGGTGATCGGCTTCCGCTGGGCTTCGCGGAAGTGCATCATCGCCCCCATCTCATCGCCCTTCAGGCCATCGATGCCCATGACGCCGATGACAAACGGCAGCTTCGGAGCGGACAAATCCTTCCGCACGTCGCGGATGAAGTGGCCGAGCAGGTCGGCGTACAGGTCGTACCCACCGGCCTTGCCCTGATTGGGGTACACCCCGCCATCAACGAGGTCGTTGAACCCCTGAAACCAGACGAACCCGGCCAACTCGTACCCCTGCTTCTCGTCGTAGTCGGGCACCACCCGCTTGACGTCCTCAAGCACCTTCTGGGTATGCGCGATCATCTCGCGGTAGTACACGCCGGTGGCGGCGGCCTTTTCGGCCCAAACCTTCGGCCGATCCTCGACCTTCGGAACTCCGTGGGCACCCTTGGGATTCTCGTCCCAAAGTTTCTGAGTTTCCTTGGCCAGGACGAAAGGTCCTGCGCTGGGCGAGCGGAAGTCGGTGTGCAGGCTCCGCCCGCCCCACGCGGTCTTGATGATCAGCACCGGCTCGTCGAGGTGCTTCTGCAAGGTCAGCCCGAATGTGAACTCCGGGCCGATGTTGACTTTCCCCCCTGCGCCGAACCCAGCGGTCAGCTTGCCGGTTTGTTCACTCAGGTCGTCGTAGGCATTGCCGAGGCATCCGACCGACGTGATCCACACCTTGTCGCAGACCGTCGGATGGCCGTCCTTGTCCCGCAAGTCCTTCAGCAGCGGGGCGGTCTTGGGGTCGTTGGCCAAGTCGTCGAAGGTGGACACGTTCGCGTGCCCCTGCATGTTCGACTGGCCGGCGAGGATGAACACCTTCAGAGGCTTGTCCGCGGCCCACGCGCCACTCGCGGTCGCGACCAGCACAAGGAAATAGAAACCGGCAGTTCGTGGGAAAAACCGGCCTTGGAACGGAATCATCCTGCTACCTCTTAAAGGGTGTGGAGATCAACGGGAAGCCCGGACCGGCCGCCTGCTGCCGCCGAACGGTGCAGCTCAGCAGCGGGGCCGCCTGCAAAGAGGCTGAGCCCCGAGAAGCCAGAAAGGCGGCCCCGGTCAACTTCAGCCGGTGGTTCGGTGTTACCTCTGTATGGGCGGGTCGAACTCCAGCATCTTGTCGGTGATTTCGCCGTCGAGGACGGGTTCGTAGGTGGTCGTCTCCTCGGTACGAAAGGTGTCAAACGTCGCCTGCTCGTCGATCCGTCGCACAAGATACGACTTATTATCAATCCACAGAGTGATTGGATTGTTAACGTACTTGCCTTCAAGGCGAAAGCACTCAACCTTGTCAAGCTTGCCGTCTTCGATCCGCTTGGCATCACTGATGTCGACGCCACCCCAACCCTTGAGTTTATCAGGCATGAGCATGCCGGGGATTCTAGCGGCTGATCCCGAGGAGACACCAGTGGCTCCCCCTACTGCTAACTGCAGTGACTCGGGCCTCTGGATTCCTGGTTGAACGTCCCACCAGGTTTGGACGTCCTTCCTTTTCGACCAGATGATGTATCGAGAAGCGTCATCCTTGTATTCGAAACGAAACTGGTCGGGACGGACGAAGGCGGTTTTAAACGGTTTTTCCACGACCGTGCGGGTGCCCGTGTCCTGAACAAACAGCGTTTTGACCACCCCTGAATCCCTATAGGTCTTGCAGTCGGCGTACGTCTTTGACATGTGGTCAAGGACTTGTTTCGGGGTGAACGCGTCCTGCTTGAGCTCGTCTGGGAAGGCCGATGGGGCCGCCCAGCCCAAGAGGAGAAGGCACGCACCCAAGATCGAGACTGAACATGTGCGACGCATAAAGATCCTCTTCTTGTGAAGCCTAACGGCTGCGATCAGCAGATCGCTGCCAAGGGATTATCCACACCGCAGGGCCCTATTGCGAGTCTGCTGCATCGCTTGGTTTGGCCTCTGCTGTCAGGCGATCCACGGCGTTGCTGGCAAGCCAACAATGCAATGCCCGGATGGCGCTTGTCGCATGCTCGCCCCAGTGCTGCCCCAGCCCGAAACTCCACTCCCATACGGCTTGTGCCCGCCGCCCTGACTCGTACTCGCGCAACCCGGCAATGACGTCTCGGTAGGTGTCGGTGATGTCGTCCGTGAGGCTCCCTACGACCGGCTGCTCGGGAGGCACCGGGACTGTGTCGAACACCTCGCCGTACAGGTCGAACGGCAGTCGGCCGCAGGCGACAACGACGGCGCTCCATTCCTTCTCCTCGACCCGCTCCGCGTTCGGCTCATCGGCAAGCTCCTCGCGCCAGGGGGGCGGAAGTTCGAGTGCAGCGGCGTACAGGTTGGTCAGTCGGACAAGTGCCCCCCGGGCGGCCCATTCCGCCTGATCAGGCCCGTTCAACGCCCACGCCCGAAAGCGCCTGGCCTCTGCGGCAAACCGATCGACTGAGTCCATCCGCGTCTCGCTTCCATTGGCCGAACTGTTCCGCTCACCAGCGGCAGGGCCGCTGGAGCACTGTCCCTCAAAAGCCTACCCGCTCCCGCCGCCTGCTGCAGCGATTGGTTCGGCGAGCCCTACCTCAGTACCGCCAACCTGCGCAACTCTTGAATGAGCGGCTCGGGTTGCTCCGATGCCCACCGGATGCTCTCCTCCGGGTTGCACCGGATGGCCGAGTCCACGCCCGCGACCATCGAAGCCGGCACCCACGACAAGAGCATCTCGCCGACCCAGACAATCCAGGTGCCCCACGGCGGAATCTCGTCCGAGTCGATGAACCCGTCGCACTCCGGCGGCGAGCTGCCGTGGAACAGGCTGCGCCGCGGCAGGAACGCCAGGATGCGGTCGCCGGGCGGGAGCGCCGCTGCCGGTGCCGGCCTGGACCCGAGCAGTTCTTGCCGGCGGGCGAGGACAGCGGCCACCTCCGCAGCGATCACGTCCACGTGGCTGCCCCCATGGACGATGTTCCGCCGCGGGCCGAGTTCCGGCGACCGGAGCGAGTCGGCGGGGCAGGCCGGATCAAACCGCGGCTCACACCACGCCAGCGTGGCTGCGAGTTGCCGCCGGTACTCCGCGATCATTGGCGAATCGTCCACCCGGAAGCCCTCCGCTCGCCGAACGAAAAAGTTGAGCATCGGCAAACCACGGGCTCCGCCTCACCGCGGGGTTCAATCCGCCGGCTGATCGAGCGCCTGGTTAGGCCTGTGGTCTGCGCCATGCCAAGCCTGCAATGGAGTAGCCGATCAACGAAAACACGCCCGCCACAAGGCCCTTGATCAGAGGCGTGGCGTAGAACGGTAAATGAGCGAGAAATTGATCGTTGGGTCCGCCAACGATTTGTGCCGCGACCATGCCAACGGCGATTGAGACGGCTAGACGTTTCGACTCCCCGCGTTCGTCGGTCATTCACACGACTCCCTAGAGGATCAGAAGAGGATCAGAAGAGGATCAGAAACGGTCAAACGGCCGAACGTTCACGCTTAGCATCTGCCGAAGGCGGTTGGCTGCAGCGGCTGGTTGGGCGGCATTCCTGGAAAGCTCGAGCATCTGCCTGGGCGATCGCGACTACGCCTCGTTATAGGCTCTCTCCAGCTCAGCCACGTCGAGCTTCACCATCGTCATCATGGCTTCGATCACAGCCTTCACCTTCGTTGGGTCGCTATCACCGATGAGCGCGGTGAATCGTCGCGGGACAATTTGCCAGGAGAGACCGAAGGGGTCTTTGATCCAACCGCATTGGGTAGGCTTCGCGCCTGCCTTCACGAGCTTGTCCCAGTATTCATCCACTTCATTCTGATCCGCGCAGTCCACGTAGAGCGAGACCCCCTCAGAGAAGCTGAAGTAAGGCCCACCGTTGTAGCCCATGAAGCGTTGACCTCCAACGACGAACTCGGCGGAGCTGATGGGACCGTCCTTGCCCGTGCGAGCGACATTGCGAACCTCGGAGTCCGGAAACGTCGCGGTGTAGAACGCGATCGCCGCCTCGAGCTGGTCGTTGAACATGAGGAAGGGTGTCACTTTGTTCATGGACGTGTCCGTGTGAAGGCGATGCTCTTGTCCGCCGAAAGAAAGAGCTCCGCAGCGGCGGACGCTGCTGGAACGTTGGCACACGGACAGACTACCCGCCCCCGCCGTCTGCTGCAGCGCCCGGGTCAGCGCGTGCAGCGGATTCCCGGAATCAGATCCCAACAACGCGTATGGCGTTACCCGAGGAGGTGGCGCTCGATCAGTCCGACCGCAGTTGTGACGCCATCTTCGGCCGTCATCTGAGTTCCAATCTCACGCGCCCTGCGGCCCATTTCGGGGGCGGCCAGCCCCTGGCGGATGCCTGCAGCGAGCGTCGCCGCGGTGAGCCGCCGTCGCTTGAGCGTTCGTCCGGCGACACCCAGCCTCTCCAATTCGCTGCCCCAGAACTCCTGGTCGGAAGCATGCGCGACCACAATCGACGGACGGCCCGTGAGCAGCGCCGACTGCGTTGTGCCCGCGCCGCCGTGGTGGACCACCAGCGCGCAGCGCGAGAAGACCTCCTTGTAGGGGGATCGCCGTACGCAGAATACCTGCCGATGAGAGGAACGCGGGTGCCACTCGCCGTAGGGCAGTTGCAGCACCGCGCGGCACCCTGCCAGTCGCGCTGCCTCGGCCCAGATATCTGCGACCTCCCGCACGAAGTCGGGGCTGTCAATCATCATGCTGCCGAAGGTGAAGTACACCGGTGGCTCGCCGGCCGAGAGGAACTCTTCAAGCCCGTCAGGCAACTCGTCTGCGGCAAGGCCGGCTGGAGAGTTGAGGAATCCGCACACCCGGTGCCGCGGCTCCCAGTCCGGCGGCGGACGGCAGATGGACGGGCTGACGGCCAACAAATTGAGGCGTTCCGCGGCCCACGTCTGGGTCATCACGTCGGTGTCTGGCGTCAGGCCTTCACGCGCCCGCAGACCGTTCACGCGGGGCAGGAAGATGCGGTTGACCATGAACCGAGCGAGTCGCCAGCCGACGGGGTAGAACCAGCGACCGAGATTTGGAACGCCTGGCGGCTGCACATGCGCGGATGGCAGGCAGTTGTGGACGATGTTGACAGTCGCCATCGGCACCCCTGCCTTCGCAGCGGCTACCCGCAGTGGGTGGACGAAAAAATGACCGATGACGGCGTCACTCTCCGAGCACAAGTGACGAGCGGCCCGGTACATCGCCTCGGCTGCGGGGTCGAACCCAACCCGCAGGACATACTCCGCCTGTCGGATCGGGTTACCGATCTCGATGATCTGCCGCCACACCCGCTCGGCCTCGTCGCGATGTGGGATCACCGGGTTTGGCACGGGCACGAGGTGATAGCCGGACCGTCGGGCCAGTTCGCTGTAGTCCCGACCTGCGTTATCGGTCACCACCATCGTTACCGAGTGGCCCGACTTGACCAAACCAGCGGCCAGAGCAGCGAACGGCTGGATGTCGCCCTCGCTACCCCAGGCCTGAAAGCCGATTCGCATGCGACTGAACTCCCTCCGGCTGCCGAACGGTTCCGATCAGCGACCCGGCGCACGGGACGCAACGATTGCAAACCGCGACGCCATACGAGATTCGCTGGAGCGCATGGTTAGGCGACCTTCGGCCAAACTCAATAAATGGTAAGAAATCGTCCATCGGCAAAAATGAGTGTGCATACGTAGTCTATAACCCCCATGACGAGAAGCACGACTGCCACAAATCCAAGTCGCTCGTCGCGGAAACGAAAACGGCGCAAGCTGGCAACTCCAATGAAGGCCATCGGAATCAAGTAGGCCAGCGCCAACGCGTACGGGCGAGCCAAAATATAGTCAGGGGAGAACGAGCCTCGTGAGAAACCGAGAAATGTAATCGCCTCCATCACGACGTGCGTGCGCAACCAACCAGCTACGGCAATCTTCGGTACCTGGATGACCGTCAGAACTGGAAACTCACCCAACCACACACGACCAATGAAAGGAAGCGTCAAACAGCTGAGAGCGCACAAGCCAATAAAGCACCAAAGGACGTTGACGAAAATGTCTCGCTTTGCTCGGATGCCGTTATCGGCTTGAGATTGCAGGTTGGGATTCATATTCGCAGGCGACTGGTCGCCTAACGATGGAGTTCATCAGCCGGGCCGGCTGCAAAGACTTGATGGCTCGAAAACCGTTACGCCAGCCCCGTCTGCTGCAAAGGGTAGTTCGGCCGCCTATGGCTTGTGGTTATAAGGGTCTTTACTACCCATGGGTTTGCCGTAAGCATCGATCTCTTCCTGCGTCACAATGCCATCATGATTGGTATCCGCTGCGTCAAAATGCATCAAGAGGCGAGCAAGGTTACGATACGGCTTCTGCCCGCCAAATACTTCCATCTCTTCACGCGTGACCAGTTCATCTCGATTATGGTCGGCGGCTGACCATGGGCCGTTTGGACCAGGACCCCAGGGCTGAGCAAGGTAAGTAATAGTTCCGACACTGATAAGCACTGCCCCGACGGCGGCGGCGATATTCCATTTGCGTCGGTCAGTTTTCATGCCGGCTTCCTTTCGAGAGAAAATGCTTCCGAGAACAACGTAGGCGGCTCAGGCGAGGCGGCAGCGACGTTTCCAGATGCCCGCTCTTTCCGCAGACGCC
>CALQRA010000066.1 GCA_943332855.1 Candidatus Kuenenia stuttgartensis
ATCACCGTCACCGGACTGGCCAATGGTGTCAGCCATGTCTTCCGCGTCAGCGGGATCACGGAGTACGGCGCCGGTAATCCCAGCACCGTGTCGATCGTCGTGGTGCCGATGACCTTCCCCGATGCCCCCACGGCGCTCAACGCCCGCGTCGGCAACACGCTGGTGACGCTCGCCTGGGTCGACGGCTTCAACGGCGGTTCGACGATCGTCAACCACGTCGTCCACTTCCGCGTCGTCGGCAGCGGCACCTGGCAGACCTTCGCGCCGCTTTCGCCAATCACCGGCACGACCGTCCAGGTCACCGGGCTCACCAACGGCACGGCTTATGAGTTCCAGGTGGCCTCCACCAACGCCGTTGGCACGTCGGGCTACTCCGCCGTCGCCGGGCCGATCACGCCGGTCGCTCCGGCATCGGCGCCGCTGAATCTCGGCGCCCTCGGCGGCAACGGCCAGGTCGATCTGACCTGGATGGTGCCGTCCAGCGACGGGGGATCGGCGATCACCGATTACCAGATCCAGTCGAGCCTCGATGGCGGCTCAAGCTGGGCGGTCGTGGCCGACGCGGTGTCGACGGCGACCTCCTTCGCCGTGACCGGGCTGATCAACGGCACGACGTACGTCTACCGAGTGGCGGCGGTCACGTCGTACGGGCTGGGGGCCTGGTCGACGCCGTCGAGCCCGGCGACGCCGATGACGGTGGCGACCGCCCCATCGGGCCTCGCTGGGGTTCGCGGTGATTCGAGCGTCGCCCTCACCTGGATCGGGCCGAGCGACAACGGCGGCGCCGTGATTGTCGATTCGATCATCGAGTACCGGCTGACGACATCGGCCACGTGGTTGACGTTTGCCCATACCCCGACGGCCGCTCCCGCGATCACCGTCACCGGGCTGACCAACGGGCTGACGTATGAGTTCCGCGTCAAGTCGCTGAATGCCGCCGGCGCCAGTCCCTCGAGCAATATCGCTGGCCCACTGGTGCCCATGACGACCGCCTCGGCACCGGTGAACCTCGTCGGCACGTTCGGCGATGCGAAGGTGACGCTCGCCTGGGGTACACCGACCTCCAATGGCGGCGGTGCGATCACCGATTACCTCATCCAGTACCGTGAAGCGCGGCCCTTGACGCCGTGGACGACCTTCCAGCACGTCGCATCGACGGCGACGACGATCGCCGTCACCGGCCTCACCAACGGCACGGCCTACTTCTTCCGCGTGGCGGCTGTGAATCCGGTCGGCTTCGGGGCGACGGCCCTGACGTCGCCAATCACGCCGATGACGATCCCGGGAGCCCCGGCGATCTTTTCTGCCACGCCCGGCAACGCCAGCGTGGATCTCGTCTGGCGGGCCCCGGCGAGCGATGGTGGCGGAGCGATCAGCAACTACATCATCGAATACAAGGTCGACGGCCCCTCCATTACGTGGACCCGCTTCCCGCGAGTCGCCTCGAATGCCACGACCGCCACGATCACGTCGCTGGTCAACGGCACGAACTATCTCTTCCGTGTCACGGCCGTGAACGCGGCCGGGATCGGCCCGGCGTCCAACACCAGCAGCGTCGTCATGCCGGTCACCGTTCCCTCGGTGCCGTTCAATGTCGTCGGTGTCGGCGGTGACAAGCAGGCCCGGCTGACGTGGAGCACGCCGGCTTCCAATGGCGGCCTGCCGATCATCGACTACCTCGTCGAGGTCCGGGCTGTCGCGGATGCCACATGGGCCACGTTCGCCGACGGCACGTCGACGGCGACCTCGGCGACCGTAACCGGGTTGACCAACGGTGTGTCCTATCTCTTCCGCATCACGGCGAAGAGCAGCTTCGGGAGCTCGGCGGCCTCGGCCGAATCGGCCCCGGTCTTGGTGCTGGGATTGCCGGGCATCGCCTCGGCCCCGGTGGCGACCGCGGGCGTGCGGGCCGAGGTTCACCTCGGCTGGACTCCCCCGACCGACACCGGCGGAGTGGCGCTCATCGATTATCGTATCGAGTATCGCAAGACCACCGACACGGTGTGGACGAGCTATCCCCACACCGCCTCTCCGGCGGCGGGGATTGTGATCAACGGCCTGGCCACCGGAAGCAGCTACGTCTTCCGCGTGGCGGCGAAGAATCCGCTCGGAGCCGGGCCGGCCTCGGCGATCTCCAATGCCGTCACGGTCATCGCCCCGCCGACCCAGCCGACCAATGTGGTGGCGAAGGCGGGCGACAAGATCGCCAACCTCTCCTGGACGGCTCCGTTGACGAGCAACGGGTCGCCGATCACCGACTACGTGATCGAGTTCCGCAAGGCGACCGAGGCGACGTGGACCGTCTACGCCGACGGCGTGTCGGCAGCGACCACCGCGATTGTGGCCAATCTCATCAATGGCACGAGTTACGCCTTCCGGGTGACGGCGAAGAACGGGGCCGGGCTCTCGGCCCCGTCTGCCGAATCGACGATCGTGACGGCAATCGGCCCGCCAGCGGCGCCGACCGGCCTCACCGGCCAGCCGTCGCGCGGCACCGTCACGCTCAACTGGACCGCTCCCGCCGACACGGGCGGCCAGCCGATCATCCGCTATGTCGTCCAGTACCGTGTCAACAAGGCGGGTACGGCGTGGGTGACCGCGAAGTGGCCAGTCGGCGTGTCACCGACGGCAACAACGGCGAAGATCAGCGGCTTCGTCACCCGCTACGGTCACCTCTTCCGCGTGGCGGCCGTGACGTCGCAGGGCCAGGGCGCCTGGTCGGCAGAGGCCGGTCCGATCAATCCCTTCGGGGCGTGATCGGCTCCTCCTTCGCGAATCCTGCCGGCAGACGGCGCTCGGGGATCGAATCCCCCGGACGCCTTGCCGGGGGGGCCATTTCCCCCATCTTCCCAGCTGCGGTGGTCGACTGACCGCTTCACTTGGTGGAATGGGATTGATGGGAAGATTCGCCCGGCTTGAGCCCCAGCCGGCGGGCCCTCTTCGGCCCGCAGGGTTTGTGCAGTCTTCCCGAATTGCCCGGTCGCTCTGACCGGCATTTGAGGATCGAGAGTCACGACCAGCATGACCGTCAGTCGAAAAACCAGGGGAACGGTTTCCTTGGGAGGATCATGACGTCATGAACGCATGGCAGGATCGGGCGGGTTCTCCGCGTGGCGTGCGGGTTGCCGGTTGTACGGGCTTGGCCCGAACTCTCCGCAGCACGACTGGCCTCGGCCTGACGGCCACGGCGCTCCTTTTGTCCGCGGCCGCTCCGGCCGCAGTAGTGGCCGGTGGCTTCGATAGCTTCCTCGACGGCGAGGGAGATCGGGTCGTCGAACCGGTCGAAACCTCGGTGCTCACCCCCGGGCAGCAGGAGCCGATGATCGGCTTCGGCGCGCCTTCCGATGGGTTCACTGACTACGACTCGGCAGCGACGGTCGATGCTGTCCCACGAGTCGACGGCGTCTATCCCGGTTCCGAGCCAGGGTTCATTCCCTACGGTGGCGGTGCCGATGGCGGCTTCAGCACCTG
This sequence comes from Candidatus Kuenenia stuttgartensis, assembly GCA_943332855.1. Lineage (GTDB taxonomy): Bacteria > Planctomycetota > Planctomycetia > Pirellulales > UBA1268 > QWOP01. Next base: position 3,472 of record CALQRA010000066.1, read on the forward strand.
GGGCGGCCCGGTCGACTTCGGTGGCGGGCTGTTCCGGCCGGTGTCGCCACGGTGGGTCGTGCAGACCGACGCCCTCTTCCTCTGGCAGGGGAACATCGGCAGTCGTCCGCTGTACCTCAATGATCGTGTCACGACCACTCAGCCGAACCCCTTCCCGCCCCCCACTTCGCTGCCCACCACCGCCCTGGACATCAACCAGACGGCCAACCAGGCAGCGGCCGGCCCGCGGATCGGAGTGATCCTCAACCTCGACAACATCTATTCGGTCGAGGGGAACTACTTCAATGTTCGGCCGTTCAACGGCGCCCAATCGACGCCGCACACGGCCGGGGCCTATCAAGGCAACAATCTTGCCGGCTTCCGGCCGCCCGATGCTCCAGGATTTCAGGACATCGACTCGGCGCAGGTGACGACGAACGCCTCGATCATGAGTGCCGAGCTCAACTGGCGCCGGCGGACCTGCGGACCGGTCACCTGGCTGGGCGGTTTCCGCTGGGTGGAATGGAACCAGGGGATGCAGGTTCTCGATACCTACGGCACGACGGCACCGACGCCGCTGGAGCAGGCTGAGCGGATCACGACGAACACGATCAACGATCTTTACGGTGGTCAGGCCGGTGCCGACGTGATGCTTTGGAATAACGGCGGGCCGATCCGGTTCAACGCCGTTGGTAAGGCGGGGGTGTTCCTCAACAACGCCGTCCAGCACACGAGCGGCTTTTCGGAGGGGGATCTCGGGCCGCTCTCGGCCGCCGCCCAGCAGACGGCGTTCTTCGGTGAGCTGGGGATCTTCGGTACCTGGCAGATGACCGATTGGCTCGCCTGGCGGACCGGCTACAACTTCTTCTGGCTCTCTGGGGTCGCCGTGCCGGTCGACCAGCTCAACACCACCGACGTCATCAACAACACCGCCACGATCAACACCAACGGCAGCGTGTTCCTCAACGGCGTCCAGTTCGGCCTCGAGAGCCGCTGGTAGGCGGGGATGGAGCCGGAGCCGGGGCGATCAGCCCCGGCAGGCCGAAGCGTTCCAGGGCTTCGCCGGTGTGGCTGCGGAGGAGTGGTTCACTCCCCGCCGCCGGGCCGGCGGAGCCCGGGCCGTTTTTGGGGCGGAGAAGAGTCCCGTCGGCCCCGCCCGCCGCCCGCCAGCGGGCGGCGTGGATCGCCACATCCTCTGGCGGCCCCTCGACGACGATCCGCCCCCCGCCGTCCCCTGCCTCGGGGCCCATGTCGATCACCCGGTCGGCCGCGGCGACGACCTCGAGATTGTGCTCGACGACGAGGACGGTGTTGCCTGAGTCGACGAGCCGCTCGAGGACATGGAGGAGCTTCTCGATGTCGGTGAAGTGGAGCCCGGTCGTTGGCTCATCGAGGATGTAGAGCGTGCTCCCCGTGCCCGGCTTGGCGAGCTCGCGAGAGAGCTTGACGCGCTGGGCCTCGCCGCCGGAGAGTTGCGGGGCCGGCTGGCCGAGAGTCACGTATCCCAGCCCGACGTCGATGAGCGTGGCGAGGATCCGCGACACCTGCGGCACCCCCTCGAAGAGCCTCGCGGCATCGACAATGCTCATCGACAGGACGTCGGCGATGCTCTTGCCGTGCCACTTCGCATGGAGCGTCTCGCTGGAATAGCGGCTCCCCCGGCAGGCCTCGCACTCCACCCAGAGGTCGGGGAGGAAGTGCATCTCGACGCGGCGCCGGCCGAGCCCCTCACAGGCCTCGCAGCGGCCGCCGGGGACGTTGAACGAGAACGTCCGCGGCGTGAAGCCGCGCGTCTTCGACTCCGGCACTTTGGCAAAGAGATCACGGATGTGGTCAAAGACGCCGGTGTAGGTGGCAGGGGTCGAGCCGGGGGTCGAGCCGATCGCCTCCTGGTCGACGAGGATCACCTTGTCGATCGATTCCATCCCGCGGATCGAATCGTGGTGGCCGGGCTGCTCGCGGGCGGCATGGAGCCGGCGCGCCAGGGCCCTCCACAGCACTTCAAGGACGAGCGACGTCTTGCCGCTCCCGCTCGGACCGGTGACGGCGGTGAGCACGCCGAGGGGGATGCGGGCGTCGATGCCTTTGAGGGTGCGGTGGCGGATGCCGCGGATCTCGAGCCAGCCGGTCGGCTGGCGGCGGCCGTCGCGCGCCTTCCTTTCGAGGATCGCGTCGCAGGCCCGGCGGGCGGTGAGATACGGCCCGGTGGGGCTCCCCGGCAGCGTCGCCAGCCGGGCAGGGGGGCCCTCGGCGACGATCCTCCCCCCTTCGCGTCCGCTCCCTGGGCCGAAGTCGAGCGTCATGTCGGCGGCCGCCACCACCTCGCGATCGTGCTCGACGACGACGAGCGTGTTGCCGAGGTCGCGGAGCTTGGCCAACGCCGTGATCAGACGGTGCGTGTCGCGCGGATGGAGGCCGATTGTCGGTTCGTCGAGGACGTAGAGCACGCCGGTCAGCCCGCTGCCGACCTGGGCCGCCAGGCGAATCCGTTGCAGCTCGCCGCCGGAGAGGCTGCCGGCCGGCCGGGCGAGGTCGAGGTAGTCGAGGCCGACGTCGACAAGAAACGTCACGCGCGAGAGCAATTCGCGGAGGAGGTCGGCGGCGATCTTCCGCTCCGAGTCGGCAAGCGTCACGCTCTCGAGCGCCCCCTTGAGCCGGCTCAGGGGCATGCGACACCAGACATCGAGGGGGCGGCCCCAGAGGGTCACCGCCGAGGCGACGTCGGCCAGTCGGCTGCCGCCGCACTCGCTGCAGGGGACCTCGCCGAGCACCGCATCGACCCGGCCGCGGAGCCCGACGACGAGCCGGGCCGCCTCCTCGCAGGCCTGCTCGAGCCCCTTGAAACGGAACGCGAACCACGGGCCGGCCTCCGGGGCAGCGGCGCCCGCCGCCAGCGCCGGGCGTGGCACCTCGATCCACCGCTCGCCAGTCCCCTCGAAGAGCACGCGTTGCTGGAGGCCAGAGAGCTCGACCAGCGGCACGTCGGTCGGCAGGCCGCTCACCGCGCACAGCGCGACGAGCATCGCCTTGGAGACGGGGCTCGAAAGCTGCGGCCAGAGGTCGAGGGCCCCGTCGGCAAGCGACAGCGTCGGATCGCGGACGAGCGCCGAATGCTCCACGCCCGTCCGGGTTCCCAGGCCGTCGCAGCGCGGGCACCAGCCGAGCGGGCTGTTGAAGGAGAACTGCCGCGGCTCGAGCGGTTTGAATCCCCGGCCGCACCCCGGGCAGGCGAGGAGCCGGCTGTGGACCTCGACGGGCCAGTCGGGTTCCTCGAGGGCTTCGCCGCCGTGCCCATCGGCCTGCCTGGCCACGAGCATCGTGCCCCCGCCGGCCACAAACGCCGCCTCGATGCTCTGGGCGAGCCGGCTGCGGGCGGCCGGATCGGCGGTGACACGGTCGACGACGATCTCGATCCGGTTCTTCCGCTTTCGGTCGAGCTCCGGCTTGTCGTCGAGATGAATCGTGCGGCCGTCGATCCGGACGCGCACCCAGCCGGCCGCCTTGAGCGTTGCGAAGAATGCATCGGAGGATTGGCCGACGCGCGGCTCGGCCGGCGCCAGCAGAAGCATCCGTGTCTCCGGAGGGTGGGCCAGGAGCCGCTCGACGGTCTTATCGACACTCCGCGCCCCGACCGGCACGCCGCACTCCGGGCAGTGCATCCGCCCCAGCCGGGCGCCGAGGACGCGGAAATAGTCATACATTTCCGTCAGCGTGCCGACCGTCGAGCGGGGCGTGCTCCCGGTGGCTCGCTGCTCGATCGCCACCGCCGGCGACAGCCCATCGATCCGCTCGAACAGCGGCTTCGGTACCTGGCCGACGAACTGACGGGCGTAGGGGCTCAAGCTCTCGACATACCGGCGCTGCCCCTCGGCGTACAGGGTGTCGAAGGCGAGCGAGGTCTTCCCCGAGCCGCTCGGCCCGCAGCAGACCGTCATGGCACCCCGGGGGATGTCGGCATCGACCGATTTGAGGTTGTGCTGGCAGGCGCCCCGGACCTCGATCGAGGCGGGGCCGGGGTCGCGCGAGGCGGCCGTGATCCGTGCGAGGATGTCGCGCTCGAGGGCCGCCGGATCGACGGCAGCCCGGCGCCGCGCGGCCCGGCGCGGTGGCGGGGCGGCGGCACCGGCCGCGAGGATCGATTTGAGGGCGAGGCCGGTCTGCGAGCCCTTCGCCCGGGCCACCTTCTCCGGCGTCCCCTCGGCGACGATCTTCCCGCCGCCCGAGCCCCCTTCGGGGCCGAGGTCGATGACCCAGTCGGCCCGCTTCACGACGTCGAGGTTGTGCTCGACGACGAGGACGGTATTGCCGGCGTCGACGAGCCGCTCGAGGACGACGAGGAGCTGGCGGACGTCGGCCATGTGGAGCCCCGTCGTCGGCTCGTCGAGGATGTAGAGCGTTCGCCCCGTCGACCGCTTGGCGAGCTCGCGCGAGAGCTTGACCCGCTGGGCTTCGCCGCCGGAGAGCGTCGGCGAAGGCTGGCCGAGATGGAGGTAGTCGAGGCCGACGTCGCAGAGGGTCTCGAGCTTGCGGGCGATGTCGGGGGCATCGGCGAACAGCGTCCGGGCGTCGCCGATCTCCATGCCGAGGAGGTCGGCAACGTTCTTCCCCTTCCAGCGCACCTCGAGGGTGTCGCGGGAGAACCGGGCGCCACCGCAGGTCTCGCATGGCACCCAGACATCGGCGAGGAAGTCCATGTCGAGCCGCACCGAGCCGTTTCCCTCGCAGGCCTCGCAGCGCCCCCCGGCGACGTTGAAGCTGAAGCGCCCCGCCTTCCAGCCGCGCGTCTTCGCATCCGGGAGCATCGTGAGGAGGGTGCGGATGTCGTCCCAGACCTTCACGTACGTCGCCGGGTTGCTGCGGGGGGTGCGGCCGATCGGCGATTGGTCGATGACGATCACTTTGTCGAGCTCGTCGGCCCCCAGCAGCGCGGTGAACTCGCCGGGTCGCGCCACCTCGCTCCCGAGCTTCTCGCGGAGGGCCGGCTCGAGGACGTCGCCGACGAGCGAGCTCTTCCCGCTCCCCGAGACGCCGGTGATGCAGACGAGGAGCCCGAGCGGGATCTCCACGTCGAGACCCCGGAGGTTGTTGTGCCGGATCCCTTCCATCCGCAGCCGCCGCTCACTGCGGGGGCGGCGGCTGGTGGGGACCTCGATCCGGTCGCGCCCCGAGAGGAAGGCGCCGGTGATGCTGCGGGGATTCGCCGCCACGTCGTCGGGGGTTCCGGCTGCCACCACCTCGCCACCGCGCTTCCCCGGCCCGGGGCCGAAGTCGACCACCCAATCGGCAGCGCGGATCGTTTCCTCGTCGTGCTCGACGACGACGACGGTGTTCCCCTTGTCGCGGAGGGCCTGGAGCGCGCCGAGGAGGCGGGTGTTGTCGCGTGGGTGGAGGCCGATGGAGGGCTCGTCGAGGACGTAGAGCACCCCCGACAGACCGGAGCCGATCTGGGCGGCGAGGCGGATCCGCTGGCTCTCGCCGCCGGAGAGCGTCGGCGCCTTGCGTTCGAGGGCGAGGTAGCCCAGGCCGACCTGATCGAGGAAATCGAGCCGCGAACGGATCTCCTTCATCAGCTCCGCGGCGATCACGGTCTGCGTCGGGTCGAGCGAAAGAACGGAGAGGAACTCCCGCGCGTCGGCAATCGGCAGGCCGCAGAGGCGGTCGAGCGACAGCTCCGCACCGTGCGCCGCACGGGCCGACTTCGACGCGGTGGCGATCCGAACGGCCCGGCCCTGCGGCGCGAGCCGGGCCCCGTGGCAGCCGTGGCAGGGGGTGATCCGCATCAGCTTCTCGAGCATCCGCCGGAGGATCCCGCTCTTGGCATTCCGCCACCGGTTGCCGAGCATCGAGAGGATCCCCTCGAAGCGGGTCTTCGCGCCGCGCTCCGCCTTCCCCCGTTTCCAGGCCAGACGGATCTCCTCGAGGCCCGTTCCCTCGAGCCAGATCCGCCGCTGCAGCGGCGTGAGATCCTCCCACGGGGTGTCGAGGAGCGTGCCGGCGGGGAGCTTCCGCTTCGCCTCGGCATGGGCGGCGACCCCCGTGAACAGGCGCCGCATCCAGCGCGGCATGTCGCGGAAGCTCCCCAGGAACCCCAGCGCCCCCTTGCGGAGCGACTTGCCCGGTTCGGTGACGAGTTTGTCGGGATCGATGCCGTAGATTTCGCCGAGCCCCTCGCAGGCCGGGCAGGCCCCCTGCGGGCTGTTGAAGCTAAACAGCTGCGGCTCGGGCGTGGCGTAGCTGACGCCACAGGCGGTGCAGGCGTAGCGGCTGGAGAGGACGAGCTCGTCGGAGACTCCCTGCGCCGGTCGATCGGCCGCTTCGTCGTCGTCGTCGGTCTTTCGCTTCGCCTTCTTCTTCCGCGCCGCAGCTGGCGCGGTGGCAGCGGCGGGCGGGGAGTCCCCTTCCGGCTCAGCGGCCACGATCACCATCCCCCCGCCGGTGCGAAGCGCCAGTTCGACCGCTTCGGCGAGCCGGCTGCGCGTTGAGTCACCGGGCACGAGCCGATCGACGACCACCTCGATCGTGTGCTTGAGGAGCTTCTCGAGCGGCGGCGGATCCTCGACGCGGACGACACGGCCGTCGACGCGGGCCCGGGTGAATCCCTGGCGGACGAGATCGGTGAACAGGTCGCGGTGCTCCCCCTTGGCGTCGCGCACCAGCGGCGCGAGGACGAGGATCCGCCGCCCTCCCCGATGGGAGAGGATCCGCTCGACGATCGCGTCGCGCGGTTGGGCCTCGAGGACCCCGTCGCACTCGGGGCAATGGGCCTGGCCGACCCGCGCGTAGAGGACGCGGAGGAAATCGTGGATCTCCGTCATCGTCGCCACCGTCGAGCGCGGGTTGGTGCCGGCCGACTTCTGCGCGATGGAGATCGAGGGGGAGAGGCCGGTGACGCTGTCGACGTCGGGGCGGGGCAGTTGCCCGAGGAACTGCCGGGCGAAGGTCGAGAGGCTCTCGACGTACCGCCGCTGCCCCTCGGCGTAGAGCGTGTCGAACGCCAGGCTCGACTTCCCCGATCCGCTTACCCCGGAGAGGCAGACCAGCCGCCCACGGGGGAGCCCGACGGTGATATCCCGGAGGTTGTGCTCACGGGCGCCGCGGACCACGATCGGGGGGACTTGCATGGGGAAGAACCGGATGAATGGCGGGGAAAAACCGTCGACCGGGCGCCATTGTAGCGCTCCCCGGCCGGCCGGCTGGACATCGCCTTCGGGCTGCCATACCATCGTTTCCCGGTGGGCGACTCCGCGGAGCCGCCCGCCGTTGACGGGGCGGTAGCTCAACTGGGAGAGCGCGGCGTTCGCAATGCCGAGGTTGGGAGTTCGATCCTCCTCCGCTCCACTACAGGGATAGGTGCAGGGATAGAGATAAGGATAAGCACAGGGCAACGGTCCACGAGTGCCCGCAGACGCCCGGGTGTGGTGCTCGGTCGTCGGGCTCGCGGGGGGGATCCGGTTTAGGGTTGATCGGACCGGGTTTATGAGGTCGGGTTGATCGGGCTGGGATTTGCTCCATGTCCACCTCGGCTGATCCCTCTGCCGATCTCATGCTCCGGGTGCAGGCCGGCGACGCCGAGGCGTTTGAGCAGTTGGTCACCCTCTGGCAGGACCGGCTGGTGACGCTCTTTCTCCACCACACCGGCGACCACTCCACCGCCCAGGATCTCGCCCAGGAGGTATTCCTCCGCGTCTACCGGGCGCGGGAGGGCTACCGTCAGACGGCGAAGTTCTCCACCTGGATCCACACGATCGCCAACAACGTCTCCAGCGACTTGCGGCAACGGGCCTACCGGCGGATGGAACATGGGGTCGCCCCGTCGACGTCATCGTCGTCGAGTGCCGTCGGTCTGGAGCAGATCGCCGTCGCCGCTAGCGGCGAGCGTCCCGCGCGCGAGGCCGATCGACAGGAGCTCCAGTCGGTCGTCCGCGACGCGATCGCCGCGCTCAACGACAACCAGCGGATGGCAGTGCTGCTGGCCAAGTTCGAGCACTGTTCGTACGAGGAGATCGCCACGGCGATGGGGCTGTCGGTGCCGGCGGTGAAATCGCTCCTCTTCCGGGCCCGTGACCAGCTCCGCGCGACGCTCGAGTCGTATCAGCGCGACGGCGTCCGGTCTCCCGCAGCCGGCGAGGCCGGTGGAGGGGCGTCATGAGCCGGTCTGCCCCACGGCCCGCTGACGCCGGTCTGACTGCCCCGCCCGGCGGCGATGCGCTCGACGACATCCGCATCCTCCTTGATGGCCTGGCTTCCTCCGCCGCCCCGGTGAGCCTCGCCTCGACGACGATCGAGATGGCCGCGGTTTCCACGGGAGGGCGGACGGCCCCCCACCGGCAGCCGCCGCGGCGACCACGGAGCCGGTCGTGGTGGGGGCCGGCGGGGTGTGTCGTCGGGGCCCTCGTGCTCGGGCTCGTCGTCGGTCGTGTCACCACCACCGATCCCGACGAGCGGATCCTCGAGTATCTTCCCGTCGTCGAACACCTCGGCGTGCTCCAGGAGGCAGGCTCCGTGGCGTTCCTGTGGTCGGTCGCCGAGCGCGGCTACCCGCCGCCGCGCCGGTTCTCCTTCGGCCGCTCCCCCGAGGAGCGCGGGGCGCGCCCAGACGATCCCCAGGATCCCTCCCCGGAGGCCGACGACTGGCTGCTGCTCACCGAGACGCTCGAGGCCCTCCAGGAAGGCCCGTTCGGTCCCGAGACCCCGGCAGGGGAGATCGACGCCCGCCGCGAGCGGGTCGAGGAGCTCGATGCCGAGTCGCGGCGCCGGCTCTCCGATGCCGCGAAGACCTTCCAGGAGCTTCCGCTCGCCCGCCGCCACGACCTCATCGAGCTCGCCCGGGCGCTCGGGGAGGGGGATCCAGAGGAGGAGCTCGACACGCTCATCGGGGCAGCCCGCTCGTGGCACCTCTGGCTCGCCTGGCGCGACCCGGCCGACCGCCATGCGATCGTGGCGCTGGAGGCGCAGGAGCGGCTCGAATGGCTCGATCGCTATGCCCGCTTCAACGCCCGGCCGATGTTCCCCACTCCATCAGGGCGTGGTGGCCCCGGCGGACGCGGCTTCGGTGGAGACCGATCCGGCTCGATGCGCGGCAACCGCGACGGCGCGGAGGCGCCGGGCGGCGGCGGTCGGCCCCGTCCTCCGGAGACGGCTGGTCAAGCGGAGGATCGCGCCGTCACGGCGCCCCCCGAGGACGCGCTGGAGGCGCCGTGACGACCCGTTCCCTGAGGAACGAGGCGAGTCGGGCGTTGAAGGCGGTCGGATCCTCCATCGGCGTCATGTGGCCGCAGCCGGCGACGATCTCGAGTTCCGCATGGCGGATCAGCGCCGCGGCGCGTTCGAGGCACTCCGGCGGTGTGATCCCGTCCTCCGCACCGACGACAAGGAGCGTCGGCTGCACGAAGCCCGTGGCGGCGGCCGTCATGTCGGGGCGATCGCCAAGCGCGGCCAGTGCCGTGCGGATCGTGGCCACGGCCGTCTGGAGAATGGTCTCCCGAAGACGTGTCTCCAGCGTGCTGCGGCCGCTCCCTGGCGCGAGCAGATGTGGCGCGAGCAGACGCGGCACAAGCGCCTCGGCGGCGATCCGCGCTCCCCAGCGGCCGACCCGTTCCGAGAGATCGACACGGCCGGCGCGGGCGGCGGGGGTGTCGGCCTCGAGTTTCGTGTCGACCAGCACGATCCCGCGGAGGCGGTCCGGGTGGCGGGCGGCGAGATGCTGGACGACATAGCCCCCCATCGAGAGGCCGCAGGCGACGACGGGCTCGTGGCACCCGAGGGCGTCGAGGATCGCCACGACCTCGTCGGCCATACCGGCGATCGAGGACGCCGTCGGACCATCGCTGCCGCCGAAGCCGGCCAGATCGGGGGCGATCAGCCGGGCAGATCCGTCGAGCGCCCCCCCCGCCGCCACGAGCGCCCATTGCCCGTCCCACATGGTGTGGTCGAGGGGGAAGCCGTGGAGGAGGACGATCGGGACCCCCCTCCCGGCCTGCCGGACCACGATCCGGCGCCCGTCGGCGAGCGTCGTCAGGAGCGGTTCGGGGACCGGCTGTGACCCACCGAATCGATCGGGATCGAGCGGGGCCCGGCGCCCGGGAAGCATCGTCATGGCTGTGCCGCCGCCTTCGCCGCCAGCGTCTGGAACCGCTCGAGGTTCTTTTCGATCGTGTGGTTGTGGGGTTCTTTGCGCTGCGCCAGGCTCTGCCAGCGGACGGCCCCGGCGAGATCGCCGGCGGCGGCGCGGCAGTGGGCGAGGGTGTCGAGGTAGCTCGAATTGTCGAACGACTTCACGAGCGACTGTTTCGAATAGCGGGTCGCCTTCTCGGCATCCCCTTCGGTGTTGGCGACGAGCCAGGCCCATTCGTTGTAGCCGTTGGCATCTTCGGGCATGCCCTGGATCTCGTTCTCGATCTGCCGCAGGGCCTCGTTGATGCGGCGGACCGCGTCGGCCCGCTGGTCGGGGGTGTTGTCGGGAAGCTGGTAGAGCGCGATGAGCGAATCGACATCCTTGCCGAGTGAGCGGAGGGCCGTCTCGAGGAGCCGGCGGCGCTCGGCGGCATCGCCGCGGGCCGCCGCGGCGCACGAAGCGAAAAAGTCAGCCCGGGCGTGGGTGGCGCGGTGCTCGCGCCCGATTTGGGTGATCAGCTGCTCGACGTTGAAATCCTGGCGCGGGGGATTCGGTCCGAACAGGCGCCCCAGATAAGCCGCCGCCTCGTCCTCGCGCTCGAGCTCGTGGAGGTATTCGGCGCCGTAGATGGCGGCGTAGCAGTATTCGACCGGCGAGGACTGCGGGTCTTCGAGGATGGCGGTGTAGCAGCGCACCGCCCAGTCGACGCATCCCCAGCGTGCCAGGAGGAGCGCCGCCTGGAGTTGGTCGACGTTGTCGCGCCCCCGCCCGGGGCCGCGTTGCCGGGCGAAGGCGGCATCGGCCAGGGCCGTGGCCCGGGGGAGATCGCCGCGGGAGCGTTCCGCGGCCGCGGCCGCGTACATCACCAGTGGATTGGCCGTGAGGAGGTCGGGGCGGGCGTCGTGAAGCTGGTCGACCGTTTCGGGGATGCCGAGCTCGGTCGCCCAGACGAGCTGTTCCAGGAGGCGGGGAGTGATTTGGTCGGCAGGCGCCCCGGTCCACGTGGCGGCGAGGAGGGTTTTCGCCGCTGCGACGGCCTCCTCCCGCTTCCCGGCTGCCAGCAGCATGGCGATCCGCGTGCGGGCGAAGAGCCGGCCGGTCTCTGTCACCTCGCCACCGCGCCGCCCATCACCGATCTCTTCCTCCCCATCTTCGGCATCCGCCTTTCGGGACCTGTCGTCGCCGTCGGCCCGCTCGAGTTGCGATAGGGCACTCGCCGCGGCGGCCAGCGCGGCATCGCGGGCCGCCGGCTCCGTCGCCGCGGAGAAGTCGATCACCGCTCGGGTGAACGCCGCGGCCGGCCGCTGGCTCGATCCCAGTCCGGCGGCGGCGTGGGGAGCCAACGCCGACCACCAGCGGTTGGCCGGGTCCCATTCGCGCACCAAAAGCGCTGCGGCGAGGCGCGAGCCCTCCGGCGAGCGTTCCAGGCGGATGATCCTCGCCAGCGCCTCGATGCCGGCGTCATCGTCGACGCGAAGGAGGCGGTGCATGACGCGGACACGCTGCGAGAAGTCGCGTTGCTTGTACGACTCGAGGAACTGGGTCACCTCGGGTGGGTCGTGGGGCATGCCGAGGGGGATCGCGTCGACGAGCCAGCGGGCCCGCAGCGCCACTTCGAGATCACGGTCGAGCTCCGCCGCTGCCAGGAGGGCATCGACCGCCGCAGGGCCGATCGCCTTGAGATCGGCAGAGGCCGCCTCGCGGCGCTGGAAATCAGCGTCCCCCAGCCGGGAGATGAGGGAAGCGATCGCCTCTGCCGAGGGTTCGGCGGGGATCTCCCCGGTCGTTCCAGCGCAGGCGGGGAGGGCGCTGATCAGGAGCGTGGCAAGCCCGCAGCGGGCCAGTCCCGTACGGCGCCGGGGGTGGGTCGGTGGCATGCGCGGCAAACCTCCCTCGGGCCACGGGCGCCCGGCGACAACGGATCAGGTAGCGTCGGGTTCGATCCCCAGATCGCGGATCGTCACCAGGGCATCGAGGGGAATGCCGCGGGCGGCGAGGGTCGCGGTGGCTCCGGCCAACCGATCGATCACCGTGACGACGCGTTCGACGATGAGGCCGAACTCGATCGCCCGATCGATGGCCAAGAGCGACGATCCCCCCGTGGTCGTCACATCCTCGACGATCACCACCTTCTCGCCGGGGGCGACCGGTCCCTCGATGTAGCGCTTCGTGCCGTGGTCCTTCGGTTCTTTGCGGACCATGAAACCGCGGAGGTCGAATCCGCCGACGCCGGCCATCGTCACGACGGCACTCGTCACCGGATCGGCCCCGATCGACATCCCCCCGACGGCGGCCGGGAGGGGGCCGTGGGCCCGGAGAAGGTCGAGGATCGCGCGGCCGACGAGCATCGACCCGCGGGCGTCGAGCACCACCTGCTTGGCGTCGAGGTAAAAGCTCGCTTCCCGGCCCGAGGCGAGGCGAAAGGTCCCGCGGCGGAGGGCCTTGGCGGTGATCAGGGGAACCAGTTCGGCGATGATTTGCGAGCGGGTTGTGTCCATCGCGGAAGTATAAGCGGGGCCCGGGATCGGGGGGGGCTCAACGCGGTTTTTTTGACACCTTGGCCTGGCTCCATAGAATTCGTCATTTGTCGCCCCCCGGTACCACCGAGGACGGTCATGCCATTCAACGCCGCGGCCCCCAGCGCAACGGGATCAGGGTCAGCCCCGGCTTTCTCGCCGAGATGGCGTCGGCGGATGGCTCGGGATGCCGTTGGGATTCCAGCGCTGCTGGCAGTGTGGCTCACCGCGCTGGCGTGGGGCCCGGCAGCCAGCGTCGCCGCGCCGGCTGATCCGCCCCCCGCTCCAGCGCCGGCCGCGGAGGGAGCGGTCGCACCGCGGGAGGTCCCGGTCGTGGTCGTGCCGCTGCGACTGCCGATCACGGGCAACCGCGACACGCAGGTCGAGGGGACGGTGCTCCGCAATCTCGATCGGCTCCTCTCCCGCCCCGGCGAGCGCGGTGTTCTCGTGCTCCGCTTCGACGGGGCCGACGAGCCCGGCGCGGGGACGAGCGACTTCGGCCGTTCTCTCGCCCTCGCCCGGTTCCTCGCCGACCCACGGCTCTCCGGCGTGAAGACGGTGGCCTGGCTCCCGGCGGGGGCCCGCGGGCATGCCGTCCTCGTGGCGCTGGGGTGCGAGGAGATCGTGCTCGCCCCCGATGCCGTCCTCGGACCGGCCAACACCGACGAGCCTCTCATCGATGACGCGATGCGCGCCGTCTATGGCCAGGTCGCCGCCCGGCGGAAGACCGTGCCGCCGGCGCTCGCCCAGGCCCTCCTCGATCCGCAGGCGCGCGTCGTGCGCGTGGCGACCGATGACGGCGACCAGATCGTGACCGCCGCCGAGGTGGCCGGCCTCCGCCAGCGGGCGGCGGTGCTCGACGAGGAGGAGATCGGCCCGGTCCCCCTGGCGCTGACAGGGAGGCGGGCCCGCGAATTGGGCGTGGCGCGGGGCTTGGCGCGGACGCCCGCCGAGGCCGCCCGGATCCTCGGCCTGGGCGAGGCGGCCCTCGTCGCCGATCCGACCCTCGAGGGGGGATGGAAGGGGGTGCAGGTCGTGCTCTCTGGCGTGATCACGGCCGACCTCGTCGCCCGCACGCGGACGCGGATCGAGGAGGCGATCGGCTCCGGGAGGAACTTCGTCTGCCTGCGGATCGACAGCCCCGGAGGGGAGCCGGAGCAGAGCCTCGTCCTGGCGGCCTACCTCGCCAGCCTCGACGCCACGCGCGTTCGCACCGTCGCCTGGGTGCCGCGTGAGGCCCGCGGGGATGCGGCGCTGATTGCCACGGCGTGTGATGACCTCGTGATGGGGGCCGACGCGGTTCTCGGTGGAGAGGGGGCCGCGGCGATCGACAGGCGCTGGTCCGAGGCGATCACCGTGGCCTGGCGGGAGGGGGTGGCGAAGAAGCGCGACCGGTCGTGGTCGCTGCCGGTGGCCCTGGTCGCTCCGGGGCTCGTTGTCCGCCAGGCCACCCGGGTCGGCGCCGGTCGGGTCGGCTATTTCTGTGAGGAGGAACTGGCCCGTCTCGACGACCGTGATGCCTGGCAACCGGGGGCCGAGGTCGGGGTCGGGCCGCTGCTCCTCAGCGGTAAGGCGGCCGAATCGTTCGGCTTGGTGGCGCATGTCGTCGAGGGCTTCGAGGGGGTGGCCCGCGCCTACGGGCTGGAGGGGGATGTGGCCCTCGCCGCTCCGGGGTGGGCCGACACGCTCCTCGACGCCCTCGCCAGCCCCGGGATCGCCTGGCTCCTCCTCCTCATCGGGGGCGCGGGGCTGTATATCGAGCTCCACACCCCGGGCATCGGCTTCGGTGGCTTCGTGGCGATGGTCGCGTTCATCATCTACTTCTGGAGCAGCCATCTCCACGGCACCAGCGGCTGGCTCGAGGTGATGCTGTTCCTCGCCGGACTGATCTGTCTGGCGGCGGAGATCTTCGTCTTTCCCGGTTTCGGCATCCTCGGGCTCGGCGGCGGTCTGCTCATGGTGGCGTCGCTGATCCTCGCCAGCCAGTCGTTCGTTCTCCCCACCAATGCCTACCAGTTTCGCCAGCTCCAGTGGTCGCTCCTCGGGATCATCGGGGCCGCGGTCGGCGTCACGATCCTCGCGATCGTCGCCCGGCGCTGGCTCCCCGAGTCGCGCCTCTTCCGGCATGTCCTCCTCGCCCCTCCCGGCGAAAATGAGGCCGACAGCCTCGACGATCCCCTTGAGAGCCTCGTCGGCCGGGAGGGGGAGACGACATCGCGGCTCGCCCCCTCAGGAAAAGCGCGGATCGGCGCGGAGATCCACGACGTTGCCAGCGACGGACATCTGATCGAGCCGGGGATGCCGGTGGAGGTGGTGGCGGTCCGCGGAGGGCGGCTGCTGGTCCGCGCCGTCCCCGCCGGGGCGCGGGGAACACACGGATGAGCCCGGTCGTGTGGGTCGCCGCGCTGTTCCTCGTCGGCATCGGGGTCATGATCCTCGAAGTCTTCGTCCCTTCAGGGGGCGTGCTCGCGTTCGTCAGTCTGGCGGCGATCATTGCCGCGATCGCCACCGCCTTCCTCGAGCTCGGCCCCGGTGCCGGCACCGGGATGATCGCCCTCTCGGTGGCCGTCGTGCCGGCGATCATCGGATTGGCGTTTCGTTGGTTCCCGGAGACGCCCCTCGGTCGGCGCGTCCTCCCGCCCCCCCCGCAGCCGGATGACGTCGTGCCCGACGCCCCGCGGCGGCAGCGGGCCCGCGACCTCATCGGACAACGCGGGCGGACGACGATCGATCTCCTTCCCTGGGGAACGGTGGTCATCGGGACGGAGACCGTCGACGGGGTGAGTGAAGGGGGCCCGATCGACGCCGGCATGGAGGTGGTCGTTGTGGCGGCCCAGGGAGCGGCGGTGGTCGTGCGCCCCCTTCCGCGGGAGGAAGAAAGTCACGGCCGGCGCCGGGACGGGGCGGAACGGGCGGAGGAACCGGAAAAACCGTCGCCCCCGGAAGCGCCCCGGCTCTCTCCGACCCTCGAGAACTTCACCTTCGAGTCATTCGACGCCCCCGACGCTTGACTGGGGGCTTCCCCGGAACAACGCTGGGCTTGTCCCCCTCGTCAGCCGATTCCCTGGTCGCGCCGATCCCCCGAGCCTCTGTCTCCCTGTCTCCCGGTCCCCTGTCTCCCGTTCGGAGCCCCCGATGCCCCCGTTCGTCCTCCCAGTTGTCCTTCTGGTCGTCCTTCTGGTCGGGCTCGGCATCGTCGCCATGCTGGCCCGCTACCTGCGGCTGTGGCTCCAATCGTACGCCTCGAGCGCCGGCATCGGCCTGTTTGACCTCGTCGCCATGAGCTTCAAGAAGGTCAATCCGAACGTCATCGTCCGCAGTAAGATCATGGCGGTGCAGGCCGGGCTCGGAGACTCCACCGGGATCACGAGGCAGGCGCTCGAGGAGCACTCGATGGCCGGCGGCCGCGTCCCCCTCGTGGTGCAGGCGCTGATCGCGGCCAACAAGGCGAAGATCAAGGAGCTCAACTGGAAGCTGGCAACGGCGATCGACCTGGCCGGGCGTGACGTCCGCGAGGCGGTGCAGACGAGTGTCTATCCGAAAGTCATCGATTGCCCCGGCCGCAACAGCGGGCGCGAGACGCTCGATGCGGTGGCGAAGGACGGCATCCAACTCAAGGTCCGGGCCCGGGTGACGGTGAGGACAAATCTCAACCAGCTCATCGGCGGCGCTACCGAGGAGACGATCGTCGCCCGTGTCGGCGAGGGGATCGTCTCGGCGATCGGTTCGGCGGAGCGCTACACGAGCGTTCTCGAGAACCCCGATGTGATCTCGAAGACCGTGCTCGCCCGCCGCCTCGACTCCAACACCGCCTTCGAGATCGTGTCGATCGACATCGCCGACATCGACGTCGGGGCGAACATCGGCGCCCGCCTCCAGGCCGACCGGGCCGAAGCCGACACGCGTGTCGCCCGGGCCAACGCCGAGGGGCGTCGGGCGATGGCGGTTGCGAAGGAACAGGAGATGATCGCCGGGATCGAGGAGAGCCGAGCCCAACTCGTCGAATCGGAGGCGGAGGTGCCGCGGGCGATCGCCGATTCGCTCGCCAGTGGCGGGCTGGGAATCGTCGACTATTACAAGATTCGCAATCTCCAGGCCGACACCGACATGCGCCGGGCAATCGCCGGCGTCGGCAACGGGCCGGCCACGGCAACCCATAACGTTCCTTCCGGGCAGTGAGCCCGCGCTGATCGCGTCCCCCCCTGGTCCATTCCCCGCTGCGGAACCATCCCCGATGCTCCCTGCCCCCTTCGTCGCGTGCCTGGTCCTGCCGCTGGCCGCGAACGATTGGCTCGAGGGGCTGATCCCGTTTCTGTTTTTCTTGATCTGGATCGTGTCGCAGGTCGTGGGGGTCGTGCGGCGCGTCGGCGGAGGGGGGAAGATCCCGGGCGGGGCCGATCCGAATGCCAGGAGGCAGGTCGGGCCGGCACCCGGTCAGGTCCGCGAGGTGCGGCCGCCGGTCGTCCTCGCCGGCGAGCCTGATCGCCGTGCAGCCCAGGAGGATCTCCAGCGTCAGATCGAGGCCTTCCGGCGCGGGCAGGCGGAGGGGGGGATTCCCGATCCTCCGCGCCGCACCCCCCAGAACCCACCGGTCCTCCCCAAGGCCTCCCCCCGGCGCGAACCGGTGGCCGTGAGGCCCGCGGCGCAAGCTTCTCCGCGCGGCCAGGAGGGGGGCGTGCGTCGGACGCCTTCGCCGGCGGCGAGCCGTTCCGCTGCCACGCCGGCGCGAGCGGGGAAGCCGGCGGCGAACATCCCCCCGACGCTTCTCGGTGGCCATGCCGACGAGATCGGCCGGCATGTCGAGGGGGCTTTCTCGCACGATCTTGCCCACGCGGGAATCCGGCCTGGCGGCGGTGACCAGTCCGCGGTCGCGCCGCAGACGGTGCCGACGGTCGCGCATGAGCTCGTGGCGATGTTCCGCGATCCCAAGACCATCCGCCAGGTGATCCTCCTCCGTGAAGTGCTCGACCGACCGATCGATCGCTGGTGAGAGGGGCGTTGTCGGAAGGCGAGGGCACGGTCGCTCCTCCACCGACGAAGGGACGAATCACGAGGAGACGACGGGATGAACGTGACGGCGCAGTCGACGACATCGGCCAGCATGGCCGGCTCCGCCCCGGCCCTGGTGCGGCCCGGTGTCACCCGTCTCGGCTGGGTCGGCACCGGCGTGATGGGGCGATCGATGGTCGGCCGGCTCCGCGATGCCGGCTTCGATATGATCCTCACCACCCGCTCGCGCTCGAAAGCCGAACCGCTCCTCGAGCGTGGCTGCCGGTGGGCCGATTCGCC
>CALQRA010000067.1 GCA_943332855.1 Candidatus Kuenenia stuttgartensis
GGGTGAATGCAGTGCGAGCCGGTGAAGACGCCGGTCTTTTCCTTGGCCAGATCGGTGCGATCGAGATCGCTCTTCCGCGCGGCGGCTTCCCGGTAGATCCGGATCGCCTCCTGCTGGTGGGGCGTCGTCAGTGCGTCGACGAGCGGATGCTCCGGAGCGACGACAAGATAGGTGACGCCGTAGAGGGTGTCGGGGCGGGTTGTGTAGACGCGGAGGACATCCGCAGCCGGCTGCGCCGGGAATCCGGCGGCGCTCCGGGCCGACTGCCAGGAGGCGAAGGCTCCATCAGACGGGTTCGGGGGGGCGACGGGGAAGTCGACCTCGGCGCCGGTGCTTCGCCCGATCCAGTCGGACTGGAGCTTCTTGATGCTCGCCGGCCAGTCGAGGGGCTCGAGCTCCTTCTCCAGTCGATCGGCGTAGGCGGTGATCCGCAGCATCCACTGGCGCAGCGGGATGCGGACAACCGGATGACTGCCGCGCTCGCTCACCCCCCCGATCACCTCCTCGTTGGCGAGCACCGTGCCCAGGGCCGGGCACCAGTTGACCGGCGCCTCCGATTGGTAGGCGAGGCGGTGGAGATCGCGGTGGGCGGCGATGGCTGCGTCCCCCCGGGCCGCGACGTCGGCGGGGATCGGCAGTTCGGCGATCGGGCGCCCCTTCTGCTGCCGGGAGTCGAACCAGGTGTCGAAGAGGACGAGAAAGATCCACTGCGTCCAGCGAACGTATTCCGGATCGGTGGTCGAGAGGACCCGGCTCCAGTCGTAGCTGAAGCCGAGCATCTTCAACTGGCGGGTGAAGTTGGCGATGTTGCGCTCGGTGCTCTCCCGCGGCGGGGTGCCGGTGCGGATCGCATACTCCTCGGCGGGGAGCCCGAAGGCGTCGAAGCCCATCGGGTGGATGACGCTCGTGCCCCTCATCCGCTCGAAGCGGGCGACGATGTCGGTGGCGGTGTAGCCCTCGGGGTGCCCGACGTGAAGCCCCTCACCGCTGGGGTAAGGGAACATGTCGAGGACGTACGTCTTCCGGGCCCCGGGGAGGCGGGGGGTCGCGAACGTGTCGTGCGTCTCCCACCAGGACTGCCACTTGGGCTCGATCCGGGCGGGCTGGTAACGGGGCATGATGGATTCCGGGGGGGCGGCGCAGGCGGGTGGCTTTCCTGCGAAAACTCCGCAGATTCTAATGGGTCGTGGGCTTCGGAACAGCCTGGCCCGAAAGCCCCGCCCCGGATCGATGCATGCAACCCCCGACAGCTTCCCCCGCGCCTTCCCCGGAGGCCGAGATTCCGACGCTCCTCGGCATCGGCCCCGATCCCCGCGGCGGCGCCACGCTCCCCCGGGCCCTCGTCCGGGCCTGCCGGCTGGCAGGAGGGCGGCTGAAGGTCGCCGACTCGCTCGGCACGCGGCTCTCCGGCCGCGCCCTGCTGATCCGCATCCTCTGCGCGAGGCGAGTCCTCGAGCGGGTCCTCGCCCCCGATGAGCAGCGAGTCGGCGTCATGCTGCCGCCGACGGCGGCGGCGGCGATCGTCAACGCGGCGCTGGTGCTCATGGGGCGCGTGGCGGTGAATCTGAATTACACCACGAGCCAGCAGATCCTCGACCTCTCGATCGAGCGGGCGGGGCTGCGGCATGTCCTCACGAGCCCGGCGTTCCTCGCCCGCGTCAAGCTCGCCGTCGGCAGCCGGCTCCTCGACGCGACGGAACTGAAGAGCCGCCTCACGACCTTCGATACCCTCGTCGCCGCGACGCAGGCGACCTGCCTGCCGCTGGGAATCCTCGAGCGCGTGCTCGGGCTCGACCGGCTCCGGGCTGGGGACGTCCTCACCGTGATCTTTACCTCCGGGTCGACCGGCGATCCGAAGGGGGTGGTGCTCTCCGAGGAGAACGTGGCGTCGAATGTCCGCGCGATCGGGCAGATCCTCCACGTGTCGTCGGCGGACGTCGCCCTCGGTGTCCTCCCCTTCTTTCATTCCTACGGCTACACGGCGACCTTCTGGGCGCCGCTGGTCCTCGATGCCGCTGCGGTCTATCACACCAACCCCCTCGATGCCCAGGCGATCGGCGCCCTCGCCCGCGAGCACCATGCCACGATTCTGATGGCGACGCCGACGTTTCTGCGCACCTACCTCCGCCGCACTCCCGCCGAGGACTTCTCGACCCTCGAGGTGGTGTTCGGATCGGCGGAGAAGCTGCCCCGTGAGGTGAGCGATGCGTTCGAGGCGAAGTTCGGCGTCCGGCCGAGCGAGGCCTACGGCGCGACCGAGATGTCGCCGCTCATCGCCGCCAACATCCCCCCGGCCCGGCATGTCCCCGGATCCCGCGCCGATGCCCGTGAGGGAACGGTCGGTCGGCCGATCCCCGGCTGCCGCGCCCGGGTCACGACGCGCGACGACGTCTCGCCGCTCCCAGTGGGAATCGAGGGGATGCTGTGGATCACCGGGCCGAACGTCATGCAGGGCTACCTCGACCGCCCCGATCTCAGCGCCCACGTCATCCACGATGGCTGGTACTGCACCGGCGACATCGCCAGGCTCGACGAGGACGGCTTCATCACGATCACCGGGCGCGAGAGCCGGTTCTCCAAGATCGGTGGCGAGATGGTGCCCCACATCCCCATCGAGGAGGCGGTCAATGCCGAGCTCGGGTCGGGGGATGGCGAGCTGATGGCCGTCGTGGCGGGGGTTCCGGACGCCCGGAAAGGGGAGCGGCTGGTCGTCCTCCATCTCAAGACCGGCCGCGACCCGCACGACATCTGCCGGGGGCTCGCCGCCCGCGGCCTCCCCAACCTCTGGATCCCCACCCCCGACAGCTTCGCGGAGGTGGAGGCGATCCCGGTGCTCGGATCGGGCAAGCTCGATCTGCGGTGGCTTGCCTCGGAGGCCGGGGAACGGTTCCGGGCCGGAAGGGAGCCGTCATGAGCGAACCGTCTCCAGCCGACTGGATCAGGCCGCTCCTCGGTCGGGCCGACGACATGCGGGCCGAGGTCTGGCTGCGCTGCACGCCGGGCACGCTTGCGGATGCCCGCGGCGGCGCACCGTTGGTCGCCTCGGGAACGCTCGTCGGGCCAGAGTGCTCGACGGCCGCCACGCTCCCCACGACGGTCGCGCTGGTCGACCAGGGGTCGGTCGCGGGGCAACCGGCGCTCGCCAGGGGGGTGTGCACCGAACCGGGCTTCTGGACGCCAGAACTTCCGAATCTCTACCGGGCGGAGGTGACGCTCCGGCGTGGCGACGACCTGGTCGCCACCGGCCAGCGGATGATCGGGCTGCGGCGGCTGGGGGTGAAGGGGCGGTCGTTCGCGCTCGATGGCAGGCGCTACGTTCCCCGCGGAGTGCCCGGGAAGGCCGATCGGGTGGGGCTCGAAGCGCTCCGGCAGCTGGCGGCCGTGGCCGTGGTCGGATTCCCTGCTGCGACCGGGCCGACCGCAGACGCCTCCGTGGCAACCCTCGACGCGATGCTTGCCAGCGCCGATCGGCTCGGGTTGGCTGTCGTCATCCGGTTCGCACCGTCACAGGGGGGGGCGGTCGATCCGGGCTGGCTCCAGGAGCGACTCGAAGCCTGGTCAGCCCATCCCGCGGCGTTCCTCGTCATCCTTCCCTCCGGCTTGGCCGACCTTGCCGTCGCCGTCGGCAGGCGCCGCGGCACGATGCTCCTGGGGGTCGAGGTCGACGGCCTCGCGCCGCCGCCGCCGCTACCCGACCGCGGGCTCGACACGCTCGTCGTCAGGCTGCCGGAGGATGGCGTGCCGCACGAGGCCTGGCAACGTGCGCCCGCGCTCCCACTCGTGGCGAATATCTGGGGAAGCGATCCGCGACCAGCGGCCGAAGCCCGGGGGGCGTGCGACCGGCTCCAGGCGAGGTTGGCGGCATGGGCCATTGCGGACCAGCGCGATCAGCCGTGGGACTGGGCCGGGTATCTTGTCACCTGAAGGGCCGTCGGGACGCGACACTCCCGCAGATCACGCCATGCCTTTCGACGCCGATCGCTACTCTCGTCAGGTTCGGTTCGCGCCGATCGGCGCCAGCGGCCAGGAACGGCTAGCCGCGGCGCACGTGGCGCTGGTCGGTTGCGGAGCGCTCGGCGGGGTTGTGGCGCTGGCGCTGGTCCGCGCCGGCATCGGCCAGATCCGGATCATCGATCGCGACGTGCCCGAGCTTTCGAATCTCCCCCGCCAGGTGCTCTTCGACGAGGCCGATGTCGCGGCCGGGCTCCCCAAGGCGGTGGCGGCGGCCAGCCATCTGCGGCGGATCAACGCCGCCTGCCGGATCGAGCCGATCGTCGCCGATCTCACCCCGGCGAGCGCCCCCCGACTCCTCGGGGACGTCGATGTGATCGTCGACGGCACCGACAACTTTGAGGCCCGGTTTCTGATCAACGAGCTCGCCTGCCGGGAGGGGATTCCCTGGGTCTACGGCGGCGCGATCGGCGCCGAGGGGAGGGTGCTCGCGGTCCTGCCGGGGAGGTCGGCCTGTCTGCGGTGCCTCGTTCCCGATCCTCCCGCTCCGGGGGCCCTTCCCACCTGTGACACCGCCGGCGTCATCGGGCCGGTGGCGCTGGTCGTCGGCGCGGTGGAGGCGGCGGAGGTGATGAAGATCATCGTCGGCACCGATTCGCCCGTCGGCAATCGTCTCCTCGTCTGCGATCTGTGGGACAACCTCTGGCGCTCGGTCGATCTCGCGCCGCTGGCCGTCGCCGGCTGCCCGACCTGCCGGGAGCACGACTTCCCTTGGCTCGAGGGGAGGGCCGGCACCCAGGCCACGGTGCTCTGCGGGCGCGACGCCGTCCAGGTCGCTCCCCCCCCGGGCCTCGTCGGGATCGATCTGGCGGCCTTTTCCGAGCGGATGGCCGCCGTGGGGCGCGTCGTCGCCAATCGGTGGATCGTCCGCATCACGGTGGAAGAGGGGATCGAACTGGCGGTGTTCGCCGACGGTCGAACGATCGTTTCCGGGACGCGCGACGAGGCCCGGGCCCGTGGCCTCGTCGCCCGCTATGTTGGCAACTGACCGGCCAGCAACTGACCGGCCAGCCATTCAGCCCGCCGTGGCCGCTTCCATGATCCGCGCTTCGGTCGCCTCAGCGCGGGAGAACTCGGCCGTCAGCCGCCCCTCGGCGAGGACGAGGATCCGATCGGCGAGCCTGAGGAGCTCCGGGAGCTCGCTCGAAGTGAGGATCACCCCTAGCCCCTGCCGGCAGAGGCCGTCGATGAGGGAGTAGAGCTCGGCCTTCGCGCCGACGTCGATGCCGCGGGTCGGGTCGTCGAGGAGGAGCACCTCGGGCTCTGTCAGCAGCCAGCGGCCGATGATGCACTTCTGCTGGTTTCCGCCGGAGAGCCCGGTGATCGCGGCATGGAGACCGGGCGTCTTCACCCCCATTTCGCGGACCGGTCCCGCGGCGAGCTGCTCCTCGGCAGCGCGGCTGACGAATCCCAGCCGCAGCGCTTCGTGGAGCGAGCAGAGGCTGACGTTTCCGGCGACATCGAGATCGGGGAACAGCCCGAGCCGCTTGCGATCCTCGGTGACCATCGCCACCCGGGCCGCACAGGCCTCGCGCGGATGGCGGAACCGCACCGGCTCGCCCCGGAGCTCGATCGTGCCGCTCCAGGTGTCTTCGCCGGCCCCGAAGAGGACTTCGAGGAGCTCGGTGCGCCCCGCCCCCATCAGGCCGGCGATGCCGACGATCTCACCGGCGTGGAGATCGAACGAGATCTCCTTGAGCCGGTAGCCGCGGGGATGCTCGGGCCAAGGAAGGGAGAGCCCGCGGACCTCGAGGAGCTTCTCTCCCCGCGGCCTGCTGCCGTGCAAGTCGTGGCCGGCGATGTCGCGCCCTACCATCCAGCCGGTGATCTCGCGGGGGGTCGTGGCCGTCGTGTCGACCGTCTTCACATGCCGGCCGTCACGGAGGACGGTGATCCGATCGGCGAGGCGGAAGACCTCATCCATCTTGTGCGAGATGTAGAGGATCGTCGTCCCCTGGGCGACAAGCCGCTGGATCGTCCGCTCGAGCCGGGCCGACTCGGCTTCGGTGAGGGCGCTGGTCGGCTCGTCCATGACGACGATCGAGGCATCGAGGGAGAGGGCCTTGGCGATCTCGACGAGCTGCTGGTCGCCGACGCGGAGATTGCCGGTGCGGTCGCCGGGATCGACGGCACAGTCGAGCTGGGAAAACAGCGCCGCGCACTCCTGGGCCATCGAACGGTCGTCGAGGAGGCCGAGCGCGCCGCGCCGCTCGCGCCCGAGGAACACGTTCGCCGCCACCGGGAGATCCTCGACGAGGGCCAGCTCTTGGTGGATGATCGCGATCCCGGCGCGCTCGGCGTCGCGGGTCCCCGTGAAGCGGGTGTCGCGGCCGTCGACCTCGAGCACCCCGGCGTCGGGCTGATAGACGCCGGAGAGGATCTTCATGAGCGTGCTCTTCCCCGCGCCATTCTCCCCGCAGATGGCATGGATCTCGCCAGCTCGCACCTCGAGGGTGACATCATCGAGGGCCACAACACCCGGAAATCGCTTCGTGATGCCGAGCATCCGCACGGCGAACGGGGAGGTGGTCATCGGGGGCTCTGGCTCACGTGGCAGACCTGCGTGATTCCCACACTCGGAGAAGACCGAGAAGGAACAGGGCTCCGATGCCGGTGGCGATGCCGGCGTCGCGGCCGGCCGTCATGGCGGCGATCGCGCCGGCGAGGAGCGCGAGCGTGGGGATGGCGCAGAGGCCGAGCGCGCCGGGGAGAAGCCTGGTGCCCCCCTTCGCCAAGGCGCCGAGCTGGGAGAACGTCACGGCGATGACCACGACCACGCCGACGATCAGCCCCTCATAGACGTCGGCCCCGGTCTTGATGATCTTCGACACCGCGTCGATCACAACGCGGAGGAAAATCGCCCCGAGCACCGTCCCGGGGACCGTTCCCACGCCCCCCGAGAGGGAACAGCCGCCGACGACCGCCGCGGCAATCGCATTGAGCTCGTGCCCACGCCCCTGGTTGACCGGCGCCGCAACCGATTCGTTGGCGACATAGAACAGCCCCGCCAGCGCCGCCGTCATGGCGCCGAAGCAGTAGGCGAACCACTTCACGTTCTCGGTGCGGATCCCCGCCAAGCGGGCTGCCTGTTCGTTGCCGCCGAGGGCGTGGATGTGCCGGCCGAGGACGGTGCGAGTCAGCAGCAGCCACGTGAACAGGGCGAGGAGGGCGAATACCGCCACCGGGATCCAGACGTTGTCACGGATCGCCTTGAAGATCGGATCGGAGACGTTGATCTGGGCGCTCTTGGTCCCCACGACGGCATGCGTGCAGCTCTCGCACAAGGCCCGCGCGAAGCTTCGCAGCCCCACGAGCGTGGCGAGGGTGGCGATGAACGGCGGCAGACGCACCGCCGTGATCAGCCAGGTGTGGAGCGTGCCGACGAGAAACCCGGTCACGAGGGCGGCGAGCACTCCCACCCCGACCACCACCGGCCCCACCGCCTTGAAGGCCATGATCTCCTTCGGCGCCAGCGCCAGCATCGTCGTCGCCGCGATCGTCCCCGACAAGGCGATCATTGAGCCCGACGAGAGATCGATCCCGCCGGCGATGATCACGACCGTCGCCCCGAGGGCGAAGATCCCGAGCAGGGCCGTGTTGCGGAGGATGTCGGTGAGGCTCTGCCAGGGGAGGCGGAAGTAGCTGTGGTTGGAATCGACCAGGCCCGTGAGGAGGACCGCCACGACGATGGCCGCCACGAGCGCCCACTCGGCAGGCCGCAGTCCGAACCGGGTCGACCGGCGGAGGCGGGGCGCGGCCCCACCGGCCGGGGCGGCGGTCGCGACCTCGGCTGGGGGGGCGGATCGGGGAGCGTTCGGCGGCGTCATGCGAGCGGGGGAGCGCGACCTGCCACCCGGGATGGATGGCCGGTCGATGGGGTGAGGGGCCGGGGCGGGGAACAGGGAGATTCAGGAGCTCGTCAGGCCGTACCGGGTGAGCCACTCGCGAAACTCGGTCAGCGTCTTGAACTCGTGGGGGATGTCGGCCGGCATCTCCCCCTGCTTGATCGGCGAGCCCTCGTCGGGAACGATCAGCCGCAGGCCGGTGGTGAAGATATCGCCGTTTTCGGTGCCGAGGTTCGGGAACATCTCCTTGATGACGCCCTGGTCGTCGCCGAGCATCGCGACGAACAGCCGGACGGTCTGGCTCCCCATCTCGAACGGATTCTGGACGACCATCGCGTCGATGAGGCCGTTGCCCATGTGCTCCAGCGCGATCGCCTGGGCATCAAAGGTGACCACGGTCGTCTTGGCACGGACAGCGCGCTCCTTGACCACCTCGGCAATCGCCGGGGCGTCATAGGCCCAGATCCCCACCAGCGCCACGAGGTCCTGGTGATTGACCAGCGCCGTGCGAACGTTGTCGCGGGCCTTCGCCCCCTCCATCCCGTCGGGCATCCGATCGAGCTCGGTGTAGGCGGAGCCAACCGCCTCCTTGAATCCGTCCATCCGGGCCCGGGCGTTGTCGACATCGGTGAAGCCGGCGAACTGAACGTAGCCCCCGGAGGCAACGTTGCGGGCGGCGAGGATCTTTCCGGCGGCTGCCCCGAGGAGGCGGCCACCGACGATGTTGTCGGTGCCGATGTAGTAGGGGCGGGCGTCGCGAAAGCGGGCCCGGTCGACGTCGCTGTCGACGGTGATCACCTTGACCCCCTTGGCGGCGAGCTTTTTCATCTCCTCGACGATCGCGGCGTTGTCGGCCTGGATGACCGAGATCGCCACGCCGGCGATGTCGGACTGGCTGGCAAACTGCCGCAGCTTCTCGATCTGGCCCTGGGCGGTGCCGTTGTTCTTCTCCATCACCGCAACGAGCCCCTTCGACTCGATGTCGAACAGTTTCGCCCCTTCCTGGAGGCCGGCGTTGCAGGCATCCCAAAAAGGATCGTCGCCGTTGGTGAGGAAGATCAGCCGCTTCGTCGGGCCAGCGGCGGCGCCCTTGCCGGTCACGTCTGCGCCCCCCTTCTTCGCTTCGGGCGAACACCCGACCGCCAAGCCGAGGAGGCATACCACCGAAAGCGCCAACTGCCGTCGCGAAATCATGTTTTCCACCCTGGAGAGACGAAGCTTCAGAAACGGAGCGTGTCGATTGACGGTCGGGTTTTGTGGTCGGGAGCGAAGCGCCGCAGGACTGAAGACACCGGCTCCCCCCCCTCATCCGGCCGCGGCCGGCCTACCACCCAGTTCAGTAACGTAACCCATTTTTCCGCACATGCACGAGGGGCTGGCCGGCCGACCCGGAATCCCCCCCGACCACCTCGGCGACGACGACCAGATGGTCCCCGGCGGCCGCCCGGCCGGTCCCCCGGCACTCGATCCAGCCCGCCGCCGCGGCGAGGGCCGCGGTGCCCCCGGGGGTGCGAAGGGTGTCGAGACCGGCGAACGGATCTTCGCCGGGATTCGCCGGCTTTCCGAACCTCGACAGGAGGCCTCGCTGGGATTCCCCGAGGATGTTGACGACAAACGGAATCCCCCGGTCGATGGCGGCGACGAGTTCCCGGGTCGGGGCCACCGCCACGGAGACCGCCGGGGGCGAGAACCCAGCTTGCATCACCCAACTGGCGAGCATCGTCCGATCGACCCCGTCGTGGCGCCAACTGATCACGAACAGACCGCTCGGAATCCGCCCCAGGGCCGTGGCGATCCCCTCGACCGCTGCCGGAGCCCCGGCAGGCTGGGGGGGCGACGGGGAGTCGGTGCGCGGGGCGGCGGGATCGGGCGACGTGGCCATGGGCATCTGCAGCGGAGGAAAAACGGGCGACCCCGGTAGGGGATGGTGTCGGGACCGGCGCGCGAACCTGCGGCGGCGCGCGAAGCCGGGGCGACCTCCATCCTACCCTGTTTTCCTCGGCCGTGGGGGGGACCGTTGGGCGGGCGGAATGCCATCCGGAGGACCGTTTTCAGGGTCGTGTCTCGGTCGATTGATGCCGATCTCTCTGGAGTCGAACTCCATCCGATCCGTACAGTCGGCCGGCGTGTCGGGCCCGACTGGCGGGATTCCGACCGGGCGCGCGGCGCGGCCGTGGTCGTCGTGGCCCCAGTGGCAGTCATGAAGCGTTCCCGATCCCTCCCCCGGCTTCCCCGCGGTGTCGCCCTCGCGATGCTGGTGCTGTGGGGCTGCGCCCTGGTGGTGGGAGGAGGTCGGAGCGTGAGTGCCCAGGCCCCGCCGTCTTCCCTCCGCCTGCCGCCGCCGACGGGCTCCGTTCTCCCGCCCGAGCAGTCACTGCCACGATCGCCGGGGCTCGAACTCGATCGGGGGGGCGAAGAGGGGACAACGTCCGGACCGCTCCCGGGGGTGTCCTCACCGCTGTTCCCCGGGATCGATCCACTCCCTCCGGTGGGAGCGGCCGGCCCGGTGGTCCTCGACATGCCCTACGAAGCGATGCCGCCGGCCTCGGAGGATGGCTACCTGATGCCGGGGGCCGCGTTCCCCGAGGGGTTTGACGACCTCTGGGCGCCGCGCCCCTGGTTCTGGCAGTTGATGCCCAACAACCTCATCTACACCAGCTACCTCGCCGGTCCGAAGGAGCCCCGCTTCGGCACGGTTGTGTACGACGACACGACGCCCCCTCCCTACGCCACGACCGGCCAGGAGGGATGGCTGTGGGATTCGACGCTCGGGGGGAGGGCCTCGATCGTTCGTTACGGGTCCGACCCGGTCCTCCATCCGCAGGGCTTCGAGGTGCAGATCGAAGGCGCCGCGTTCGTGCGACTCGATCCCCAGGACGACCGCGACCTGCGGTCGGCCGATTTCCGCGTCGGGGTCCCGGTCGTCTACGGCGTGGGGCGGTGGCAGACGAAGCTCGCCTACTATCACAACAGCGCCCACCTCGGTGATGAGTTCATGCTCAAGCATCCGACCTTCCCGCGGACGAACTATGTCCGCGACTGCATTGTGTGGGGCAATTCCTACTACCTCTATGACTGGATGCGGCTCTACGGCGAGGCGGGCTGGGCGTTCTTCACCGCCGGTGGCGCCCAGCCGTGGGAATTGCAGGGGGGGGTCGAGTTGATCCAGGCCCGGCCCACGGGCGGCCAGGGGGCGCCGTTCCTCGCCGTCAACGGGTTCTCCCGCCAGGAGCTCGACTGGGGGGGGAATGTCTGCGTCCAGACAGGCTGGGCGTGGCGCGGGCGCCGCAGCGAGAAGCTCTATCGGATCGGCGTCGAGTATCTCTACGGCTCCGACCCCCAGTACCAGTTCGTCTACAAGAACCAGAACCGGGCCGGCATCGGGATGTGGTACGACTACTGATGTTGGTGGGTCGGACGGGAGCGACGACGGCTGGTCCGCGGGCTTTCCCCGTCTGTGCCCCGTTCCTCCCGGAGTTTCCTCCCCGTGCCGCTGTTGGCGATCGAGACGACCTGTGACGAGACCGCGGCGGCCGTCATCGACCGCTCGCGCGCCGTGCTCTCGAGCGTCGTCGCCAGCCAGGACGAGCTCCACGCCCGGTGGCGGGGGGTCGTTCCGGAGCTCGCCTCGCGGGCCCATGTCGAGCGGATCGTGCCGGTGATCGACGAGGCCCTGGCCCGTTCGGGGATCGCCCGGGCAGGCATCGAGGCCGTTGCCGTCGCCGTCCGGCCGGGGTTGGTCGGTTCGCTCTTGGTCGGTCTGGCGGCCGCCAAAGGAATCGCCGCGGTCCTCCGCTGCCCTCTCATCGGCTACGACCACATCGCCGCTCATCTCTACGCCTGCCGGCTGGCCCACGGCGAGCGGATGACCTACCCCTGCGTCGGGCTCGTCGCCAGCGGCGGGCATACGTCGCTGTTCCATCTCCATTCGCCGCTCGATCTCGAGCGGCTCGGTGGAACGATCGACGATGCCGCCGGCGAAGCCTTCGACAAAGCGGCGGCGCTTCTCGGCCTCGGGTATCCCGGTGGGCCCGCCCTCGAGCGGGCAGCGGCCGGTGGGAATCCAGCGGCCCACCGCTTCCCGCGCCCGCTGTCGACCGATCGGGAGCGGCTCGACGTCAGTTTCAGCGGGCTGAAGACGGCCCTTCGCTACCGGGTCAGGCCCCCGGGCGCCCCCGACGACACGCCTCCGCCCACGGGGATCGCCCGCGCCGACCTCGCAGCGTCTTTCCAGCTGGCCGTCGTCGAGACGATCCTCGCCAAGGTCGATCTGGCCCTCGCTCGGACCGGCTGCCGCGTCCTCGCGGTCGGGGGGGGAGTAACGGCCAATAGGAGCTTGCGCGAAGCCCTCGAGCGGCTCGGGAGGAAGCGCCGCGTCGATGTACTGATTCCGCCGCGCGAGCTGTGTACCGACAACGCTGCCATGGGAGGGATCGCCTGGGAGCGGCTGGAACGGGGCGAGGACGACGGCCTCGAGCTTGACGTCCGCCCCGGCACGGACCGGAGCGCGTTCCGGGGGCGTTGATCGCCTTGGCCCGCCGCTGGATGCGGTGGCCAACACGCCCGGCAAAACCTTCCAGCCGTCGCCCTCGTGCGACGGGATAGCCAGCCGGGCGCTCTCTCTAGCGAGCTCAGAACTTCGAAAACTGCTCGAACTCGTCGTACTGCCGGTGCTCGAGGTTCACGAACCGTGTGAAGTCGTTCTGCCAGAGGAGCTTGGCGTCGCCGATCGGGCCGTTGCGCTGTTTGGCGATGATGATTTCCGCCTGCCCCTTGACCCGTTCCCGGTCCTCGTCGTTCGTCGCGTAATACTCCTCACGATGAACAAACATCACGAGATCGGCGTCCTGCTCGATGGCCCCCGACTCGCGGAGATGGTTGAGCCGCGGTCGATTGTCCCGCGACGCTTCCGCCTGGCGGTTGAGCTGAGCGAGGCAGAGCACCGGGATGTCGAGCTCGCGTGACATCATCTTCAACCGCCGCGCGATCCTCGCCACCTGCTCCTGACGGGGATCACGTGGGTTGTCCGGTTCGATGAGCTGGAGATAGTCGATGACGATCAGCGACAGCCCACCGCGGCGCTTCTGTCGGCGGGCGACGGCGGCGATCTCGGTGAGCGTTCGCCCCGGGGTGTCGTCGATGAGGAGCGGGGCGGCGCTGATCTCCGCCGACTTCTCCACGAGCCGGCGACGGTCCTCCTTGGAGATCGTGCCGTTGCGAAGCCGGTGGCCGTTGACGCCCGCGACGGAACAGAGCAGGCGGTCGGCCAGTTCCATGGCCGCCATTTCCAGGCTCACAAACAGCACCGGATGGTGGTTGGTGATCGCCACGTGCTCGGAGATGTTCATCGCCATCGCCGTCTTCCCCATGCTCGGTCGGGCGGCGAGGATCACCAGCTCGGAGTTGTGGAGCCCGCCACAGAGGGCGTCGAGCTCCGTGAACCCGGTCTCCACGCCGCCGAGCGTCTGCTCGTGCTTCATGCGGGCATCCATCCGCTCGAGCACCTTGCCGAGCACCTCGTTGATCGGGGTCGCGTCGGCGGAGCTGCGGTCCTCGAGGATCGTGAAGATCTTCGATTCCGCCCGGGAGAGGAGCTCCTTCGGCTCGTCGGTCGAATCGTAGGCATCGCGGAGGATGTCGGTGCCGGCGTCGATCAGCGACCGGAGGAGCGATTTGTCGCGGACGATCTGCGCGTAGTGCGTTGCATGGGCGGCGTGGGGCACCGACTGCACGATCTCCGCGATCGCCGCCACGCCGCCGATCCGTTCGAGATCCCCCTTCGATCGGAGTCGGTCGAGGACGATCGTCGTGTCGATCCGCTTGCCGCCGTCGTGGAGGTCGAGAAGGTGGCGGAAGAGGATCTGGTGCGCCTCGTCGGCGAAATCCTCTGGCCGGAGCACAAGGGCGACGTCGTCGCAGGCATCTGGCTTCAAAAAGATGCTACCGAGCACGCCGCGCTCGGCAGCGAGATCGACAGGGCGCTGGCGCAGATCGGGGGCCGAGCCGGCCCCGTCGCCGCTGTCACGGGATCGCCGTCGCCCGCCGTCGCGCTGGCGGTCGCGCCCTTCGCCCGATCCCCCGTCGCCACTCCGACGCGCCGTCGCCATGATCGAGCCTCCCGCCCCAGGTTCGTTCCGTCAGTCGCCTCGCCGGTGCGCCATAGCGGGGGCTGTCCGGGGCGGGTTCCCGACCATGTGCCGGAAAACACCCCGCGACAGCTTCCGAAACGCACGAACGTGGGCAGGGCCGCGATGCGAACCCTGCCCACCGGATCGATCAGCCGCGTCAGAAGGTCGGAAAGGCCGGCCGAGCCGAGCGGGAAGGGATCGTCACTTCGCCGTCGAGTCGCCGCTGGTCGGCACCACCCAGACCTTGAGATCCCCTTCGACGTCCGCGGCCAGACGGACGCGGACGGTGTAGAGGCCCACTTCCTTGAGCGGCCCCTGAAGGATGATGTTGTCGCTCGAGATGACGAGATCCTGCTGCTTGAGCGCCCGGGCGATCTCGACGGATGTGACCGAGCCGTAGAGGTGCCCTTCGTCATTGGCGTTGGCCTCGATGGTGACGCTCGTGCGAACGAGCTCCTCCAGCAGCGACCGGAGCCCGGCGAGACGTTCCCGGGCGATCTCCTCGAGCTTCGCCTTATGCTTGGCCACCATCCGCTTGTGGTGCTCGGTGGCCACCGTCGCCAACCCCTGCGGGAGAAGGTAGTTGAAGGCGTAGCCGCGCTTCACTTCGACCACTTCCCCCTGCTTCCCGAGGTGCTCGACATTGTGAACGAGGAGAAGTTCGATGCCCCCCCGCTCTCCCTTCGGCAGTTGACCGGCATGGGATCCGGTCGCGTTGACGGTCTTGTTGCGGGAGAGGGCTGCGAAGGACTGTGCCATGATTCGTCTCGTGAAACGGGGCTCGGGGAGAAAGGGAACAGATAGGCAAACAATACCGACCGGGAACGACAGGGGTGCCCCGGCAGATCGAAGTGTGACACAAGCCGGATCAGAACGGAATGTCGTCGTCAGATCCCCCGGGGGAGACCGCATCGGGACCCCGGCCACCGCCGTCGCGGCCGGCCCCATCATACGTCGCCGGCGAGAAGTCCGGGAGGTCTTCGGGCTGCTGATCTGGGCGGCCAGCGGCGGCGGGCCGATTCGACCGCGGAGCCCCTTCCGGGCCCCGGCTCCCTTCGGGCCCGGGTGCCCCTTGGCGGTTGCCGAGGAGGACGAGCCTCTCCCCGACGACCCGCAGTTTGGAGTTTTTCTTGCCGTCCTTTTCCCAGGTGTCGAGCTTCAGCCGCCCCTCGATCATGATCGGGGAGCCCTTCGTCACGTATTCGCCGGCGATTTCGGCATCCCGGCTCCACAATGTGACGTCAACAAAGGTCGTTTCATCGACCCATTCGCCGTTGGCGCCTTTGCGCCGGTTGTTGACCGCGAGGCCGATCTCCGTGACCGGGGTACCGTTGGAGACGTAGCGGAGTTCCGGATCCCGAGTGACGTTCCCGAGGAGAATCACCTTGTTGAAACTGGCCATGTTTCGCTCCTTGGACTGACGAGGGTGCTGGGGTGAAGTGAACCTTTGTTCACTATCGTACCCAGTCGTGGGGAGGTGTGCAAACACCCCCCTACCGCCGTCAGGTGTGCCCGGGGATCCCAGACCATTCCTGCCGTTTCCCTACCACTCTCGGCCGCCGGCCGGGAGTGGTAGGGGATCGCCGAACCTGGCGGGCGTCACTCCGCGGCCGCGGCCGCAGGTGCGACCGTCGGGACTGGAACTGGGCCTGGGCCTGGAAGCGGGCCTGGGCCTGGAAGCGGGCCTGGGCCTGGAAGCGGGCCGGGGCGCTTGGTCGCGGCCTCGTTCCCGGCCAGCGCGTGCTGGACGAGAGCATCGGCGATCCGCGCATCGACCTTCAGAATCAGCTTCCGGATAATGTCATCATTGATCTCACACTGCCGTTCCAGCGGACTGACCCCAGTCCCGGGCATCTTAAAATAGGTGAGCCAGTAGACCCCCTTTTTGTGCCCATTGATCGGGTAGGCAAGCTTCCGCTCGTCCCACAGTCGGGCTGCCAGGATCGTGCCGCCGTGCTGGGTGATCAGATCGGCGACCTGCTGCGTGATGGCAGCCGGGTCGCGGGAGTACTTTGTCGGATCGAGGATGAACATCCCTTCGTACACCACCATGTCGCTCGTCGCTCCTCTGCTGGGGTCCGGCGCGGCCGGACCTGGTTGTCGTAAGTGCCTTGGATCTGTCTTGCGTAAAACTGGCCGGGAAGTCCCGGCGGATTGTGTTGTAGAGGGAGCAGGGGGGCGGTGACAAATCCCCTTGGAATCACCGCAGCGAGGGGGGTTTAAGTCAATTGAACCTGTTCATGGCCGATTCGATCCCAGCACCAACCCACTCCTCCACGGCGTCCGCCGCCCGCTCCAAGAGCGTCGCCACCGTCGCTCGTTCGTCCTTGGAGAACTTACCGAGCACGAAATCGGCCGAGGCCCACCCTGCCGGCAACGGCCCGACGCCGATTCTCAACCGTGGCACCGCATTCGTCCCCAGTCTGGCGAGGATGTCGGCGAGCCCTTTTTGTCCGCCACTCGAACCACTCCCCCGGATCCTCACGGTATCGGTGGGGAGTTGGAAGTCGTCGCAGAGCACGAGGATGTCGGCAGTATCGATTTTGTAAAAGTCTTTGGCAGCCAGAACGCTCGCGCCGCTCAGGTTCATCCAGGTCAGCGGCCAGAGCAAGAGGACCGGAACCCCACGGATCGTTGCCTGGGCAAACTCCCCCTGAAAGCGGGCCCGACGGCCCGGGCCCCCAGCCCGCCGGGCGAGAACCTCGAGAACATCAAACCCGACGTTGTGACGAGTCCCGTCGTACGCCCGCCCCGGGTTTCCCAATCCGGCGACCAGTTTCATTGTAAGACCGGACCAGAAGCGACCGTCACCGGATCCGAGTTAGCCCGACACCCCGCGTCAGCCGCACTCCGGGCACCCCGGGGCCGCGATACCGCGGGCCGGGTTGGCCGAGAGCCGGGAGCGATCGCCGTGCACCCATGGACAGCGGCGAAGGGGCTCATCCAACTGCACGGACCGCTCCAACGGCACAGACGACTCAAACGACACGGACCGCTCAGCGACCTCCGGACGCATCACCCGTCTCCGGCTGCAGCCTCCCCCTCCTCGCCGGCCTTGCGGCCGATGATCTCCGGTTCCGCAGACCCGGCAGGAGTCGCGTCGTCGGTCTTGTGGATCGTGACGGTGCAACTGACGGCGGTTTCGTCTCCGTCGGTCACGACGCTCGCCCCACTTGGCAGTTCGATATCGTGCACCTTAATCATGCCGCCGATCTCGAGTTTTCCCACATGAATGTGGATCTTCTCAGGGACCATGTCGGGGGTGCACTCGATCTCGATCTCATGGAGCACCATGTTGACGGTGCCGCCGGCGCGGTGGCCAGGGGCCTCGCCGCGGAGATCGATGGGGACGCGGACCTTGATCCGCTCCGTCTTGTCGACCCGCACGAAATCGACATGGAGCGGTTGGACGCCGTACGTATCCCACTGGAGGTCTCGGAGCAGGGCGCTGGTCTTCACCGCGCCTTTCAGTTCGACGATGCGGCCGCCATGGCGGATGACCGCTTCAAGCGCCTCACGACGGGCGGCGAGGTCGACACACTTCTCTCCGTGCCCGTACAGAACGGCAGGGACGAACCCCTGGCGACGGAGTCGGCGGGACTCGCGGGTACCGGTAGCGGGACGGGCAACAACTTCAAGGGAATCGCTCATGAAAGCTCCTTTCGGCAAGCTACTTATTGTGACAGACAGACTGAAATCCGCAAGCCGAGCCATGAATCCGGGCGGTTTCCCCTCAAATCGCCCACTGGCGGTCAATGGGTGAGGGTTTGCCGGGGCGTTCGCCCGGCAGCCTGAACACCGGCCCCGACGGGGAGGTGTCGAACGGTCCGGGCGGCCGCTACTGGAACATCATGCTCACCGATTCGTTGCGGTGGATGCGCTTGATCGCCTGGCCGAGCAGGCTGGCCACAGACAGGACCGTGATCGCGGGAAGCTGCTTCCCTGGGGAGAGGGGAATCGAGTCGGTGACGATGACCCCGGCGAACGGAGCCGCCCGGAGCCGCTCGATCGCCGGGCCGACGAGCAGACCGTGGGAGGCGATGGCGTAGATCAACCCGGCGCCGTGCTTTTGGAGCACCTCCGCGGCCGAGCAGATCGATCCCGCCGTGCTGATCATGTCGTCGAACATCAGGGCGATCTTCCCCTCGACGCTGGCGCCGATGATGTTCGTGCTTCGGGTCGTGTCGGCACTCAACCGGCGCTTGTCGACGATCGCCAGCGGCGCTCCCAGCCGCGAGGCATGGCCACTGGCCCTCTTGATGCTCCCCTCGTCGGCGCTGACGACGACGATGTCCTCCTTCGGAAGCCCCATTGAGAGCACATGGCTGCTGAGGACAGGGGCCGCATAGAGATGGTCGACCGGGCAGTCGAAGAACCCCTGAATCTGGGGGGCGTGGAGATCCATCGCCAGCACCCGGTCAGCCCCCGCCCGGGTGATCAGGTTGGCCACGAGCTTGGCGGTGATCGGCACCCGTCCCGAGTCTTTGCGGTCTTGGCGGGCATAGCCGAAGTAGGGAATGACGGCCGTGAGGCGGAAGGCGCTGGCCCGCTTGAAGCTGTCGATCATGACCAACAGTTCCATGAGGTGGTCATTCACTGGCGGACAGGTCGGTTGGACGATGAACACGTCCCGGCCCCGCACGTCTTCGTCGATCTTGCAGGAGATCTCCCCGTCGGGAAACCGCCCCATGGAGATCTTCCCCATCGGGAGGTTGAGGTACCGGCAGATGTCCTGCGTGAGCGGGATGTTCGCCGGACCGCTGAAGATCTTGAGGTCGTTCATCGTGATCGGGGCCTGCAGGGGGGGAGGGCATCGTCCGGCATCGTCGGGCCGCGGGCGGGGATGTTCAAGAAGGGGCGGCGTTGCCGCCACGGCGCAGGGCCTCCGCCACCTCGGCAAGCTGCTCCGGCGTGTTGACCGAGAGCGTTTCGCTCGGATCGAGACAGGGGACGGCGTCGACGAGGCTTCCGTCACCGAGGAGGATGCCGGGGCAGTCGGTGAGGTAGTACTCGCCGGAGGCGTTGGAGTTGTCGAGGCGGGAGAGGGCCCGAAGGAGGTCCTCGGCGGCAAACACGTAGGTGCTCATGTTCACCTCTCGGATCGCCCGCTCCTCCACCGAGGCATCCTTTTGCTCGACGATCCGGAGGAATCGCCCCGATGGATCCCGGACGATCCGCCCCAATCCCTGCGGGTCGACGGTGACCGCCGTGCCGACCAGGCAGGAGGCGTCGAGCTGGGCGAACCGTTCGAGCAGCCCGCGCACGCTCCCGGGCCGGAGCATCGGGGAGTCGCCGCAGACGATCACCACGGGGCGGCGCCGGTCGGCCGTGAGCCGGGCCTCGATCCCCTCCGCCGCGGCCGCCACGGCGTCGCCGGTGCCGCGCTGCTGCCGTTGGATCGCAAACGTCAGCCCGGGGACATCGACCAGGCACGCCTCGACCAGTTCGGCGCGGTGACCGACAACGACGATCACTTCCCCAATGCCCGCCGCGCGGAGGGCGTCGACGACCCAGCGGACGAGCGGCTTCCCGGCCGCCTCATGAACGACCTTCGGCAGGTCGCTCCCCATCCGGGTGCCCTTACCGGCAGCGAGCACCACGGCGATCGGACCTCGGTGGGAAAGTGGGCTCGTCATCGGAGGTTGACCGTTTGGGAGGAGGAGGAGGAGGAACGGCGCGACGAAGGCCTGCCCACGACGGGGGGCTTGGGTGGATAAAAAATCTGTTAGATTTTGGGCCAGCATCGGGCGGATGGAGAAGCAGGAAAAGTGCCACAGGCGATCGACCGCGGGGCCGCGTCACGCGAAGCGACGGTCGTCCGCCGCATCCCATGAACCGCTGGGGTGGGCGCCCCTTTCCGCGGGTTGACAGACATCCAGAGACTACTGCATCAGGGGGCTGATTTCATGCCGAGTCCGCGAATGGTGTCGATCATCGAGGCGAACGAGCGGACCGGCATCGTCCCGCGCGCTCCGGCTGACATTGATGTCTCCGCGGGCCCGCTGGCCGTCCGCTGCCGGACGCTCGTCGGCGGCCTTGCCGAAGGGGTGCGGATGGTGGAGCTCGTTGCCGGGCGGACCCGCCTGCTCCTCCTTCCCGACCGGGGGCTCGGGATCTGGAAGGTGAATGCCGCCGGGACGGAATGGGGATGGCAGTCTCCGGTGCGCGGGCCGGTGCACCCGGGGTTTGTGCCGCTGGCCGAACCATCGGGACTGGGGTGGCTCGACGGCTTCGATGAGCTCGTGGCCCGCTGCGGGCTTGTCAGCAACGGCGCGCCCGACTTCACGCCGGAAGGCCGGCTCCGCTACGGCCTCCATGGCCGGATCGCCAATCTCCCCGCCCGGTCACTCGAAGTGATCCTCGACGAGCAGGCCGGCACCCTTACCGCCCGCGGGACCGTCGACGAGACACGGTTTCACTTCCACGCCCTGCGGATGACCATGAACCTGACGCTCTCGGTCGAAAAGCATGGTGTCGCCTGGACCGACACCGTCACGAACCTCTCCGACCGGCCCACGTCGATGCAGATGCTCTACCATGTCAACTTCGGGCCGCCCCTCCTCGGCGCGGGCGCCGAGGTTGTCGCGCCAGTCGACGAGATCGTTCCGCGCGACGACGTGGCGGCGGCCGACATCGCGACCTGGAGCCGCTACGACGCCCCGCGACCCGGCCGCCCCGAAGATTGCCACTACGCCCGGATTCGCCCGCGCGACGACGGCACCGCCGCCGCGCTGCTGATCGCCGCCGGCGGCAAGCAGGCGGCCCGGCTCTCCTGGGACTCGCGGACACTCCCCTGCTTCGCCCTCTGGAAACAGCAGGGGGGGGAGGCCGATGGCTACGTCACCGGTCTGGAGCCGGCCACGAACTTCCCCAACCCGCGCTCCTTCGAGGAGTCGCAGGGACGGGTGGTGACGCTGCCCCCGCGGGGCGAGATCACCTTTTCACTTTCGATCGATCATGTTGCGGGTCCGAGCGTGGCGGTGGCGCGGGACGAAGTGCTCGCTGCCGCCGGCGGACATCCTCCGCGCATCCATGCCCAACCGCAGTCGGGCTGGTCGCCGGCGGGGGTCGCCCGGGCCGTGGTCTTGGCGCTCTCTCTGGCGGCGGCGTGGTCCGGCACGACGGTTGCGGAGCAGACCGGGGCTCCGCGGCGCGTGATCGCCGCCGACGACTCGCGCCGGACGCTGGCCGCGATCGCCCCTGACGGGAAAGTGGAATGGAAGCGGGCCAACGGCGCGATCCACGATCTTCACCTCCTGCCCGATGGGCACCTTCTGATCCAGGACGGCTGGACGCGCGTCCTCGAGCTCGATGGTGACGGCACCGTGGTGTGGGAATACGACGCCGCAGGGGGCGACAA
>CALQRA010000068.1 GCA_943332855.1 Candidatus Kuenenia stuttgartensis
GGGGTGAAGCTCTATCAGCAGGGGAACTATCTCGGCGCGGTGAACCACTTCCAGCAGGCGCTCGCCCGGCAGCCGGGGAGCCCCGACTGCTTCTACAACCTCGGCGCCACCTACCACCAGCAGGCGAAGGTGTTCGGCAAGGGGAGTGACTGGCGCACGGCGGAGCAGTACTACCACCTCTGCCTCTCCCGGAATTCGAATCACGAAGCCTGCCAACGCGCCCTGGCGGTCCTCCTTGTCGAGGAACAGCGCAGCCCCGAGGCGATCGCGCTGCTGGAGGATTGGTCGCGCCGGCAGCCGAACAACCCCAACCCGCAGATCGAGTTGGCGCGACTGTGCCAGGAGCATGGCGACTTCCGCGAGGCGGAGAATCGACTCGTCGACGCGTTGGCGATCGATCCGGCGAATCCGCGGGCCCTCGTCGCGCTCGGCCAACTCAGGGAATCGACCGGCGACATGAACCAGGCCCTGGCCGACTACTCGCGGGCCCTTTCGGTCGATGGCCGGCAACCGGTGGTGGCCGCCCGCGTGGCATCGCTCGCCGGAGCCGCACCGACGGCTACCGTGAGGACGGCCGCCCTGCCAACAAGCCAGGGGGGGGGCCAGCCACTCCCGCCCCCCGCCGGCGGACTCCCGGTCGCACCGCCACCGTCCTCGGAATGGGGGCCGGCTCCCGCGGTGCTCCCGCCGGGGGCTACGAACGGTTTCGCGGCCCCGCAGTCGGCCCCTGCCGCGGTGGCGGTTCCCGCCCGTTGACCCTTCCCGCAGCGGGTCCTATCCTGCGGCGTTCCCGGGACAGTGACGGTTCGGCCGTTGATGACGGGGGGATTCCGCCTTCCCCCTTCCCCCGGGGGAACGCCGCTCGGCGGCGCGTTCCGGCGAAGTCAGGCCCGGCGGATAGAGAGCCCCGGGCGCCGCGGCACCGCAGGGCGGAATGGAGAGCACCCGAGTGATTGATCGCACGATTCCGACGTCCGGGACCCCAAATCGCGTCTTCAACTTCTCCCCCGGTCCGGCGGTGCTGCCGCTCGAGGTACTCCAGCGTGCCCGCGACGAGATGCTCTCCCTGCCCGGGGTGGGGATCTCGGTCCTTGAGGTCAGCCACCGCAGCCCGCCGTTCGACCGGATTCTTGAGGAAACGATCAACGATCTCCGCACGCTGCTCGGGATCGGAGGGGATCACGAGGTGGTGTTGCTCCAGGGAGGGGCGAGCCTGCAGTTCTCGATGGTGCCGATGAATCTCCTCCGTGGGCAGCCTGGCCCCGCCGACTATCTGATCACCGGCACTTGGGGGCACACCGGGGCCAAGGAGGCCCGCCGTGAGGGGCGCGTCCATGTCGCCTGGGACGGCGCGGCCTCGAACTACGATCACCTTCCGGCGGCCGGTGAGGTCAAGCTCTCCCCTAATGCCGCCTACCTCCACGTGACGAGCAACGAGACAATCCAGGGGGTGCAGTGGAAGCATGACCCGGTGTTCGGTCCAGCGCCGCTGGTCTGCGACTGCTCGAGCGACTTCCTCTCCCGCCCGATCGATGTGGCGAAGTACGGTCTGATCTACGCCTGTGCCCAGAAGAACGCCGGCATTGCCGGGGTCACCGTCGTGATCATCCGCAAGGATCTCCTCGAGCGGTCGCGCGACGATCTGCCGACGATGCTCGACTACCGGACCCACGTGAAGAACGGATCGCGGTCGAACACGCCGCCGGTGTTTGCCATCTACGTCCTCGGTCTGGTCTGCCAGTGGATCCGGGACCGCATGGGTGGCCTCGAGGGGATGGCCCGTCACAATGCCGCCAAGGCCAAGACGCTGTACGACGTGCTCGATCGTTCGGCCGGCTTCTACCAGGGGCATGCCGCCCCCGCATGCCGCTCCGATATGAATGTCACCTTCCGGCTCCGTGATGAGGCGCTGGAGAAGGAATTCGTGAAGGGGGCGACCGCTCGTGGCCTTATCGACCTCAAGGGGCACCGGTCCGTCGGCGGCATCCGTGCGAGCATCTACAACGCGATGCCGCTCGAGGGAGTCGCCGAACTGCGCGACTCCATGATCGAGTTCCAGAAAACCCACGGTGGCTGACCCCCTGCCCCGGAGCCCGGCCCATTCCGCCGGCTCTGCGACGGATGCCCCCTCCCAGTCCCGATTCATATCTGAAGTCTCCTGTCGGCCGCGACGCCCCCTCACCCCGCCGAG
Organism: Candidatus Kuenenia stuttgartensis; assembly: GCA_943332855.1. GTDB lineage: Bacteria > Planctomycetota > Planctomycetia > Pirellulales > UBA1268 > QWOP01. The sequence goes on from CALQRA010000068.1 coordinate 2,192, forward strand.
AAGCCGTTCATGCCCTCCATCATCGTGCTCGACACCCTTAGCCCCGATGGCCTGGCCCTTCTCGATGCCGCGGCGGCCCACGGCATCACCTACGAAGTGGCGACGGGGCTCTCCGGGGAGTCGCTCCGTGCGGGCTTGGCCCGACATGACGGGGCGATCTGCCGCAGCGGCGTGAAGATCACCGCCGATGTGCTGGCGGGCAATCAGCGGCTCAAGGCGATCGTGCGGGCCGGGGTCGGCACCGACAACATCGACAAGGATGCGGCCACGCGGCAGGGCATCGTGGTGATGAACACGCCGGCCGGCAACACAGTGAGCACGGCGGAGCACGCGTTCGCGCTCCTTCTGGCGCTCTCGCGCAACATCGCCGCCGCCGATGCGAGCCTCCGGGCCCACCGTTGGGACCGGAACAAGTTCATGGGGGCGCAGGTGGCCGGCAAGACGCTCGGCATCGTCGGGCTGGGCCGCATCGGCCAGACCGTCGCCTCCCGGGCGCGGGCGTTCGAGATGCGGGTGCTGGGGTTCGACCCGTTCCTCTCGGTGGAACGCGCCGCCGAGCTGGGCATCGAGCTCTTCCCCAGCGTTCATGCCATGCTCCCCGAGGTCGATTACCTCACCGTCCATACGCCCCTCACGGCCGAGACGAAGCATCTCGTCGGCATGAAGGAGCTCGATCTTCTCAAGCCGGGCGTCCGCCTCATCAACTGCGCCCGGGGGGGGATCTACGACGAGAAGGCGCTCGTCGAGGGTCTCGATCGCGGGGTGATTGCCGGCGTGGCCCTTGACGTGTTCGAGAAGGAGCCGTGCACGGAGTCGCCCCTGTTCGACAAGCCGGGCGTGCTCGTCACGCCACACCTCGGGGCGAGCACCGAGGAGGCGCAGTCACAGGTGGCCGTGGAGGGGGTCGGCCTGCTCGTCGACTTCCTCGCCACCGGCGCCATCCGCCATTCGGTGAACTCCAGCCCCATCGACCCGGCCACGCTCGAGGGGGTGAAGGGCTTCCTCGACCTCGCCTGGCGGCTCGGCCTCCTCCTCTCCAAGCTCGACGACGCCCCGCCGCGCTCCTGCTCGATCGCCTACCGGGGAGAGATTGCCTCCCGGTCGACGAAGCTCATCACCGCGGCCTTCGCCGCGGGGCTCCTCGAAGGCGTCGCCGACGATGTCAACATCGTCAATGCCGAGGTCTTGCTCCGGGAGCGGGGCATCGATCTGGTCGAGCAGAGCCGGACCGATCCCGGCGCCTTCAGCTCCGTCGTCGCGGTCGACCTCGTCGCCGAAGGGCGCGTCCACCGGGCTGCCGGCACGCTCTTCGGCCACGCGATGCCGAGATTGGTGCAGCTCGAGGGGCACCGGCTCGAGGCCTACCTCGACGGGATCGTGCTTTTCTTCACCCATCAGGACGTGCCGGGGATCATCGGCAACGTCGGCACGGTCCTCGGTGGCCTGGGGGTCAACATCGCGCAGATGACCGTCGGCCGGTCGGCTCCGGGGGGAGACGCCATCGGGGTGCTGAATCTCGATGTGGAGCCCTCGGCCGAGGCGATCGCCGCCGTGGCCGCCGTCCCCGGCATCCGCTCGGTCCGGGTGGTGCGGATGCCCCCGGCCGGCCAACTCCCCAACTGGTTGGCGATGTCAACGTCGGCCAGCCGCGCGGCCCGGAGGTGATCCGTCGGTCGGCCGATCGCGTTTGACGCCCCTGCGGCGATTGTCACAATGCAGCGAAGGGACGGGGCGATCGACGTGGCGGTCGGATTGTTCGGCCGGTCGAGTCAAGAGCGGCAGGCACCCGACCGGGGTCATCCCCGATCGATGAAAGGCCCCTGATTGTTGTGTGGCGGGGGCGGAGAGAGGATCGGGGGCTGGGATCATGGCGCATTTCCACGGTGGCCTTCGGGCCGGTCACGGGATCGGATCGATCCTCCTGCTTGGTGGTTGCTTGCTCGGTGGCTGCTTGGCAGCCCTGCCAAGGCTCGTGGTCGATGCCGGCGGGGTGCTCTTTGCGGCCCTGGTGCAGCGTGAGGGAGCCGGGGCGGAGAACGGCAGCACTGCCGAAACGACCACCCGCCGGCTCCTCGACGCGCTCATCGAGAAGCGGATGGACGATGTCGTGATCGCGGTCCTCGACCGGGTCGCGGCCGATCCTGCCACCTCGGCCGATTTCCGCCGCAGCCTTCCGCTGCGGCGTGCCACCGCGCTCTCCTCCCTGGCCCGCCGCGAGTCCCCCGGGGCCCGACGGGCCGCGATGCTCGAGCAGGCGGCCCAGGAGGTCGACCGTTGTTTGGCAGCGGTGCCCACCGGCGACGAGGCGGTCGCCGCCTACACGCAGAAAGGGAACCTCCTCGTCGAGCAGGGCCGGATCAAGCTCGCGCAGGCGAAGCGCCCCGGGGAGGATGCGGCGAAGCTCATGGCGGAGGCGATGCCCCTCTTCGACGGCGCGATTGCGGCACTCGAGGCGCCGCCGCGCGAGCCGGGCGCCGAGCCCCCCCCGCCGACGAACGCCGAGGATGCCGTGCTCGCGAGCCTCCGCGAGGTCGATGCCCGCCTCGCCCAACTCAAGAACACCGGCAAGGAGAAGGAGGGGAACGAGTCGTCGGCCGGGAAGAAGGCCCGGCGGCCGGCGAAGAAGTCGTCGACCGACGTCAAGGCGATGGAGCGGCTCGAGGATCGTCAGGACGAATTGCGGGGGGAGTTGCTCCAGACCCGACTCCTCGTCGGCAACGCGTACTTCGAGAAGTCGAAGGCGCTCCCGCCGGGGTCGGCCGAATGGAAGGTGGTTGTGCGGGCTTCGGCCGAGCGGTATCGGAAGCTGTTTGAGAAGTATCCCAAGTGGGGGGCGGGCCTCTACGCCAGGTACTACGAGGGACGGAACTACCTCGTCCTCGCCCAGGCCGAGACGGTGCCCGAGGAGCGCCGCAAGCTCCTCGACACGGCGCTGCTGACGCTCGCAGGCATCCGCGGCCTCGAGGGGGAATCGGGGTTCGTGCCGACGCTCCGCGCCAAGGCGGTGAACGCCTCGCTCGAGTGCTGGCTGGAGGAGAAGGTCTACGAGCAATTCGACGACCGGCTCCAGAGGCTCTCCCTGGCGAACGTGCCGGCCAACCGGCTCGACGCCGATTGGCTGGGGATGAAGGTCCGCTCGGCGCAGCTGCTGGCGGAGAAGGCCGAGGTCCTCCCCGCCGACCAGAAGGGGAAGAAGCCGGGGATGCTGCGGGACGCCAAGAAGCTCGCTACGGACGTCGCCCGTCACAACAAGGACTTCGCTCGCGAGGCCCGGGCCCTTCTCGAAAAGCTCGGCCGGGCCGCCCCCGACGACGACGACGATCCGGCGGCCTCGTTTGCCGCGGCGTTCGACGTCGCGGCCGGGGCCGTGACCGCGATGCAGGAGAAACAGGCCGAGGCGAAGGGGGCGACGGCGGCCGGAAAGCCCGACGAGGCTGCGGCGGCCCTGGAAGCGGCGGGCGTCGAGCGGGGGCGGGCTCTTCAATCGCTGCAGCGGGCGCTGATGCGTGGTGACGGAGTTGCCGCCGACGATCTCAACCGGGCCCGCTCCCTCCTCACCTACCTCCTCTATGACGCCCGTCGCCTCTACGATGCGGCCGCGGTGGGCACGCTCCTGGCGGAGCGCTACCCCAATGCAAAGGGAGCGCGGCAGTCGGCGAAGATTGCGATGGCGAGCTGGCAGCAGCTCGGCCGGGATGGGCCGGCGCCGTGGCGCGCGGCGGCCAAGACGCGGTGTGCGGATGTCGCGGCGCTGATCATGCGGACCTGGCCGAAGGAGCCGGAGAGCGCCGAAGCGGCGCAGATCGCAGTCGCCTCGGCGGCCGAGTCGCACGACGCCGACCGGCTCGTGAAGATCATCGGTGACGTGCCCCGCGACACTGCCAAGGGGGCCGAGGTGCTCCTCAGGGCCGGCGGGGCGCTGTGGCGTGAGGTCGTCGAGCGGCGTCGGCTCCCCGAGGACGTCCGCCCCGCTGCCGAAGCCCTCGCGGCCTGGAAGGGACGGGCCATCGACAGCCTCGACGCCGGTCTGGCCGCCGGCCCCACCGCCGGTGTCAGCCCGGTGACCGTGGCGGGGGGGCTGGCCCGTTGCCAGATCGCGATGGAGGATGGAGACCAGGCCCTGGCGGCAAAGCTCCTCGAACATCCCTCCTGGGGGGGCTGGACGGTCCTCTCCTCCGGTGACGCCGTCGCGGCGTCGGGGGTGCTGGCCGAGAATGCGGCCACCGTGGCGCTGCGGTTTTTCATCCAGTCACAGCAGCTCGACAAGGCCCAGCAGGCCTTCGACAAGCTCGAGGCGGTGGCCGGAACCGGCCCGGAGGCGACCGCCAAACTGACGAACATGTACCTGGCGATGGGGCGCGATCTCCAGGGGCAACTCGAAGCCCTGGCCGCAGCCCAAGGGGATGCCGCGGCGGAGGCGCCGGCTGCGGCGCTGGGGATCCTCGCCGGGTTTGAGAAGTTTCTCGAGGGGGTCGCCAAGCGGGATGCGAAGGTCGCCTCCCAGATCTGGGTGGCAACGACCTACCTCTCGCTCGGGTCGGGGAGCGGGTCGGGCTCGGTCGTGCCCCGGGCGAAGGCTTTGGCATACCTGGCGCGGGCGGCCGAGGTCTATGAAAAACTCCTCGCAGGCTCGGGCGCCGCGACGGCCGGGAGCGCCGAGGAGATCGCCCGCTTCGTCCCCTCGATCCGCCTCAAACTGGCGAGCGTCTACCGGGAGCTGGGGCGCTGGGACGAGGCCCTCGGGCATGTCGACTGGATCCTCTCCGATCCGAAGCGTCAAAACTCGCTCGATGCCCAGATTCAGGCCGCCGAGTTGCTCCAGGCGGCCGGGGAGAAGGCTACCGATGGCGTTGCCGCCGCGCGCTTCCTGCGGGAGGCGATCGCCGGCCGGAAGAGCCAGGGGGGCGTGGCCTGGGGCTGGGGGGGAATTGCCAACCGGCTCGCCCGCCAGGCCGCCGACCCGAAAGCGGCCGACGCGCGGGCGAAGTTCTTCGCGGCGCGGCTCAACGTCGTCCGCTGTCGCCTCGCCCTCCTTGCGAAGCCCGGGCAGGACCGGGCCAAGCTTCTCCAGATGGCGTTCAACGATGTCTCCGTCACCTACCGCCTCTATCCCGACCTCGGCGGTGACTCGTTCCGGGCCCAGTTCGATGCCTTGCTGAAACAGATCCAAAAGGAACGCGGCGAGACGAGCCCCCGCGGGCTCGCCGAGCTCGACGAAACCCCTGTCGCCGCCTCATGACGCCCGCCCGCTCGACCAGGAATCCCCCCGCCATGCCGACGTCCATCCGCCGGGGAGCGATCCCCGCCCCGTGGTTCCTCCCCGTTCTCCTCGTCGGGGTCCTTCTTGCCGGGGGCGAGGCCGCCGCGCAGACGGCCGACCGGGTGGTGACGACCGCCGGCACGCTCTCTGGCCGTGTCACGGCGACGGACGCCAATGAGGTTCAGTTCGAGGATCGGACGGGAGAAACCAAGAAGATCCCCGTCGACCAGATCCGGGAGGTGCAGTTCGGCGACGAGCCTGCGGAGCTGAAGTCGGCCCGCTCGATGCTGCTCCGCGGTCGGGCGGCCGACGCGCTCGAGGAATTGGCCAAGATCGGTGCGAACGATCTCGACGGCGCCGAGCAGATTCTCCTCGACGAGGTCGAGTATGTGCGGGCGGCGGCGACCGCTCGCGTGGCGCTGGCCGCCGGGGGTGATCCCCGTGAGCCGGGGAAGCTCGTGGCCGATTTCGTGGCGAAGCACCCGGAGAGCCACCACGCCTATGACATGCAGGAGCTTCTGGGGGACCTCCTCGCGAGGGCCGGGAGGATCGACAACGCGTTGGCCGCGTTTGGGCAGCTCGCGAAGGGGCCGCCGGCCTTCAAGGTCCGGGCGGCTTCGGCCAAGGCGGCGATGCTCCTCGATCAGGGGAAATATGCCGAGGCACTGGGGGAATACGATGCCGCGGTGCAGATCCGCACCACCGACGAAGCCAGCGCCGCCCAGAAGCGTGCGGCCGAGCTGGGGCGGGCCCGTTGTCTGGCCCAACTCGGCAAGCCCGACGAGGCGATCACGCTCGTCCAGTCGGTCATCCAGCAGGCCGATCCGGAGGACGGGGAGGTTCTCGGCCGGGCCTACAACGCCCTCGGTCAGGCCTATCGGGCCGTGGCGGGGAAGGAGCAGGATGCCCTGATTGCGTTTCTGACCGTCGATCTCGTCTACAACAAGGCCCCCGAGAACCACGCCGAAGCCCTCTACCACCTCGTTGAGCTGTGGGAGAAGGGGGCCAACCCGGAGCGCTCTCGGGAGGCTCGATCGACGCTCGAAACGAGCTATCCTGGCTCGCGGTGGGCGAAGAAACTGACGGCGGCGAAGACATGATCGAAGGGGGGGCGGGGGCGCGTTCTGGCACCCCGGCTTGAGGCGACGAACCCGGGTGACGTACGATCCACGGGGCCCGGGACCGTGGGCGGCTTCCGGAGTCACCGGCCGGTCGGTGGAATCGGGGATCAGGTGTGAGGGGATCGGTCGGATCGACGTTTTTAGGAGACGAGCATGGAGTCGGCTGCGATCGAGGCGGTGAGTGGGAACGGCGGCGGCGCGGCGCTGCTCCCTGGGGTGGGGCCGGCGCTCCTCCGGGGCCTCCGTACGACGCTGTCGCGGGCGGCGCTTGCCGTGGCGCTCCTCCTGCCGTCGGCGGCGGCCATCGGGCCCGTTTTCTCCCCGACCGTCGCCGTCGCCCAAGACGATCTCGCCGACGAGGAGGGGGCACCGGCCGAGGGGGAGAGCATGCTCTCCTTCTACTACAACGCGCTCGGTCTGCGGTATGTGATCATCTTTCTCCTCCTCTCGTTTGCCCTCGTCGCGCTCCTGGTGATGTGCTTCCTCCAGATCCGCCGCGAGGCGCTGATGCCGAAGGCCCTTCGCGACGGGTTCGAGGCGGCTCTCGACGCCAAGGAATTCCAGAACGCCTACGATCTGGCCAAGGCCGATGACTCCTATCTCGGCCACGTGCTCGCGGCCGGCATGGGCAAACTCCAGTCCGGCCATCCCGCCGCCGTGGAGGCGATGCAGGAAGCGGAGGACGATGAGGCGATGAAACTCGAGCACAAGATCAGCTACGTGTCGTTGATCGGGGCGCTGGCGCCGATGTTCGGCCTCCTCGGGACGGTCGACGGGATGGTCGGGGCGTTCATGGTGATCGCCAAGTCGGCGACGGCCCCCAAGCCGTCGGAGCTGGCCATCGGCATCTCCCAGGCGCTGATCACGACGCTCATCGGGCTGTGGCTGGCGATCCCGGCCATCGCCTGCTTCGCGCTGTTCAAGAACTGGCTCCAGAAGCTCAACGGTGAGGTCGCCGAAGAGTCGGAGAGGCTGATGTCGCGCTTCCAGACGATGGGCGTCAAGAAGTGACGAGTGGCTCTCCTTCCCCGTAGCGGATCTTCCCCGGAGCGATTCGACCCATGGCCAAACGCAACGGCGGTCCGTCGAACACCGAGATCGACATGACGCCGATGATCGACATGACGTTTCAGCTGATCACGTTCTTCATGTTCGTGATGAACTTCTCGGAGGCGGAGCAGGATGACCGCATCCAGCTGCCGTCGAGCCAGCTCGCAAAGCCGGCCGAAGGGGTCATCGAGAAGCCGATCACGCTCCAACTCACGAATGCCGGCTCGGTGATCTACGCCGGTGAGCTTGTCGCCGTCCGCGACATCGGGGCCTACCTGGAACGCGAGAAGACGGTGATGATCGACGAGAATCGGGAGCCGAATTCGGCGACGATCATCGTCCGGGCCGACGGCCGGGCGCAGACGGGGGAGGTGCAGGACATCATCCGCATCTGCCAGGAGAAGGGGTTTGAGCGGTTCGCCCTCCGGGCACAGTACGACGACAGGCGGTGAACCAATGGCACGCAGATCCAGCTCGGGATTGACCGACAAGGTCGAGATCAACATGACGCCGATGATCGACGTCGTCTTCCAGTTGATGTCGTTTTTCATGTGCACCCTGAAGGTCGTCTCCCCGGAGGGGGATTTCGACATTCGCATGCCGATCGCAGCGGCGGCCGCGGCGGCCCCGGACGACCAGCAGGTGCCGCCGGTCAGGGTGAAGCTCTCGGCCGCACCCGATGGGAGCCTGGCCGCGATCGCGATGAACGGCACCCCCGTCGCCGACTTCGACGAGCTCCGGAAGCGGATCATCGGGCTGGTCGGGGCCGACAGCGGCCCCAACTCGCTCGCCGAGAAGACGGAGGTCGAGTTCGACGCCGACTACGCCCTCAAATACGCCAACGTCGTCAAGGCGATCACGGCCGTGTCGGGGAAGGTGGAGAACGGTCAGGTGGTGGAATTGATCCGGAAGATCAAGTTCACGCCGCCGAAGAAGGGCTGATGTCGGGTGTCGCCCCGATGGCACTGTGTGGGTGGTGATCTGTGGGTGGTCCGTGGGCCGGGGCTGCCACGAGCTCCCGGGGCGGTGGTTCACCCACGCGGGTGAAAGCGGCCGTGGATCCCCTTGAGCCGGCCGGCGTCGACATGCGTGTAGCGCTGCGTCGTGGCGATGCTCGCGTGACCGAGCATCTCCTGGACGTGACGCAGATCGACCCCTCCGGCGACGAGATGGGTCGCGAAGCTGTGGCGAAGGGTGTGGGGGCCGATATCGGGGGGAACCCCGGCCTTCCGGGCGTGGTCGGTAACGATCTCCCAGATTCGCATCCGTGACAGCCGGTTGCCGCGCGACGAGAGCAGCGCCCACGGCGGGATTCCCTCGGGCTTGGCAGCATAAGTGCCGCGGTGGCCATTGATCCAGGTGCGGACGGCGTGCACCGCCCGGGCACCGAGCGGCACGACGCGTTCCTTGTTCCCTTTGCCGTGGCAGGTGCAGAAACATTCGGTGAGATGGATGTCGGTGATTTTCAGCGACGACACCTCCGAGGCCCGGCAGCCGGTGGCGTAGAGCAACTCGAGGAGGGCCTTGTCCCGCTGCCCTGTCGGAGATCTGCCGTCGGGGCTGGCGAGGAGGCGATCAACCTGCTCGGGCGACATGGCACCGGGCATGGTGTCGTCGCGGCGCGACGCAGCGAGGAGCGCGGCCGGGCTCTCCTGGACGGTCCCCTCGAGCTGGAGGAAGGCAAAGAAGACCCGCAGGGTCGCCGCCTGCCGGGCCACGCTCGCCCGGGCCAGTCCCTTCTTCGAGAGATGGCCGAGGTAGTCGCCGAGATCGCGGATCGAGATCGCCGCGGCGTTTCGCCCCCCGAGCCAGGCGCTGAAGTCGCGGAGATCGCGGGCGTAAGCCTGGAGCGTGTTGTCGGCGAGGGCGCGCTCGTGGCGGACGTAGGTCAGGAATCGCTCCACGAAGAGCGCGTTCGAGGCCGGGCCGGTCTCCACGGCGGGGCTGACATCGAGGATCACGCGCCGTCCGCGCTGGCGCTTCACGATCACCGGGAGCGGGGCCGGGGACTGGGGGAGTGCCTTCGACCCGGGGCGGCCCGGGGGAACTGACTTCGGCGGGCCTTCGGCGCGGCGGGGCATGGATCGACCTCCATCCCTCTGTTCGGCAGCCCGGGCCGACGGAATGAGCCCGCTCCCCGGAGGCCGGTCCGCGCGGCCGGCACAATCGTCATGACCGCTCAGCCTGGGACGGTGGCGCGGCCGAGACCGGGAAACCGCGAAGCGTCAGTCGCGGTCGTAGCCGAGGTTCGGGGCCAGCCAACGCTCCATCTCTGGCACCGTCATCCCCTTGCGGTCGGCGTAGTCCTCGACCTGTTCCTTCGTGATCCGGTCGACCGCGAAATAGCGGGCCTCCGGATGGGCGAAGTAGAGGCCGCTGACGCTTGCCGCCGGCATCATCGCAAAGCTTTCGGTGAGCTCCATGCCGGCTGCCTCCCTGGCCCCGAGCCAATCAAACAGGGCGAGCTTCTCGGTGTGGTCCGGGCAGGCGGGGTATCCGGGCGCCGGGCGGATGCCGCGGTACTTCTCCTCGAAGAGATCCTCGGTGGAGAGCCCCTCGGCCCGGCCGAAGCCCCATTCGCGGCGGACCTTTGCATGGAGCCACTCGGCCGCCGCCTCGGCGAAGCGGTCGGCAATCGCCTTGACGAGGATCGACGAATAGTCGTCCTGGGCCTTGTCGAAGCCGGTGCAGAGGGCATCGCACCCGTGACCGGCGGTGCAAGCGAAGGCGCCGAGGTAGTCGTTGCGACCACTCCCGACAGGGGCGATGAAGTCGGCGAGGGCATGGAAGGTGTCCTGCCCCTTCCGCTCCCACTGCTGCCGGAGGGTGTGGACGCGGCCGAACTCCTTCGTCCGCGACTCGTCGGTGTAGAGGAGGATGTCGTCGCCCTGGGTATTGGCGGCGAAGAATCCGTATACGCCGCGGGCCTGGAGGCTCCCCTCGGCCACGATGCGATCCAGCAACTGGCAGGCATCCTCGTGGAGCCGGCGGGCCTCGGTGCCGACCACAGCGTCATCGAGGATCGCCGGAAACTTCCCCTTCAACTCCCAGGCCTGGAAGAACGGCGACCAATCGATGTAGGGAACGAGCTCCGCCAGGGGGATCGTGTCGAGACGGCTGATTCCCAGGAACGACGGCACGTCGATCGGGGCCGTCGACCAGTCGGTCGTCCAAGGCTTCGCACGGGCGTCGGCCAGGGGTACGAGCGTCGCCAGTTGCCGCCGCTTGAAGTTTTCCACATCCCGCGTCTGAGCGGCGCGATTGTCCCGCGAGAATCCCTCCCGGCTGGCCGGATTGATGAGCTTCTCCACGACACCGGCAGCCCGCGAGGCGTCGAGGACGTGGACAATGTTGCCGGAGTATTTCGGCGCGATCTTCACCGCTGTGTGCCGGGCGGAGGTCGTGGCGCCACCGATGAGGATCGGCACGGTGAGCCCCTCGCGCTCGAACTCCTCGGCCACGTGGACCATCTCCTCGAGGCTCGGCGTGATCAGACCGGAGAGGCCGACGATATCGACCTTCTCGGCCCTTGCCGTCTCTAGGATCTTCGCCGCCGGGATCATCACCCCGAGGTCGAGCACCTCGTAGCCGTTGCAGCCGAGCACGACGCCGACGATGTTCTTGCCGATGTCGTGGACGTCGCCGCGCACCGTGGCCATCAGCACCCGGCCGCGGGAGGTCTGTTCCTGTCCCTGCTTCTCCGCCTCCATGAACGGCTTGAGGTATTCGACCGCCCGCTTCATCACCCGCGCGCTCTTCACGACCTGCGGGAGGAACATCTTCCCCTGGCCGAACAGATCGCCGACGACCTGCATGCCGCTCATCAGCGGCCCTTCGATGATCTCGAGGCTCGCGGCATACTTCCCTCGTGCTTCCTCGACGTCGGCCTCGACGTGGTCGGCGATTCCCTTCAGGAGCGCGTGCTGGAGGCGAGCCTCGACGTCGAGGTCGCGCCACGAATCGGCCTTCGCGACGTCGCCGGTGTCGCGGTGTTTGACCCGCTCGGCGAATTCGATGAGCCGGTCGGTGGCGTCGGGACGGCGGTCGAAGAGGACATCCTCGATCCGCTCGAGGAGCTGTGGATCGATCTCCTGGTAGACGGCGAGTTGGCCGGCGTTGACGATCCCCATCTCCATCCCGGCGCGGATGGCGTGGTACAGGAAGGCGGCGTGCATCGCCTCGCGGACGGCATCGTTGCCACGGAACGAGAAGGAGATGTTGCTCACCCCTCCGGACACCTTCACCAGCGGCATCGCTTCCTTGATCCGCCGCGTCGCCTCGATGAAGTTGATGGCGTAGCGGTTGTGCTCCTCGATGCCGGTTGCGACGGTGAGGATGTTGGGGTCGAAGATGATGTCCTGCGGCGCGAATCCGGCCTGCTCGGTGAGGAGCCGATAGGCGCGCTGGCAGATCGCCACCTTGCGGTCGGCGTCGGCCGCCTGCCCCTCCTCATCGAAGGCCATGACGACGACAGCGGCACCGTAGCGACGGACCGTCCTCGCCTTGCGGAGGAAATCCTCCTCCCCCTCCTTGAGGCTGATCGAGTTGACGATCCCCTTTCCCTGGAGGCACTTGAGGCCCGCTTCGAGCACCCGCCAGTCGGAGCTGTCGATCATCACCGGGACACGGGCGACCTCCGGCTCGCTCGAGAGGAGCGTGAGAAACTTCGTCATCACCGTCGGGCCGTCGAGCATCCCCTCGTCGACGTTGACGTCGATGATATTGGCGCCGCTCTCGACCTGCTGGCGGGCGACGCTGACGGCCTGCTCGTAGCGCTCCTCGCGGATCAGCCTGGAAAAGGCCTTCGAGCCGGTGACGTTCGTCCGTTCGCCGATGATCGTGAAGCTGCTCTCGGGGCGGATCTCGAGCATCTCGAGCCCCGAGTAGCGGGAGCGATCCGAGTCTGCCGGGGGAACCCGCGGCGGGTGTTTGGCGACCGCCTCGGCGATTGCCTTGATGTGGGCCGGCGTCGTCCCACAGCAGCCGCCGATGATGTTGAGCCATCCCTCCCGGGCGAAATCACCGAGCACCCGGGCCATCGAGGCGGGGGTCTCGTCAAAGCCGCCGAGGGCGTTGGGAAGCCCGGCGTTGGGGTAGCAGCTGACCGGGATCGGGGCGATCCGGCCGAGATCGGCCAGATGCGTGCGGAGCTTCTCGGCGCCGAGGGCGCAGTTGATCCCGACGCTGACCAGATCGGCGTGGCAGAGGCTCATCCAGCAGGCTTCGACCGTCTGGGCGGAGAGCGTTCGCCCCCCTTCGAAGACGGTGAACGACGCCATCACAGGCAGGCGGATCCCGGTCGAGCGGAAGGTCTCCTCGATGGCGAACAGGCAGGCTTTTAAAACGAGGGTATCGAAGGCCGTCTCGGCGAGGATAACGTCGACGTCCCCCTCGAGGAGCGCCTCGACCTGCGTCCGGTAGTTGGCCACCATCTGATCGTAGGTGACGTCGCGGTGGCCAGGGTCGTTGACGTTGCCGGCGATCGAAAGTTGCTTGTTCGTCGGTCCGATCGAGCCGGCCACGAACCGGGGGCGGTCGGGGGTCTTGGCGGTGGCGGCGTCGGCGGCGTCGCGCGCGAGTTTGGCCGCGGCGAGGTTCAACTCGCGGACCCGGTCTTCGAGGCCGAAGTCGGCCAGGGCCAGGGCGGTGGCGCCGAAGGTGTTGGTCTCGACGATGTCGGCCCCGGCCTCCAGGTAGGCCGCGTGGATCCCGCGAATCGCGTCCCCCTGCGTGAGGACGAGGATGTCGATGCAGTTCTTCAAATCCTTCGGGTGGTCGCGGAAAGCCTCGCCCCGGAAGCCGTTCTCGTCGAGCCCGAGGGCGTGGACCATGGTTCCCATGGCGCCGTCGAGGACGGCAATGCGGGTGGCGAGGAGCTCGCGGAAGGCCTTTTGGCGGACGTCACGGGGAAGCGTAGTCATGGTGGGGCCGGCGAACGGGAGCCGCCGGGGCTGTGTTTCACGGGGTGGGAACGTGGACGGGACGGGTCATGATAGGCGACTGGGGGGGGGCGGGCATACTGCGACTCGGTGAGCGACGGTGGGGAGCGATTGGGGCCTTTCTTGCCCGGGAACCTGGGGCGGCGAGGGGGAATGGCGGTTCCCCCCTGCTCCCCCTCAAGCGTCGCGCGCCGCGGGGCCGATGGACCGGAGAGGGCTCGGTTGTCGGAAGGCTCCGGCCGTCCGGGACAGTGCGGCGGGCGATGAGGTCTGCCGTCCACGCCCTGGGAGGGAACACGCTCGGGATGGTGGTGATCGCTAGGTTTCCCAGACTCGATGAACCCGTGGCGGCGGGGTGGCCGGAGGTGCCGGTGGTCCCCGGCGACGCGCCGGTCGTCGCCCCGGTGACTGCCGTCACCGACGTCCCGGGCCAGCCCGGTGTGGGCTTCAGGGAACGCGGCCGCCGTCCCCGCGCCCCCTTCCCGGTGGTCTCGACGCTCGTGCTCGTGGTGCTCGCCGGTGGTCTCTGGGCGGCGGTGTGGCGCGACGAACAACGGCGCGCCGCGGACGAACAGCAGCACGGACCTGAAGCGATCGCCATGGAACCGGATGTGGGGACGGGGCTGGTCCGATGACCCTCGACTGGCTCGACCGAGCGTTCCTCTCCCGGCCGCCGCGCCCGGCGTCGGTGGCGGCCGAGCCACAGCCTGCGGAGTCAACTCCTATCATCATGACCACACCCCCGTCCACCCAGCCGTCGGCGGAATCCCCCGCTGCCGAGCGCTCCGTCGTCGCTCGCCTCCTCGAGGCGGTGCCGACGGAATGGGACAGCCTCGCGGAGGGAATTGAATCGGCGGCCCGAGACGGCCGGAGGGTCGTCGCCTTCACCGGTGGGGAACAACGCGAGGGGCGCTCGACCGTCGTCGACGGCGTGGCCGAGGTCCTGCGCCGCCGTGGCCGGTCGGTGGCGATTCACCCCCTTGCCCCCCTGCTTCTGCCGTTCGACGAGGCGGAGGCGGCCCGTGCGGCTGAGATCGTGCTCGTCGATGCCGGGCCATGGTTCACGACCGGTCCGGTGCGCCGTCGCACCGTCGAGCGTGCGGCGCTGGGATGTGATGCGGCGGTGCTCGTCCGCCGCGCCGCTGCCCCCCCCTGCCCCGCCTGGGCCGATGCCCTGGCCGCGATCGGCCTGACGGTGATCGGCGAGGCGGTGACGTTCGAGTCGGCCCTGGCCGCGGGGTGAAGTGATGGTCGTCACCCGGTCGGTGCCGGTGATCCTCACGCCCGCCCAGGAGGCAGCGCTCGGCCGGCTCCGCTTCGCGCTCGAGCAGCCGGCTGGGGTTGTCCTGCTGTCCGGCCCCGCTGGCGTGGGGACGAGCGTCGTCCTCGCTTCGCTGGCTGCCGAGCTCGGGGCCGGTCAACCGGCAAGCCTGCCGATCCGCTCCGCAGCGGCGCTGGTGGACGCGATCCAGCGAGACCTGCCGATCGGCGACATCCTTCTCGTCGACGATGCCCATCTGGCCACCCCTGACGATCTGGCCGCCATCGGCACGCGCGGTGGGAGCGACCGGTGCGTCGTCCTGGCGGGGCGTGGGCGCCTGCTGACGCTCGTCGGCCGCGACAGTCGGATCGCCCCGCGCGTCCGGTTGCGGGCGATCGTCCCGCCGCTGACTCTGGCCGACACGCGCCGAATCGTGGAGAGCCGGCTGGGTGACGTCGGGCCCGAGATGGTGCGGACCTGCCACGAGATCACGGCGGGGATCCCGGCGGCGCTCGTTCGCCTCCTCGACCTAGCCACCGTGCCGGCCGGTCGGCGGCTCACGCCCGCCGACATCGAGACGATCCACCGCCGGCTCGATCTGCAGGCGGTGTGAGGGGCATCGCGTCAGCCGCCTTCAATCACCGGCCGCCGCGGTTCGGGCGAGATAGTCGGCGGTCGACCCTGCGGGCACGGAGCCGATCGGCGGAGGGGCCCGGCCGGGGGCGAACGGTGCCGGGTCGAGGTGGGGGGTGAGGCCGGTCATGAGATCGGCGAGGAGGACGGCGCTGCCGGTCGACTGGTGGAGGCCCGCGCGGAAGTGGCCGGCGGATAGGAAGGCGTTGTCGAGGTCGGGAATCGGGCCGATCGACGGATGGCCGTCGGCGTTGCTCGGGCGGAGCCCCGCCCAGGATCGCTCCACGATGCTCCCCGGCAGCTCACCGAGGAGCGACCGGGCGACACCGAGGAGGCGGGTGACGGTGTCGGGGGTCGTGTTCGGATCGAAGCCGACATCTTCGAGCGTCGAGCCGACGAGGAGCCGGCCGTCGGGGCGCTGGACGAGATAGTCGAGGCCGCGGTTGACGATCCGTGTGATCAGCGGCTTCGGAAGGCGGAGGAGGACGATCTGCCCCCGGATCGGCCGGGTGTCGAGCGCGAGGCCGAAGGTCCTGGCCAGGCCGCCGGTCCAACTGCCAGCCGCAAGCACCCAGGTGCCGGCGCTGATCTCGCCGGTCGCGGTCACCGCCCGCTCCACCCTCGCGCCCCTGACGACAAACCGGCGGACGTCGGCCTCCTCGATGACCACTCCCCGATTCCGACACGACCTCTCGAGGGCGTCGAGATGGCGTGAGGGGCGAAGCTGCATCTCTTCACGGAGCAGCATTCCCCCGAGGATCTCGTCGCCGTCGTCGCCATCCCCCAGGGCCGGTTCGCACGCCAGCACCCCGTCACGGTCGAGGAAATCGGCGCGGGTGCCGCGCGCCAGCCACTGGGTCGCGTCGGCCCGGAGCCGTTCGACCCCCGTGGCTGACCTGGCGAGGTGGAGGCCGCCGCTGGAGAGGAGACCGTTGTCGATGCCGGTCTCGGCCTGGAGATCCTGCGACCAGAGGCGGTGGAGCTTGTCGCTCCAAGCGGTGAGGGCATCGGCGGGCGAGATCCCGGCATGGAGCGGGCTTGGCGGGAAGATCCCGGCCGCCGCCCAGGAGGTGGTCTCGGTGCCGCGGCCGCGCGCAAGGACTCGGACCTTCACCCCGCGGCCGGCGAGCTCCCTGGCGAGGGAGAGACCAATGATCCCGCCACCGACGATGCAGCAGTCGTTCATGGTGCGTGTTGAGGGGAGCGGGTCAGGCGTTGGTGGCGACGGTCGGCGTGTCGGCGACGTTCACCCACACATGCACATGCGGCGCGCCGCGGTAATGCCACACGAACGACGGCCCTTCGAGACGCCAGTTGTCCCACACGCCGTCGTTGCCGATGTCGGCATCGCGGAAAAACGCCAGGCGGCAGCGATCGAGGCCCCCCTGCGCGGCGAGGCAGGTGCGGGCCTCGGCCCGATCGGTGTCGCGAAACGGTTCGAGCAGGAGCCCGAGGACCCGTTCGAGTTCCCCGCGCTGATCGGGCGACATCTCCGAGACCGCCAGACCGTCGATGCGCGCGTCGCCCCGGAAGCCGACGGCATTCTCCGCCGGAGTCTTCGCCACGAGCGCTGCCTCACGCTGCTTCCCGTCGAGCATCGTGGCGAGTTTGTTGGCGGCAACGGCCTGCGACCAGAAGACGTTCCCCTCATGGTCGGCCGGCTCGTTGAAGGCGCCAGTGTCGTGGCCGTAGAAGATCGGTCCGGCAAAGGCGACATGATCGGCGGAGTCGCCGTCGCAGCGGAGCGTCATGTGGCGGCCCGTGAGGAGAAACTGGAAACTTCCGCTCCCCGGCTCCCCGAGCATGGCGATCGACTGGGCGTGGCCAAAGCCACCGCAGTCGTCCTCCATCTGCTTGTCGAAGCGGGCGTGCCACTGCGGATGAATGAGTTGCTCGAAGATTTCCCGGGCGAGCCCCTTCTGCTCCTGGGTGTAGAAGCCGCTCTTCAATTCGGGCTCGGTGGCATTCCAGTTGTTGCCGACGCGCGACCGCAAGAGGCCGAACTTCGGGTGGATGTAGTCCCAGTCGAAGCAGACTTTCTCCCGCTGGCTCGGCGAGAGCGAGGCATGGAGGGCCTGGGCGAGCGTCTCAGCGGTGCTCGCTGCGGACGGCTCGGCCGCGCGGAGGAGCGTCGGGCCGGCGAGGAGGCCGGCACCCCCCAGGAGCGACGGGGCTGCGGCCAGAGCGCCGGACGTGGCGAGGAAACCGCGGCGGCTGATCGAGCGGCGGAGGGGATGGCGTGGCATCGGGTGGGCTCCTTCGAGTTCACTGGCTTCGGCACCAACGCCGATTCTGAAAAGCCTACGCTTTCGTGCCGCGCCGCACCAACTTCGCCGCTGGTTGGTGTCGTGGTTTGGCAGTCTGGCCACGCCGTGTCGTGCTCCGGGGGCGGGGCTGGCAGGCGGCACAGAAAAACGTCGAACGCTGGGCCTGGACGATCCTTTGAATCGCTTCGCCGCAGGTCTTGCAGGGGGTGCCGGCGAGCCCGTAGACGCAGTGGAGCTTCTGGTATCCCCCTTTGCGGTTGTCGGCGGTGCGGTAGAGCTCGTCGCCGATGCTCGAGCCCTCGTGGGCCACGGCGCTGGCGAGGATCTCCCGCGCGGCCCGCGCGACGGCCTCCCATGCCGTGGCGGAGAGTCGGTTGCAGGGGGTGCGCGGGTCGATCGCGGCCCGGTGGAGAATCTCGGCGGCGTAGATGTTGCCGATGCCGGCCACCGCTTTCTGGTCGAGGAGGGCGACCTTTACCCCCCGTCTTGATCCCCCCAGCCGCTCCGCCAGATCGTCGCCGGTGACAACCAGCCCGTCGGGGCCGAGCTTGGCAGCGCCGCAGGCCCGATCGAGCCCTTTTGCATCGAGCAGCCGGATCGTTCCCAGGCCGCGCTGATCCCAGAAGAGGAGCTTGTGGCGTGGGCGCGCGGATGAGCCTTTCCCCATGACGACCTCGAGCTCCATGCGCACATGCTGCGGCGTCGGCGGCTCGGCCACGAGCAGGAGCCCGGTCATTCTCGGCTCGATGACGAGCCAGTGCGGCGTCGACTTCTCCCCGCCGACCTCGATCGCCACTCGCTTGCCAAAGCGGGCGACCGAAAGAATGCGATGACGCTCGAGCCGCGCCGCGATCTCGGCGGGGTCTGGAGCGATCGCCAGCGGACGGCAGGTGCCTTGGGGGAAGCGGGCGGCGACGATCCGGGCCCCGCAAAGTCCCGCGATGCCGCGGGCCATCGTCTCGACTTCGGGGAGTTCGGGCACGGAAAGCTCCTCGCGGCGGGACTGCCGCAACGCACCTGCGGCGGTGGATGGTAGCACCTGCCGGGGCGGCTACAATTGAAAGCTTGCGTTGCCAGCGGCCCCCGGGCGACGCCGTTGAATCGTTTCCGCTGCCCTGCGTCTCCCGGAGCCTCCGCCGATGCCTTCCCCGCTCTCCCCTCCGCTCCCTGCCGGTGGCATCTCGCAGGTTCCCGACGCCCATGGCCGTTTCGGCCGGTTCGGTGGCCGCTACGTTCCCGAGACGCTCTCGGCCGCGCTCGATCAGCTCCAGGCCGCCTACGACGAGGCCCGGGCCGATCCGCTCTTCCAGGCCGAGCTTGATCAGCTCCTCGCCGCCTTTGTCGGCCGCCCTCTCCCCCTCCTCTTCGCCAAGCGGCTCACCGAATACGCCGGCGGGGCCCAGATCTGGTTCAAGCGAGAGGATTTGAGCCACACCGGCGCCCACAAGATCAACAACACGCTCGGGCAGGGATTGCTGGCGATGCGGATGGGCAAAAAGCGGA
>CALQRA010000069.1 GCA_943332855.1 Candidatus Kuenenia stuttgartensis
AGACGGTCGACTGGTCGATGACGGAGAGATTGTCGTTGAGCTGCAGGAAGCGGTAGCCGCCGACGAGCCAGCGGCGGTGGAGGAGGTCGCAGGAGAGGGAGCGGCGGTAGAGAAGGTCGAAGCCCTGCCACGACGTGTCTTGCGTCGCCGTGATCGCGCGAGAGAGGAGCGCGGGGTCGGCCGGGAGTGTGTTCGGCGGCGGGAGGAGTACCGCGGCCTGCTGGCCGGTCGTGGCGTCGACGTAGGGGCGGCCCAGGAGCACCGCTCCGCCCTGGTTGGTGAAGGTGCCGGTCGACGTGGCGTCGGCGAGCTGGAAGTACTGGGCGTCGATTCCGTCGTGCTGGGTCGGATCGAGCCAGTAGCCGACGGTGATCCGTCCGCCCGGCCGGAAGGTGCCGGGGGCCCAGTCGTTGCCGGAGAGGATCGTCGTGCCGGGCTGGCCGATGACGCCCGCCTGGGCGGCCGAGGTGCCGGCGGGGCTCGACGTCACGAGCGCCGGCAGCGAGTTCCCTGCGGTCGACCAGAGGAGCAGCTCCGGAGCCAGCCACAGCCGCCCCATGTAGCTCATCCGGAACATGCGCGTGTGGTCGCGCGAGCACCAGCAGCGGCGCCCCGACTTGTGGTAGGCGTATTCGCCGGGGCCCATCCAGGCAGGATCGAGGAGATTGCGGTCGCATGGTGAAGCGGGGAACGGCTCCTGGAACCAGGCGAGGAGCCCGTCGGGATCCTCGGCATGCTCGGGAACCCGGTCTGGATCGAGGCCGCCGGGCACCTGCTGGAGGTCGTCGACGCGGCGCGGGAACGCCGGTAGGACCGACGGGCCGTCACCGATCGATTCCGGATACCCCATTGGATTGCGGGCCTCCGGTTGGCGCACTGGCGCGGCCCCCTCGTCGGTGAGCCGCTCGCCGGCGGTGGACGGTGAGTCTCCCGGGGCCGACGGTGCCGGAGTCGGGGTGGCGGCGGGGCGTGGGGAGGCCGGCTTTGAAGCCGGCTTGGAAGCGGCCTTAGGGGCCTGCTTCGCAGCGGCCTCCGCGGGCGCCGGCGAGCCCTGAGGCTGGGCAGCCAGGATGGGGCCCGCGAGCAGCGCCAGGAGAGCGCAGGCGGCGAGACGCCCAATGGCGGGGGTGTTTCGCGGACCGTTGGCTTGGCTCATACCGCCTCGGATTCCACCCACGATCCACCGGTCGGACCGTGGGATGACGTGACGATGTCGGGCCACGGGGGCACATGCTCCCTGGGAAACGGTATCGGTCGGGGTGCCTCTGCCGAATGAGCGAACTTTCCTCTCCCACCGGCAAAGTCGCCTCAGGCTCACCAGCCTTTAGAACCGCTCAAGTCGGATGGCCGGCGGGGTCGATGATTCCCCCGATGCCCCGGGGAGTGGTTCGACTGCCCCCCGGATGCCGTTGAGGGCCGCGAACCAGGGGGGCCTGGATCCACCGGTCATGGCGAACAGCCCAACAAACTCCCTGCTTGTCCGCTTCGCTCTCCCACTGGCGATCCTCGCCGTCGGGTCTGCAGGCTGCACGCGCGGCCGCTATTACACGCAGGCCGACCGGGAGGTGAGCACCCTCCTGGCGGAGAAGTCGTGCGACCCGCGCTGGGCCGTGCCGGTCAACTACAACGTTCGCCAAGACGAGCGGAGCCGGTTCTACGACGTCTACAATCAGATCTTTCCGCCGATGCCTCCCGACGACCCGACGTCGCACCGTTACATGCATTGCGTCGACGGGAAGAAGGGCTGGCAGCAGTGGCACAACAATGGTGATCGGACGACGCTCGACAACCCCGAGTGGCGGGCGCGGATCGCCGAGGTGGTGGAGATCACTGACGGCGGGGCGATCAAGCTCACGCTCGAGTCGGCGATCCGCCTGGCCTATCTCAACTCGCTCGATTGGCAGGATCAGCTCGAGACGCTCTACCTCTCGGCCCTCGACGTGAGCACGGAGCGCTTCCGGTTTGATGTCCAGATCTTCGGTGGCAACGGCACCGCCTACGCCAACCGGGGATCGCTCAATGCCGCCGGGGCCTCGACCACGTGGGCGACGGAAACGAACCTCCGGGCCCGGAGATACTTCGCCAGTGCCGGAACGATGGTCGTCGGCGTCGTCAATTCGGTCATGTGGCAATTTGCCGGGCCGGACAAATACACGAACGTCTCGCTCGTCAATTTTAATTTTGTCCAGCCGCTCCTCCAGCGTGCCGGCCGGTCGATCGCGCTCGAGCCCTTGACGATCGTCGAGCGGGCGCTCCTCGGGAACCTGCGGACGCTCCAGTTTTATCGGCAGGGCTTCTTCCTCCAGGTCGCCTTCGGGGCCGGCACGCCGCAGCAGCTCCAACGCCGCGGCGGCTTCTTCGGCGGCACCGGATTCACCGGGTTCACCGGCACGGGCGTCGGTGGTTTCGGCAACATCGGCGGCGTGTTCTTCGGTGGCAACGGTGTCGGCCTCCAGGTCGGCGGCGGTGGCACCGGCGGCGCGGGGTTCGCCGGTGGCGGTGCCGGCAACGTCGGCGGCTTCGTCGGCCTCCTCCAGGCCCGCCAGCAGATCCGCAACGCCGAGCAGAATCTCTTCGCCCAGGAACGGGCCCTGGCCCTCCTCGATGCCAACCTCGAAGCGGGCCTCGTCGGCCTCGACCAGGTCGACCAGCTTCGCCAGAGCGTCGAAACCGGCCGGGCCGGACTCCTCCAGGCGAAGACGTCGCTCACCAACCAGATCGAGACCTTCAAGGTCAACATCCTCTGCCTTCCCTCTGACACGGCGGTGGCCCTCGACGAGTCGTTCATCAAGCCGTTCCAGTTCATCAGCCCCGAGCTCCAGAAGCTCCAAAACGATTTCGGCGACTTCCTCGCCACCTGGTCGTTCGGCGACGAGGAGAATCTGAAGGAGACCGACGACCCGCGCATCGAGGAGGCGCTCCGCGGGGCCGAGGAGATCCCGGCCCCTGCTGCCAAGGGTGCGGTAGCCGACGACGGCGATCCGGGCGACCGGGCGATCGGGCTTGACGATGAACCGGCGCAGGAATCGGTCGCGAAGGCAGACGTGAAAGAGGACGAAGCCGGCGCCGGCAAGGCCGACGCCGAGACTGAGGAGGAGGAGAATCAGCTCGACAAGAAGCTCGTCGCCGAGAGCGTTGCCCGGCTCGGCGGGCTGCGGGAACGGGTCGAGGAGCAGTCGAAGGCAGTCAGCGCCGACCTCGCCCTGGCGCGGAGCAACGCTGCAGGTCGGCTCGCGGGGATGCGGCCGAACGAGCGCGAGACATTCGGCCGCGAGATGAAGCTTCTGGAGGACGATCTCGCCAAGCTCGTCGACCGGGCCCGGCGGGCGGAGGCGGAGATGGAGCGGCTCCGCGACCGGATCACGCCGGAAAACCTCCGGGAGACCTCCGACACGTTCGTCAAGCTCGTCACCGACGTCTCCGGGGCGGTCGACGAGATGTCGCTCATCCAGGCCCGGGCCCGCATCGAGGCGGTGACGATGGAGATCGAGCCGCTCGATCCCGACGTCGCCTTCGAGATTGCCCGCGCCAACCGCCTCGATTGGATGAATAACCGGGCGGCGTTGGTCGACCAGTGGCGGCTCATTCAGTTCAACGCCATGTCGCTCCTTGCCGGGCTCGACGTCGTCGTCGACGGCGGCATGAATACCGTCGGCAACAACCCCGCCAAGTTCCGCACGCCGACCGGCTCGATGTCGGCTGGCGTCCAGTTCGATGCCCCGTTCACCCGGCTCACCGAGCGCAACAACTTTCGCCAGGCGATCCTCGACTACCAGCAGGTTCGCCGGCAGCAGATCCAGTACGAGGATCGGATCAAGCTATCGCTGCGGCAGTCGCTCCGGCAGCTCGATCTCGACAAGCGCAACCTCGAGACCCAGCGCCGCGCCCTGATCATCGCCATCCGCCGCGTCGACCAGACCCGGCTGTCGTTGAGCCAGCCGGCCCCGCCGCCGCCGGCCCCGGGACCGACCGGGATCGTCGACGTTTCGGCCGGCCAGCTCGGCCCCACCGCGACGCTCAACCTGATCTTCGCCTTCAACGATCTGCGGAGCACCCAGGACGCCTTCACGAGCATCTGGATCAACTATTACGCCACCCGGGCCTCGCTCGCGCAGCAGCTCGGCGTCCTCCAGCTGACCGACGAGGGGCTGTGGGTCGACGCGCCGTTTGCCTCTGCCGAGCGCGCCACGGAGGACGAGCTCCCGCTTCCGCCGGCCGTGCCGGAGGAGTGGCTCAAGCATCTCGAGGAGATGGACGCTCCGCCGGCCGTTCCCGCCAAGGCGATGGCCCGGGCCGCCAGTGCACCCGGCCTGCCTGAGGCGCTGCCCGCTCCCCCGGCGCCGCGGCCCAACGTCGAGGCAGACCCGATTCCCGCCCCGGCCGACGGAGAGGCTGCGCCCCCGAAGGGACCCGCGCCGGCTCCGGCCACCCCCCCCGGAGCGTTGAGGATTCCCGCAGCGGCCGGGGGCCGGCCGACGTCGGCGGCAGCCCGGATGGCGGATGGCTGGCGGGCTCGGAAGGCCGAGTAGGCGCTAAACCGGATAGAATGATGCGGTCGCGGGGCCCTCGTGCCCCGAGGAGTGGTTTGGCACGGTCTCGAGGAGGGTTGGCAGAACCATGAGCACCAGCATTCAGGATCGCGCGGCTGCGGCAGCGCCCCCCTCGACCGCCCCCTCGGGTGGCGCTGACTTGAGCGCCATCGCCGGGATCCTCGGCGATCCGATCACCGACAACGTCGCCCCGGTCGCCCCCCGCCGTGGCTGGCGGATCCCCTGGCGGACGCTGATCACGCTGGCCGTGCTCGGCGGCGGTGCCGCCGGCGCCCCCTGGGTGCTCGCCCACATCGGCCGGGGGAGCAACGCCAATCCCCTCGCTGCCCTCCCGGCCCACATCGTCGAGCATGGCGATCTGACGATCTCGGTCACCGAGGACGGCAGCATGGTGAGCGACGAGAACGTCGACGTCGTCTGTGGCGTTGCCGGTGGCGCCACGATCATCTGGCTGATCGACGACGGGTCGCGAGTCACCGAGGGGACGGAGCTCGTTCGCCTCGATAGCTCGAAGCTCTCCGAGGATGTCTCAGCGCAGAAAATCGCCTTCGAGAAGGCCCGCGCGGCCAACATCCAGGCGGAGAAGGATTTCGCCGCGGCGAAGATCGCCGTCGAGGAGTACACCGAGGGGATCTACAAGAAGGAGCTGCGGAAGGCCGAGTCGGACGTGTCGGCGGCGAAGGAGCGGCTTCAGTCGACCCGCAACCAGCTCGAGCATGGCGAGCGGATGTTCCGCAAGGGCTACATCACCCCGCAGCAGCTCGATGCCCAGAAGGCGGCCGTGGAGCGGGCCGATCTCGACCTCGGCACCGCCGATATTTCGCTCGACGTCCTCGAGCGATTCGCGAAGCCGAAGATGATCACGGAGCTGACAAGCAAGCGCGATGCGATGGAGGCGAAGCGCGACAGCGAACGGGCGTCGCTGGAGCTGGAGAAAGCGAAGCTTGATCGGCTCACCTCGCAGCTCTCCAAGTGCACGCTGAAAGCCCCCAAGGACGGCCTCGTGATCTATGCCAATGAGCGCAACCGCCAGGCCGAAACAGAGATCAAGAACGGCGCGAAGGTCAACGAGGGGACGACGATCATCCGCCTCCCCAATCTCTCGCGGATGCGTGCCGACGTCGAGGTCCACGAGGCGAAGGTCGACAAGATCCGCACCGGCATGGCGGCCCGCGTCAAGCTCCAGGGGCGCGAGTTCGACGGGACGGTGACTTCCGTTGCCAACCGGCCGCAGTCGAACTGGATGTCGACGGCGAAGAAGTATGTCGTTCAGGTGCGGATCGAAGGCGAGCCGCAGGAGGTGCGGCCGGGCGTGACCGCCGAGGTCGAGATCATCGTCGCCGATTTCAAGGACGTGATCGCCGTCCCGGTCGCGGCGGTGATGGAGAAGCGCGGCGAGTACCTCTGCGCCGTGCGCAAGGGGGATTCGATCGAACGGCGGGTCGTCAAGCTTGGCCTCGGCAACGACAAGCTCGTCAACATCACCGAGGGCCTCGAAGATGGCGACGCCCTGATCCTCAACCCCCGCAAGGCCCTCGGCGAGGATGCGGTCGAGGAGACCGGGCCCGGTGATGGCAAACGTGGTCCCAAGGGGCCTGGTGGGCCCCCGGGGGCGGGCGGGCCTGGAGGCACGGCCGGCGGGATGCCAGGGGGGGCAGGGCGTGGCCCGGGAGCTCCTGGTGGGCCGGGTGCTCCGGGTGCTCCTGGCGGGGCTAACGCAGGTGGGGCTAACGCAGGTGGGGCTAACGCAGGTGGGGCTAACGCAGGTGGGGCTGGCGCCGGTGGGGCTGGCGCAGGTGGGGCTAGCGTTGGTGTTCCGGCGGCGGGAGGCCCAGGAACTGCCGCAGGTGGGCCCGGTGCGCCCCCGGCTGGTGCCGGCAAGGGAGAGCGGCCCGCGCCCGGTGGAGCGCCGAAGCAGCCGTAAGGAGCTGGTCGATTGGGGATGGAAGACTGAAGCCCTGCGGCCTGCCGAATGTGCGGGGGATGAGCTCCTCCGGGGAAGAAACCTTTGAAGTTCCTCCAGCAACTCCGCCTCGGCTTTCGCAGCCTCTTGCTGCACAAGCTCCGTTCGGCGCTGGCTGTCCTCGGCATCCTCATCGGGGTCACGGCCGTGATCTGGCTGGTGGCGATGGGGGAGGGCGTGAGCTACCAGGCCCAGCAGCAGATCAAGGATCTCGGGGCCACGAGCATCATCGTCCGCAGCATCAAGCCGGCGGAGGAGTCGAGCCGCAGCGACAGCAACGCCCGGATGGGGATTTCCTACGGCCTCCTCCGCGAGGACTTCGAGCGGATCATCACGAACGTGCCGACGATCGGCCGGGCCGTGCCGATGCGCGAGATCAGCCGCGAGGTTCGGCACCGCGAGCAGTTCATCGACGGCATGGTGATCGCCTGCACCCCCGAATACTTTGGGATGAACCGGCTCAAGATCGCCCGCGGCCGGGCGATCTCTGCCGTCGACATGACGTCGTATGCCAACGTCGTCGTTCTCGCCCACGAAGCGGCCGTGAAGCTGTTTCCGATCGAGGATCCGCTCGGGCGGGCCGTGCAGATCGGTCAGGAGTTCTACGTCATCATCGGGGTCGCGGCTGAACGCTCGGCGGCAGCGGCGATTGGCGGAAGCCTCGACGCCCGTCAGTACGACCGTGACGTCTACATCCCCCTGACGACGTTCCGGGTCCGGATCGGCGACCGCGTCTTCACCTCGCGGGCCGGGTCGTTCCAATTGGAGACGGTCGAGCTGACGCAGATCACGGCCATCGTCGACGATATGAAGGAGGTCGACTCCACGGCCGACATCATCCGCGTTCTCCTCCAGCGCTACCACAAGGTGGTCGATTATGCCATTGTCGTGCCGAAGGAGCTCCTCGAGCAGGCAGAGACGATGCGGGCGATGTTCAACGTCCTCCTCCTGCTGATCGCGGGGATCTCGCTCCTCGTCGGCGGCATCGGAATCATGAACATCATGCTCGCGACCGTCACCGAGCGCACCCGCGAGATCGGCATCCGCCGCGCCCTCGGGGCGACGAAGGGGGAGATCGTTCAGCAGTTCCTCTGGGAGACGGTCGTCCTCTCCGGGACCGGCGGCCTCCTCGGGGTGCTGTTCGGTTTTCTCTGCGGCCCGACGGTGAACGCCGTCCGCTTCGCGGTCCGGACGTCGCTGCCGGAGGTCTGGGCGGCGCTGCCACCGAACATCCGCAACCTCGAGCCACGCCTCGCCCCCTGGTCGATCATTGCCGCGTTTGCGATCTCCGTCGGCGTGGGGATCGTGTTCGGGATCTATCCCGCCCGTCGGGCGGCGAACATGGATCCGATCGAGGCGCTCCGTCACGAATGAGGTCCGGATGCCCCCGCAGCAAGCCCTGACGCCGAGCGCCGGCCCGCCCCCCCGCGATGTCGTCGCCGCGATCCGTGGCGTGTCGAAGGTCTATTCCCTCGGCGGCCACGAGGTGAAGGCGCTCGACAACGTCTCGATCGATTTCCGGCAGGGGGATTACGTCGCGATCATGGGCTCGAGCGGCTCCGGCAAGAGCACGCTCCTGAATGTTCTCGGCTGCCTCGACCGGCCGACGACCGGCCAGTACTACCTCGCCGGCCAGGACGTGGCGGTGATGGACGACGAGACGCTGTCGCGGATCCGCGGCCGCTACCTCGGTTTCATCTTCCAGTCCTACAACCTCATCCAGCAGTTGAGCGTCGTGGAGAACATCGAGGTTCCCCTCTCCTATCAGCGGCCACCGATGCCCGGGGGGCGGGAACGCTGCCTCAAGCTCGCCGAGCTCGTCGGCCTCTCGAAGCGCCTCGGCCACCGCCCGACAGAGCTCTCCGGCGGCCAACAGCAGCGCGTCGCCATCGCGCGGGCGCTGGTCAACAACCCGCATGTGATCCTCGCCGACGAACCAACCGGCAACCTCGACACGGCGACGAGCCACGAGATCATGGACCTCCTCGACGCCCTCAACAAGGCGGGGCGGACGATCGTGATGGTGACCCACGAGAACGACATCGCCCAGCGCGCCCGCCGGATCGTCCGGCTCCGCGACGGGCGGATCGAATCGGTCGCGGAGGTCCACCGTGAGGTGCTCCCGGTGGCGGGGCTGACCTCCTCCGTCAAGCCCGGCTAACGCTTTTCCCGGCGGCGGGCCGAGCGGATCAGGCAGCCGACCGGGGCGGTTTCGGTCGTTTCCGGGAGCTCTCCGGCGAGCACCGCCGCGACCGCCTCCTCGACATACCGCTTCCCCACGCCCGAGCCGTCAGGGGAATCGTCCCACGCCCCCATGTAGGCGATCCGCCGCTTCGCATCGAGGACGAAGCATTCCGGGGTCCGCGCCGCTCCGAACGACCTCGCTACCTCCTGCGCCGGATCCGACAGGTAGGGGAAGTGGAAGTTCTTCTCCCTGGCCCTGGTCTCCATCGCCTCGAGGGAGTCCTCGTCGATCTGGTTGGCATTGATCGCGACGACGGCGACGCGCCCCCCGGCGGCGGCATAGTGCGTGGCGAGGTCGTTGATCCGGTCCTCGTGATCGACCGCGTACGGGCAGCCGTTGCAGGTGAAGACGACGACCACGGCCTCGTGGTCGGCGAGCTCTTCCCAGCCATGCTCGCGGCCATCGGTGCCGACGAGCCCTGTCCAGGGGGGAACGACATCACCGATCGCCCGGTCGGGGTTGAAGGTGCCTGCCTCAGCGCCGGTCGGGGTGAGGAGCAGCAGAAAGGCGAGCGAATGGAGCGCGAAGGCCAGACGGAAGGCAGCGGGCTGGAGTGGCATCGGAGGTTTCCGGAGCGACGGAGCCAGCGCCCCCCCGGAGTCGTCGGCGACTCGCGGGGGGCTACTCGCTCATGCCAGGATACCGCATCAGATCCAGGCGCTGGAACCGGCGAACTCTTCCGACGGATTGCAGTCCTGATGCGTCCGGTGGAGCCCAGCGGCGAGCGTCACCACTCCCCCCTCGGTCTCGGACACTTCGTGGAACTCGGTGGGGTGGTCATCGGCTTTCTCGCCATAGACATCGTGCATGCCGGCAATGGCGGCGAGATATTCGTTGAAATGCGGATCCATGACGGAGGTCCTCCATGACAGTCGCGGCCGATCGAGTCAGGGCGAGTTTGTCGCCCGGTCAATGATACGCGGCTGGCCCGCGATGGGTCGGGTGGCTGCCGAAGCGGATCGACGGAGGGGCCCAACGGCGGAGGGTGGGGGAGATGCGGAAAATGGCAAGCTCCGCGGGCGATCCCTGCCGGGCCTGACCTGCCCACCGCCAGCGGCTATAACGCCCAGACATGTGGGGCGAACGCTCCGCCGCTCGTATTCCGGCCCAGGTAGCTCCCATGCAACTCGGCTTTGTCAGCGCCATTCTTCCCGAGCTCTCCCTCGAGGAGGTCTTCCGCACCGCGGCTCAGACCGGCTACGAGTGCGTCGAGCTGATGTGCTGGCCGCCGTCGGCGGCCGAGCGCCGCTATGCCGGCGTGACGCACGTCGCGGTCGACAGCTTCTCGGCGGCCGATGCCGAACGGGTCAGCGCCGTGGCGGCCGAGGCCGGGATCGGGATCAGCGGCTTGGGCTACTACCCCAATCCACTCGCACCGAACGAGGCCGAGGCGCTCGCCGCGACCGAGCATGTTGCCAAGGTGATCCGGGCCGCGGGCCAGCTCGGCATCGGGCGGATGAACACGTTCGTCGGCCGCGATTGGACGAAGTCGGTCGACGACAATTGGCCCCGGTTCCTCGAGACCTGGCGGCCGCTGGTCAAGCTCGCCGAGGATTGCGGCGTGCGGATCGGCATCGAGAATTGCCCGATGTCGTTCACGCGCGACGAATGGCCGGGGGGAAAGAATCTCGCCACGAGCCCGAAGATCTGGCGGCGGATGTTCTCCGACATCCCCAGCCCCGCCTTCGGCCTCAACTACGATCCCTCCCATCTGGTCTGGCAGCAGATGGATCCGGTCCACCCACTCGTCGAGTTCGCCGATCGCCTCGTTCATGTCCACGCCAAGGATGCCCGCATCAACCGCCAGGCCCTCGACGACGTCGGCATCCTCGCCACGCCGCTGGAGTATCACATCCCGAAGCTGCCCGGCCTCGGCGACGTCCCCTGGGGAAGGTTCTTCGCCGTTCTGGGGGAAGTTGGCTACCGCGGGCCGGTGTGCGTCGAGGTGGAGGATCGGGCCTATGAGGATTCGCTTGCCGGCCGCCGTGCGGCGCTCCAGCAATCGCACGACTTCCTCCGCACGCTCCTCGCCTGGCGGGCGCCGGTCGACGGAGGCGAGGCATGAGCGATCGGCAGCCGTTGCTCACGGCGGAGCAGTGCAGGGGGGTGGCCGGGATGATCGACCATGCCCTCCTCGATCCAACGCTCGGGCGGGCCGGGCTCGAGGCCGGCTGCCGCCTCGCTCGGGACTATTCCGTGGCGAGTGTCTGCATCGTGCCGTGGGCCGTGCCGCTGTGCGCCGCGATCCTCGCCGGCTCCGAGGTGCGAACGAGCACCACGATCGGCTTTCCGCACGGTGCCAACTCGACGGCGACGAAGCTCGCCGAGGCGCGCCGGGCCCTTGCCGACGGCGCCACCGAGCTCGACATGGTGGTCAATCTCGCCTGGGTTCTCGACGGCGCTTGGCAGGCCGTCGGCGATGAGATCGGGTCGATCGCCGCCGCCACACACGACGGTGGGGGCAAGCTCAAGGTGATCTTCGAGAATGCCTGTCTCGATGACGCCGAGAAGATCCGCCTGTGCACGATCTGCGGGGAGGCCGGGGCCGATTGGGTGAAGACCTCGACCGGATTTGGACCCGGCGGCGCGACGGAGGCCGACGTCGTTCTGATGCGCCTCCACGCCCCCACCGGATGTGGAGTGAAGGCGGCCGGCGGGATCCGCGACCTCGACGCGCTGTTGAAGTTTCGCAGCCTGGGGGCCGATCGCTGTGGCGCCTCACGAACCGCCGCCATCGTCGACGAGGCGCGGCTCCGGGCCGGGCTTCCGCCGATCGTCTGCCGGGAGAGCTGACCGACGCCCGCCGGATCTGGGCCCGATCACATGGCGCGGAAGTCGCGTTCGGTGCGGCTGATGATGTCGTCGTCGCCCACGACCTTGTCGAGAAACGGCCGGCAGGGATAGCCGTTCTTGTATTCGTCCTGAAGCGCCTCGGCGAAGGCGCCGGAGTCGATCTCCCCGAGGATCGCCCGCATCTGCTCCCCCATCTGCTCCCGGTCGATCGACAGGGCCCGCGTCATGCCGCCGAAGGAGGCGGCGAAGCCGTGGGAGAGCGTCGAAGGGAGGAATCCGTCGCGCGCCATCTGGGCGAAGGTCTCCGACATCTCTCCCGAAAGGTAGAGCTCCATGAGGAGGCCGAGCGGCGGCAGACCCGCTTCGGTGCCGACGTGGAACGCCGACAACAGCGCCGCCCCCATCCAGGGGCCGAAGGCCTGCTCGACGAACAGATCGAGGACGACCTCCTGCTTGGCCGTCATCTCGAGCGCGCCGAACTTCAGGCAGCCGCCGGCGGCGGCGAGGGCGAGGACGAGCTCGCGCGCCTTCCCCGTGGCGTCGTGCTCGACTCCCAGATAGGCCATGTAGCCCCGGCCGTCGACCGTGCGCTGCCGGATCGCCTCGCCTCCCATCCGGGGCGCGAAGAGGAGGACGTCGACGCCCGGCGGGGGCGTGACGAGGCCATAGGCGAGGGCGTAGCCGGAGGCGAAGACGAGCGCCGAGCCGGGCCGCAGACGAGCGCCGATGGCCGGCATAGCCTCCGGCTGAACCTCGTCGGGGAGGAGCATGAGGGCCAGATCGGCCCGGGCGGCGGCTTCGACCAGCGGCAGGACTTCGAATCCATCGGCGCGGGCCCGCGCTGACGATGGCTCGTCGTCACTGCCGACGATGACGGTGGCGGGGGTGGTACCGGTGCCGACGGCGTCGCGCAGATTCAGCCCCAGCGGCTGGCCGAGGAGGCCATAGCCGAGGATCGCGATCGTCTTTCCACGGAGGATGGAGGGATCGGCGTCGCGGTCACGAAACAGGCGCGGATGGGGAGCTGGCGGATTCAAGGTAAGCCTCGCGGTAACTCTCGAGCAACGGATCGACGAGCATGATGAACTCCCGCAGCCGCAGCGGGTTCATCCCGCGGACATGGATCCTCCCGGCGAGGAACGCCGCGCCGAGCGAGCGGCGACCGAAGGCGGCGTCCTCGAGCGTCGAGCGGGCCATGCGGACGACGAACGGCGCCTGATCGACCGGCGCGGCGACGCAAAGGGCATCCTTCGACGCCGCCAGGCAGAGCTTCGTGTCGACGTCGGGGAACTCCCACTGGATAGTCGGCATCGCCGTGGCGAGCTTCTCCCGCTGCACCGGGGAAAGCTTCGTGTCGATGAGCGCGATCATCCGGGCGAGGATCGCCGTGAAATCGGTGGGAGCGGGGCTGACCATGGCGGGAGCAGATCCAGAAGGCAGGGGGGATCCCGAGCCACTGGCCGCGGGAGGGGGGAGCGTAGCACACTCACCCCCAAACCGGGGACAGCAGTCTTCGACGGTGTCCCCGGGGCGCGGAGGGGATCAGGGGGGCTCGAGGAACCAGCCGCCGATCCGCGTGGCGTCGACCGGCTCCGGCGGCATGGCCTCGCCGGTGATCTGCCAGATCGCCCAGTACGAGGCGATGCCGCTCTCGACGAACATCGTGTCGCGCTTGGCGAAGGCGCGGAGCGTCTCGAGTTGCGACTCGGCCTTGAACCGTCCCAGCCCCACGGCCGCCATCCAGCGGACGATGCCCGATTCCGGCGGCAGGCTCGCGACATCGGCAAGCCGTTCGGCGAACGCCGGCGCCAGGTCGCAATCTGGCTGGTTCTCGTGGATCAGCCCGAGCGCCCAGAAGGCCGACGAGCGGGCCCGGTTTTCGATCTGCGCCTTGGGGACATACTCCCGCAGGAGCGGATCGGCCTCCCGGTAGCGGAGGATGCCGAACAGCTGGTGGAGCTGCTGGGCCTGGCGGCCGAGCTTGGCCAGGGTCTCCGGCGACGCCTGCCCCTGGAGCTTCTCCCGGAGCTTCGTCGCGTAGGCGAGCAGAGGGGGGAGCGTCTCGGCGATCCCGAGCTTCCGCAGCCCCCAGGCGGCGCTCACGGCCACCTCGTCGCGGTCGTGATCGAGCAGGGCGATGAGGCGCTCGGCAGCCGGCTCGTGATCGAGGTGGCCAAGGAGAAGTGCCCCCTGCTCGAGCGCCCGCCACTGATCCCCACCGAGGGCGCTGACCCCCTGATCGATGACCGGCTGCCGGAGAGCAGCTTGGGCGCCGAGATCGGCGAGCGTCCCGGCCACAAAGCGCCGCAGGGAGGGATTGCGATCCCCGAGGAGGGGCCCGAGGCGGCCGATGGAATCGGCATCGCCGGGGCGGGCGGTGAGACGGGCGGCGAGGTGCCGCTGGCCGGCATCGGGGACGGTGAGGAAGTCGTGGGCGATCGCGAGCGCCGCCGCGGGATCGAGGGCGTCGAGTCGCTCGAGTGCTGCCGTGGCGACTGAGGGTTCGGGATCGGTGGCGAGGCTGCGGAGGAGGACGGTCGTGGCGGCGCCCGAGTGGCGCTCGAGGAGCGCCACGGCGAGGAGCCGCCCGAGCGCTGCCGGGCCGGTGGGGGGCGAAGCGCCGGCGGAAGTCGCCGCCAGACTTTCGGCCGCGTCGACCAGGCCCGAATCACTCACGCTGCCCAGCGCCCGCGCCGCCGCGAGCCGGACTTCCGGGGGAAGATCACGGTCGGCGACGAGCCTGCCGAGTGGTGCCGCGGCGCGCGGCTCGCGGACGGTGCCGAGGGCCTCGATGGCGAGTAAGCGCAGGCCGGCTGGGAGGGCGGGATCCTCGATCCGGGCGAGCCAGCCGTCGCGGCTGGGGAGATGGTCCCATCGAGCCAGGGCCGGCTCGACGAGCCTGGCGACGAGGAGGCCGTCGCGCTCGGCGGCCGTGGCCAGCTCCGCGGCGGCGGCGGAGGCGTCGAGGGCCACCAGGGCCCCCGCCGCGGCGCGCCGCAGCTGCGGATCGGTCTCCTCGGTGAGGGCCTTCATCAGCCGCGGAACGGTCACTTCGAGCCCCTCCATCCCGCGCCCGCGAGCCAGCCGGATCGTGTCGATCGCCAGCCGGCGCGGCTCGGCATCGGGCCGGTCAAGGGCCTGCTCCCAGAGCGGGAGGAGCTTCTTCGAGAACGTCGCCGTCTCCGGCGGGATCGTGACGAGGGGATCGAGTTGCTGCGCCTGGTCGACGGCCAGTTCGATCGCGGCCGACGGCGACGCAACGGAGGCCATGCCAAGGCAGACAAGGCAGACAAGGCACGCGAAGCAGACAAGCGGGGCGCCCGCGGAGCGCTCCCTGCAGGGCGTGCGAAACGTCGGCGGCGGCGGGCAGTGGATGGGCATGGCGACCGTGCGGTTCATTCGGGGCGGAGGAGCCGCCACACCTGGAGGGCATAGACGATGAGGGAGGCCACGCAGATCGTGCCTGCGATCCTCCAGGCGATCGGGATCAATTCATACTGCGTGAACCCCGGCATCCCGATCACGCTCAAGGCGGCCCCCAGCGGGGTGATCGAGAGCGCCCCGCGGACGACCTGCTCGCCGAAGGGATCGCCCCGGAAGGCCCATATGATCAGCGGGCCGAGGTAGAGGATCATGAGGACGACGTAGACGGTGACGGTGGCGGCAGCCGTCCGCGAGTGGAAGGCGCCGATCGCCGCCGACAGAGCGAGCGTCATCGCCACCGCCAGGAGCACCGACACCAGCGCCAGCATGACCTGATTCCACATCGTCGGCTTGATGGTTGTCATCACGAGATAGCCCGGGAGCGTGGCGGCGAGGACGAGGAGCATCGTCCAGGCGACGCTCGCCAGCTTGCCGCTGGCGATCCGCCAGCCGGAGAGCGTCGTCGATTGCAGCAGGGGCCATCCCCCCCGCTCCCGCTCCGAGGCGATGAGGCCGGCGGCCAGGCTGGGGGTGAGGAGGACAACCAGCCCGATCTGGAGAATCACGAGCAATCCCCCGATCGTCTCGACGCCCCAGTCCATCGTGCCGTTGGTGGCGGCGAGCGTCATCAGGAGCGACACGACCGCGCACCCCGCCGCCAGCCGCAGCAACCAATGGAAGCGGCCGAAGCGGCGCGTGCGGAATTCCTTCACCATGATCGGATTGAGGAACACCGGGATCCCCGCCTTGCGCCGCTGCGGATCGACAAGGAACACCAAGCGGCGAACAATCCGCACCCACAGGGACTGGTCGTCGGTGATCGTGCCGGCGTCGCGGGAGCGGTCGAAGAGCCGATGATCGAGCTGGAGGATCGTCGCCACGGCAAGCACGGCGGCCAGGCCGAGCCCACCGACGATGAATTGCCACACCCCTGCATCCTTCTCGAGCAGGCCCCCGCCGACCGCGCCCCCCTGGCCGACGAGGTGCATGACGACCGGCAGCGGCGAGAGCCGGCGGAGCCATTCGGCGATCGTGGCGGAGAGGCCGGTGGTGCCGCGCGTCAGGGCGTGTGGGGCGAGGGTCAGAAAGGCGACGGCGAAGACCAGTCCGTAGGTAACGCGGACGGCCGCATCGGGGGAGGTGGCGCGCGTGCTGACGAGGAGGCCGATGGCGATCGAGAGGGTCGCCATGACGACAATCACGGCGTAGAGCAGACCGATCTGCTGCCAGGGATCGACCCCCCCCATCGCGTAAACGGCCGCGGCGGCGGGGAGCGTCGTGCAGAGAACGAGGCCGGCGAAGGCGAGGACGCCGAGAAACTTCCCCGCGTAGATCCCGACGGCAGAGATTGGGGAGTTGAAGAGGAGGAGGAGGGTCCCCTGGTTGCGCTCCCGGACGATGCTCGAGGCCGGGAAGGCGGGCACGAGGAGGAGGACGCCGCCGAGGAGCGCTGCGGCGAAGACGAGGAACGCCCCGCGTGAGCCGGCCCCGGAGAGGTCGACGATCCCCCCGGCCGGCCAGCGAGCGAGAACGAGGAGCGAAAACGCCACCGCCGCCGCCAGAAGTGCGGCGAGGGCCCGCGGCGACCGCAGAATGCCGAGGAACTCGCGGGACAGAACGGGGATCATGCGGCGGGCGCCTCCCGGCGGGTGACAGAGAGGAACGCATCCTCGAGATCCTTGGGAATCTCCCGGAACTGGCTGACGTCGATCCGCCGGCCGACGAGCGCCGCGAGGATCGCCGCCAGTTCGGTATCGCTGCGAGCGGTGTCGAAGCGGACGAGGCTCTCGGTGGCGTGGGCCTTTACCCCCTCCCGCTCGCCCGGTTCGAGTGCCTCGCGGACGGCGGCCGCCGCCGTCTCCACCTGGGCAGGGCCGCACAGCTGGACCTCGAACGTCCGCTTCTGCCGCAGGTCGCGCATGATCTGGTCGAGCGTGCCGAAGGCCCGCAGCTTCCCCTGCGTGATGATCGCCACGACGTCGCAGATCCGCGACAGTTCCGGGAGGATGTGGCTGGTGACGATGAGCGTCTTCCCCAGCCCCGCGAGCTTGAGGAGGAGATCGCGCATCTCGATGCGCGCCTGGGGATCGAGGCCGTTGGCCGGCTCGTCGAGGATCAGCATCTCCGGATCGTGGAGGAGGGTGCGGGCGACCCCGATCCGCTGCTTCATCCCGTGGGAGAGGGCCTCGACGTAACGGTCCTGCATCCACCCCGAGCCGGTCGTCTCCAGCACCTCGTCGATCCGCTTCGCCCGCGCTCCGCGCGGAATGCCGAAGGCGGCGCCGAAAAAGTCGAGGTATTCGCGGACGCGCATGTTGTCGTAGGCCCCGAACGAGTCGGGCATGAAGCCAACGAGCCGTTTGATCCGTCGCGCGTCGCGGACACAGTCGGCGCCGGCGATCGTCGCCGTGCCCGACGTCGGCCGCATCGCACCGACGAGGATCTTGATCGTCGTCGTCTTGCCGGCGCCGTTGGGGCCGATGAAGCCGAGGATCTGGCCGCGGCGAAGCGACAAGGTGAGGTTGTCGAGGGCGGTGAACGCCCCGAACTTCTTCGTGAGATTGCGGATGTCGAGGACCGGGTCTGCGGGGGCGTTCATGGCTGGTCTTCAGTTGGTGCGGCCGTCGACGGAGAGGCGGACATAGTCGATGTCCCAAGTGCTGCTCACCGCCGTGTCGATCTGTTGCTCGGACTGTTTCTTGTTGAGAGCGGGGCCGTCGACCCGGGCATCCTCGGCCCGTTCCGCCACCGTTCGGCTGATGGCGATCGAGATCGGCACGGCGCCGCCGTCGATGGCGAGGTGCTCTGGACTGAGGTCGATTTCGAAGACGCCGTTGGGCTCCGACATCCGCTCGAGAACGACCGGCTCGCCGTTGCGGAATGCCCCCACCGTGACGTCGCGCGACGGGGCATTGATTCGGATCGTCAGCCTGCCGCGCTCGAGCGTGCAGGGGAGGACCGCGTCGGGAATCTGAAACCGCAGAACGGTGTCGGTGGATGTGGTCAGCCCCTTGACCCATTCCCCGCGCCGGCTGTCGAAGGCGTTCGACCTCCCCTGGTCGCTCATGCCGGAACGCGCCGGGAGGAAGGGGGGCGGAATCCGGAACCGGGTGCCGGAGGGGGTTTGTTCGATATCGACAGGGGCCAGGGCCAGCGTCGTATGGTGCTCGACGTAGCCGGCGGGGGGATCCCACATCGGCCCGAACTCCGGATCGCACCAGAAGAGCATCCACGGCCGGCGGCGGAGGGCGAGGGCGCCGGCGATGCCGGAGGGGGCTTGAGCCTTCGGTCGCCCCGCCTCGCGGAGCTCGTCCTCCGGGGTCTGAAGGAGCCGGCGCGTCGCCTCCTGCCGCCAGCGGGCGTCGGCGGAGAGGATCGAGGCGGGGTTGTACTGTCCGGCGGCCATCACCCCGTCAACGGCGGCGACGAAGCGGCCGTCCTCGCCGAGGGTCACGGCCTGCGCCGGGCCGGGCATGCCGACAAGGGCGGGGTCGCGGAGGTTGGCAAGCCCGCCGGGGTCGATGCGCCCCTCGAGTCCTTCCGGCCCGAAGCGGGCCCGCACCATCCCCCCGGCGACGAGCGGAGGGGCGCCCCGCAGGGCGAGTTTGTCGACGCTTCCGGCATGCGTCGTGGTGTTTTGGGTCGTCTCCCGGTCGTCGTCGAGCCAGGTGACGCGCTCGCCGTTGGTCCCTTGGGAGGCGTCGGGGAAGACCCAGGTCCGCTCCCGGCCCGTCCAGGCCGTGGCCTGCGTCTCGCTATCGAAGACGGCCGCAGCGCCGTCGAGAAGGGCCTCGTCGGTTGCCGGGGCGAGCCGCAGGAGCGTTGCGGAGGCGATCGTCGGTGCCACGCTTCGCGAGCTTGCCGCGCCGACGAGGGCGAGGAGGCTGGCGGCCGCGACGCTTGCCGCTGGAACAAACCACGCGAGCCGATCGAGATGGTGCCGGGCCCCCCATCGCCAGCCGACGAGAAGCAGAGCGCTACAAAACAGGCCGAGGATCGTGGCGGCGACCCCGCGCGACGGGGTCGCATACCCGATCTGCTTTTCCAGCCCCCCCTGGAGCCGGCTGACATCGAGCCGATCGGGGCGACCGGTGAGGAGGCGCGCGGCGAGGGTGGCCGTCGCGCCGGTGGCGGTGATGCCGTCGGGCTGAACGAGGGCCCGCGGGCCGATCGTCGTGATCAGGATGTCTCCCTGGCCACACGGCACCCAGATCGCGGCCGGCCAGCCTTCGACGCGCGAGGGGACATCGGCGTGCGACGTGACGACGCGGACCATATCAACCGGGACCTCGAGATCGATCTCGTCGGTCCGCTCCATGCCGTTTTCCCGGTCGCTAGTCTGGACGGTGAATCGGTCGATCTCGACCCGATCAACCACCTCGATCCCGCTGTCGTGGCCGAGGATCGCCTCGACCGTTTCCGGAGCCACCGCATCAAGGGCAATCCACAGTCGGCCTCCATCGCGGACCCAGCCGCGCAGCATCGCCAAGCCGGCGGTGTCGTTCTCGAGCCGGTCGGTGGCGAGGACAAGAACGTCGATGCCGCGGCTGGCCATCGGCCATGGGGCGAGGAAGTCGGGGACGATCAGCGGCGAGGTCGGATTCAGACTCCGGCTCGTCCGCGCCGCGGCGAGGACCTGCGGCCATTCCTGCCGCAGGCTCTCCCAGGCGCGGGTCGGGTTGAGCGTCGGCCGGGGAATGATGAGCGCGGAGCGGACAGGATCGGTACTGATCCGGAGCATGGCGCTCGAGGTCAGCCCCTCCCCCTCGCGCCGCGTCAGGAGCTCGCGGTCCGCGCCGGCCTCGAGGATCAGGGCCGTGTACTCAAGCCCCCCCTCCGCTTTTGCCTCGGCCGGCAGCTTGATCGGCAGCCAGGTGGTGCGGTCGCCGTTGGCCGGCACCCACAGCCGCCGGGCGTATTGCCGCTGCCCCCCTTCGAAGAGGATCGAGACGATCGCTTCCTTCGGCTCGGACGTCGGGTTCGTTGCCCGGATATCGAGCGCCGACCACTCCCCGAGCCGGTGCTGGAGGAGGGAGCTCGTCGAGATCTCGAGGGCCGGCGGAGGGGGAGGGGGACGCGTCGGGGTTGGGGCCGGGGCCTCGGTGGACGAAGCTCGCGCCGCGCCCGGAGGGGGCCCGGGGGGCTGGGCGCCGGCCAGAGCTGGAATCGATGCCAGGATCAAGAGGCCGACGGCCGCGGAAGCGCGGCACCGCCACGCCGTCGACGACCAGCAACGCTCAGGCTTTGGAACCATGCTAGGGCAACTCCCGGATGCGGAGGTTGCGGAACTCCGCCCACATCGGTTTGCCGGCGTGAAGCTGGAGGGCGAGGATCCCGCTGCGGAGCGCGAGCGCCGGATCCTCGTCGGTGAAATCGAGCGTCAGCCGGCCGTTGGTGAAGTGACGGATCTGGTTCCCCTCGGCGCGGATGACGACGTCGTTCCAGTCGTCGACGCGAAAGAGTTTTTCATAGTCGGCCTGATCGACGAGCATCGCGTCGACGACCTTCCCGTCACCGGTCCACCGGGCGCGCTCGCCGACGAGGCAGATCCTCCCGCGCTTTCCCCCTTCGTCGTAGATGAAGCCGGCGACGTTGGGGAGGGTCGATTCGTTGCGCAGTTCGTGCTGGTAGCCACGCACGACCCACGGATTCTGCACCGTGGGCTCGGTGATGTGACGGGAGCGGTATTGGATGCCGGAGTTGTTCTCGGCGGTGCAGCGGAAAGAGAGCCGGAGCTCGAAATCCTTCGTCACGCCCCCTGTCCAAAGGAGGAAGGTGTTGCCGTCGGCCGGCGTCGCGGCGGTCGTCTCCCCATGGATCACGCCGTCGCGCACGCTCCACAGCCGCGGGTCCCCCGACCAGCCGTCGAGGTCCCTGCCGTTGAACAGCGCCGTCATGCCGGCCGCCTCGGGGGGGGCGGCGACGGGGGCCTCGAGGACCGGCTCGGCGCCGACTCCCGGCCGGGCCACCGGCACGAGGGTCAGGGCAACCGCGGCCAACGGCACCGCCACCGAGCAAAACAGTGGCCGTAATCTGAACACCGGTCAGCTCCCTCCGAGGATCCCCACACCCGTTCCCGGGGACAGGATAAACGAAATCCGCGGCGC
>CALQRA010000070.1 GCA_943332855.1 Candidatus Kuenenia stuttgartensis
CCGCTCACCCAAATCTCGCCGATCATTCCCGGCGGCAGGGCTTCGTTCGTGTGTGGGTCGACGATCCGAACATCCTGACCGTCGAGCTCACGGCCGCTGCCGACGAGCCGGCGTGTGCCCGGGGCGAAGCCGGAGCGGACCACCGCCGATCCGGTCTCGATCGACGTCGCGTCGAACGTCCGGATCGCCGGCGGCTCGAACTTCATCCCGCCGGTCACCATGAGCGTGCTTTCGGCGAGGCCGTAGCAGGGGAAGAAAGCCTCGCGGCGGAAGCCGCACGGCGCGAAGGCCTCCGAGAAGGCGTCGATCGTCTCGGGGCGAACCGGCTCGGCACCATTGAAGGCCAGCGACCAGCTGGAGAGATCGAGCGAGCGACGCTGCTCGGGGGTGATCTTCCGGACACACAATTCGTAGGCGAAGTTCGGGCCGCCGCTGATCGTGGCCCGGTATTTCGAGATCGCCTCAAGCCAGCGGAGCGGTTTTTGGAGAAAGGCCACCGGCGACATCAGAACGTTGAACTTCCCCCCGTAGAGCGGCACGAGGATGCCACCGATGAGCCCCATGTCATGGAAGCTCGGCAGCCAAAAGACCCCCGACTGCGACCGGGTGATCTCGAAGGCCTGCATGATCCGCAGGGAGTTGTGGAGGAGGTTGGCGTGCGAGAGCATCACCCCCTTCGGCGTCCCCGTCGAGCCGCTGGTGTACTGGAGAAACGCGAGCGTTTCCCCATCGATGTCCGGC
Source organism: Candidatus Kuenenia stuttgartensis (assembly GCA_943332855.1). Classification (GTDB taxonomy): domain Bacteria; phylum Planctomycetota; class Planctomycetia; order Pirellulales; family UBA1268; genus QWOP01. The sequence goes on from CALQRA010000070.1 coordinate 742, forward strand.
CGCTCCCAGCGCTCGGCCCAGTCAGACTCCAGCTCGGCATCAACCTTCCAGAGGATCTTCCCGAGGCTCGGCGCCGCCGCCCGCAGGCCGTCGAAACGATCGAGGACGTCACGGGTCGTGAGGGCCACCGACGCGTCGGCGTCGCGGGCGATCGCCTCGATCCGCTCAACAGACCGGTTCTTGCGCGGCGGATAGGCCGGCACGGCGATCGCGCCGCCGTAGAGGCAGCCGAGAAAGGCCGCGATGAAGTCGAGCCCGGAGGGGAAGAGGAGGAGGACGCGCTTCCCGGTCATCCCCGAGGCCTGGAGCCAGGCGCCGAGCGTCCGGGCCTTCCGGTCGAGCTCGGCGTAAGTGATGTTGATCTCTTCCTGCTCGCCGTCGACGAGAAACGTGAAAGCCCGGTCGTGGGGGCGGTAGGCCGACCGTTGCCGCAGCAGGTCGACGATCGTTTCGGCGAACGAGGCTTCGGTGTTGGGATTGGGATTCACGTGCCGTGGGACCTCCGCCCACCTACCGTCCTTGAGGGACTCCCGGCGCGGCGCCTTCGGGGCGGCCGGCACGGGCACCGTGCTGGAGAAACCCGGGATTCCCCCCGGGACTACGTGGGAATTCGGCAGGTTTCACAGACCTGCAAGAGAGTCTACCCGGGTGTCCCAGACAACCGGAAGTTTCGGACCACAGGGAGCTTCCGGACGGTGTTCCGCCGGCTCCGTGACCGTCAGTCCTTCGCCAGTCGTCACCAGAAAGCGTCAAGCTCTCCCTGTCCCGGGGATGACGCGGATTGTGCGGCCCCGCGGCGGCACGTTTCTGGCGACCTGGGGTACCGCAGGGGTGCCGGCGACGCGCCGCGGGGGATCAGCCCGGCGCCCGGTGGGCGCTTAAGAAGCCCAGGTCCGGCCACTTGCCAACTCGACGCGCGGTCCGAACTTTCCGGTCAGTCCGCCAATGACGTCCCAGCGGTCATGTCGGCGGACTTCGATGTCCCCCTGAAGGTTGACACGCACCAAACAGGTGTCGGTCAGACCGGCGCGCCGCAGCGCCTCCGGCGACACCTCATCCGGCTCGAGGAGGCTCATCAGCACGCGGCCATTGATCTCGATGTACTTCGGCAGCATGGTGACTCTCCCGGGTGCAGATCGGCTCGGACGGCTCGGCGCTTACGATTGTCGTTGTCAGGCCTGTTCAGCCGCCGAACCGGGCATGGAACTCGCTCTCCAAGCGGATCAGGCCGGCAGGCGGGATCTCCTCAGCGCGGGAATCGGGACCGAGGCCGAGGGTCGTGAACAGCCCTTCGACCCCTTCCCGGACGCCCAATTCTCGCTTCCCGCCGGCGATCCGCACAAGGACTCCGCGGAGCAGTTTGCGCCGATGGCAGAAGAGATCGCGGATAAAGCGGTGGAACCGTCCGGGATCGGGAATCGTCTCGCGGCGCTGGGCATCGACGACGATCCGCACGATCGCGGAGTCGACTTTCGGACGCGGCCAGAAGACGGTCGGCGGAAGGAAGCGGACGACCTCCGCGTCGGCCTGGGCGCCGATCCAGACCGACAGCGCGTTGTAGCTGGAGTCGCCGGCATGGGCCGACATCCGCTCCGCCATCTCGCGCTGCACCGTGACGGTGGCCGACGCGAACGGCCGGGGAAGGGCGAGGAGATTCGAGATCACCGGCGTGGCAATGCAATAGGGGAGATTGGCAACCAGCCGCAGGGCCCCCGGCGAGGCTGCAAGGGCAGCATCAACGGCCGCGAGGAGCGCCGGCGCCATCACGTGCTTCGAGGCGAGCGCGTCCCCCTCGACGAGTTCGACGTTGTCGGCCTCGATGAGGCGATCGCGGGCCAATTGCGCGAGCCGGGGATCGATCTCGGCGGTGACCACGCGCCCCGCCACCGCCGCCAGGCGTTCGGTGAGCACGCCGGTGCCGCTCCCCACCTCGAGGACGACATCCTCCGGGCCGATCCCCGCCTCACGGACGATGAGATCGACGAGATTCAGGTCGATGAGGAAGTTTTGACCGCGCGAGGCGTCGATCCCGAACCCGACCTGCTCGAAGAGCCGCTTCAGATACGCCGTTGTCTGGCGGGCCGCCCTCGGGAGCGGGGCTTCGCCTTCCGCGGCAGGCTGCCGCAACGGCGCTCGCTCGACGGCATCGCCTCTCTCCCGGCCCGGCGGGCGGGGGGGCCGTCGCGCCGCAGCTCCCTTGGCACCCAGCCGTGGCTGGCCGGGAGGGAGTTCTGCCGCCGGCCGCGGGCGTCCCGGCTTGGGGCGAGACCGGCCACCGCCCGCCCCCTGCTGCCTCCCCTTCGGGATTCCCTTACCGGGCCCGCCGCGAGCCCCGTCACGTGAGCTCATGGGGCCCCTTCCAGCCAGCGGGCGACATACTTGGCCATCAGGTCGGTCTCGAGATTGACGCTCCCGCCGACGGGCAGCGCCCCGAGGGTGGTGACCGCGAGGGTGTGGGGGATGAGGGCGACGCTGAACCCGTCCGCCTGGACGTCGACGAGCGTCAGGCTGACTCCATCGATCGCCACCGAACCCTTGGAGGCCATCTGCCGCAGCAGCGGCGCTGGCGCCGAGAACCGGCAGGTGACCCAGTCGCCCGATTCGTCGCGGGTGAGGAGGCGACCGAGCCCGTCGACATGCCCGGTGACGAGGTGGCCGCCGAGCCGGTCCGAGAGGCGCAAGGAGCGCTCCAGGTTCACCCCCGCCCCCGGAGCGAGGCCCCCGAGCGTGGTCCGGGAGAGGGTCTCCGGCCCGAGTTGGAACGTCAGCCTCGGCCCATCAACGGCCACGACCGACAGGCAGCAACCGCTCACGCAGACGCTCGCCCCCAAAGGTGCGGTCAGCGTTGCGCTGAGCGGTGCGTCGGCGGCCACATCCCCCGCCTCGACGGTCAGGCGCACCCCGGGCGGCTCGACGCGCACGTCGACGATCCGCCCGATCGTTTCCACAAGTCCTGTGAACATGGTGGCGATGATAGCAGGCGGCGGGGACCCCGGGCCGAATCGGGCAGGAAAGACGGGGTCTGCATCCGGCAGACACCCGCGAAGGAGCCGGCCTTGCGTGCGGGGCCGCGGCGGGCACAATTGCCAATTTCCGCCCCGGCCCGTTCCCTCCGATCTCCCCCTCCCGATCAAGAAGGATTTCCATGTCAACGATTGTCGACGTCCACGCCCGCCAGATCCTCGACAGCCGCGGCAACCCCACCCTCGAGGTCGACGTCGCGCTGGCCGACGGAGCGTTCGGGCGCGCCGCCGTGCCGTCGGGGGCGAGCACCGGTGCCCACGAGGCCTGGGAGAAGCGCGATGGCGACAAGGCGGTCTATCTCGGCAGGGGCGTGCTCGAAGCGGTCGAGAACGTCAACGCGCAGATCGCTGACGAACTGGAGGGCTGCGACGCCCTCGATCAGGCCGGGATCGACGAGCGGATGCTCGAGCTCGACGGCACGCCGAACAAAAAGAACCTCGGCGCCAACGCGATCCTCGGGGTGTCGATGGCCGTTGCCCACGCCGCCGCGGAGCACTGCGGGATCCCCCTTTACCGCTACCTCGGCGGGGCCAGCGCCCGCATCCTGCCGGCGCCGATGATGAACATCATCAACGGCGGCGCGCATGCCGACAATCCGCTCGACGTTCAGGAGTTCATGGTCATGCCCCTGGGCTTCGACACGTTCGACGACGCGCTCCGCGCTGGCGTCGAGACGTTCCACGCCCTCAAGAAGGTGCTCAAGGACAAGAAGCTCTCGACGGCCGTCGGTGACGAAGGCGGCTTCGCCCCCCACATCGGCACCTGTGCCGAGGCCCTCGAGGTGATCCTCGCGGCGATCACGGCAGCCGGCTACGAGCCGGGCAAGGAGATCGGGATCGCCCTCGACGTCGCCGCCACCGAGCTCTTCGACGCCAAAAAGGGCACCTACACGATCGAGGGGAAGACGCTCGACTCAGCCGGCATGGTCGACTTCTTCGCCAGCCTCGCCAGCCGCTATCCGATCATGTCGATCGAGGACGGCTGCTCGGAGGACGACTGGAAGGGCTGGAAGCTGATCAGCGAGAAGCTCGGATCGAAGGTGCAGCTGGTGGGCGACGACCTGTTCGTCACCAACTCCGAGCGGCTCGGCCGCGGCATCGCCGAAGGGATCGCCAATAGCATCCTCGTGAAGGTCAACCAGATCGGCACACTCACGGAGACGATGGCCGCCGTGCAACTGGCCCACCGCGCCGGTTACACGTCGATCGCCAGCCACCGCAGCGGCGAGACGGAGGATGCCACGATCGCCGATCTCGCCGTCGGCCTCGGCACCGGTCAGATCAAGACCGGTTCGGCGTCGCGGAGTGATCGGGTGGCGAAGTACAACCAACTGCTGCGGATCCAGGAGAGCCTCGGTGACGGTGCCGTCTACGCCGGTCCCGACGTCCGTGCCCGGTGGCCCGGGATCGCCTGACCGAAGTCCCTGGACGTCGCCGCCGACGTCAAACCAGCAGGTTGGCCGGGCACCGGTGGAATCCACCCCGGTGCCCGGCGACCGAGAGAGAGCGTGGCCATGCCTTCGCCCCCATTCCGCCTCACCGACTCCCCCTGGTTCTGGGGGCTGATGTTCTCGGTGATGGCGCTGGTTGGCATGGGCCTGATCGCGCCGAAGTACGACATCCGCCAGCGCCAGATTGAGGGCCGCTTCCTCGGCCGACAAAACGCGGCGATCGAGCGGTCGCGGCGCGCCGCCGGCCTCGATCCGATCGATCTGGCGGAAACGGCCGAAGACCGTGACGTCGTCGCTCCGGGGCGGATCGTGCCGCTGTGGACACTCGCCACACTCGCGGGGCTCGCCGCCACTGGGAGCGCCGCGATGCTCGCCCGCGAGACGCTGGGGGCATCCCGGCAGCCGCAGGTCCCTCCCGAGGATGAATCGCCGCCATTCCACCCGCAGCCACCCCAATCCGTGACGCAGCCACAGGCCCCCGCGATCACCGACGCCATCGCTTCCGCCATTCCGGAGACGCTGATCACGCCTGGAAACGAGCTTCCGCTCTTGCTCCATGTCGGGGGGGTCAAAACGGGGTCTTCGGCGATCCAACGGGATCTCACCTCGGATCCGATCCGGCCGGCCCTCGATCTCGGTGGGATTCGTTATGAGTACATGGCGATCGTCCAGGGGCGGCTCCTCCGCGGCCCGGCGCTCACCGATGCGGCGGCTTGTTTTTCGGCCCTCTACGCCTTCAGTGATCGGCTCGAGGAGCTCGTCAACCTCCCGGCGGCCGATTTCGCGACCATTCGCGACACGCTCCTCGACCTCCGTCGGCAGGGGATCGTCCCCATCCTTAGCTACGAGGGCTGGCTGTCGGATCCCGCCGACCTGATCCATCGCTTCACCGCTTCCCTGGCGATGCCATTGCGGGTGGTGGCTTTCGTGCGGGATCCGGTCTCGGCCTTGAACTCCTGGTATTGGGAACGTGTTGCCGAGATCGATCAGCCGATCGATGCCTGGATCGACGAAGCCCTCGAGATGACCGGAGCGTGGGACGGATTCCTCGAGCGATGGAGCACGGCACCTGGGGTCGGGTCGGTCGATGTCAGGCTCGTCGATGCGGCCGCCACGGCGACGTTCTGCGATGCGATCGGGTGCGAGCCTCCGACGACCAACGGGCTCCACAACCGTAGCTTCACCGCCGCCATGGCCCGGTTTGTCAGCCGCTGTCCCCAGCCCCCCGGCTATCTCTCCGAGATGAAGTTCTCCTGGTGGCGATGGGTGGAGGCGGCCGGGGCCACCGCGGAATGCGAAGCCCTCGGCGGTTTGCCGCTGGTGTTCAGCGACGATCAGATCGGCCGGATCGTCGCCTCCACCGCGGACGCCAACCGCCGTCTGCTTGACCGCTGCCCGGAGGACGTGCGCCAGCGGATCGAGGGCGATCCCCGCTGGTGGTCGGCCGATCCGGCGCTTCATCGCCGGCCAACGCCGCCCCCCGACCCGGCCGAGGGCGACAGGCTTCTCGAGGTGACGCTCCGCGCGTTGGCCGCGGCAGACCTGGCCTGGAGGAAGGTGTCGACGGATCTCCGACACACGAGCCCGCGGCAACAGGACTGACTGCCGCGCCCGATTTTTTGGGCAAGACTCTCGATGCGGTTCCGGCATCGTCCGGATCCGGCCCTTCGCCCGCCCCACCCCGGCCACCCATGCCGATTCCCCGTCGATCCCGTCGCGGGCCGAAGCTCCACCACCGGGTGTACGTGGTGGAACTGGCGACAGAAGTCCGTCGCGACCGGCGCTTCATCCGGCAGAACCGCTACACCAAGCCCGACCAGACCTGCCTTTACGTCGGCTCGACGGGGCTCGACCCGGAGGTGCGCTATGTCAACCATCTCCGCGGCCACAAGGGCTGTCCGCTCGTCCGCGACCACGCCATCCGCCTCCGGCCCGATCTGTTCGCCGACTTCCCGGCAATGACCTGGGAGGACGCGATCGCCACCGAGGAGGCGTGGGCCAAGGAGCTCCGCGAGTTGGGCTACGCCGTTTACCAGCACTAGCGATCCCCGCCTCACCTGAGCGATGGAATCGAGGCGCTCTCGGTGGATCCCACGCTCACCCGATGATCGAGCGGCGGCGGGAGACATAGTCCCAGACGACGAAGCGGTCGAGGTCCTTCCCCGAGGTGAAGAACACCCGGCCCTGCGCGGTCTGCGCGAGCTTGTAGGCGAATTGGATGTCCTCGCGCGACTGCGACCAGCCGGCGAGGAGGAAGACATTCACCACGATCCCCTCGCGTCGGCAGGCCTCCGCCTCGCGGAGCGTGGCCTCTTCCGTCCGCTTGTGGGGCGGGTAGAGGAGAAAGAGCTGATTCCCCTCGAAGTGGGCCGTGGGGAGGCCGTCGGTGATCAGGATCACCTGTTTGTTCGGCGTGTCGGCGCGGGCGAGTTGGCGGCGGGCGAGTTGGAGAGCGTGCTGGATGTTCGTGAAGTGCGGCGGGACATCCTCTGCCGTGATCGTCGGATCGGACATGTCCGCCCGGAGCCGCACCACCGGCTCGAAGATTGTCACCGGCTTGGGGAGGAGCGTGACGATCTCCCCGGCGGAGCGGGGCTTCGCGAAGGAATACATCTCGAGGAAGGAGAGGGCATCACCGGGGTACTCGCGCTGGACAAGCCCCTGGAGGGCCAGCGCCATCCGCTTCACGCTCACGTAGAGCCCGCCGTGCCGCATCGAACCGCTCATGTCGAGGGCGACAACGGTGGCGCATTTCGGCGTGTTCCGGGTTGTGTGGACCTCGATGTCGCGAGCGTCGAGGCGCAGCGGCCGCTCCTTCCCCTGGCGGAGCATCGCGTTGATGAGCGAGCCGGGGATGTCGATGTGGGCGACCGAGTCGCCGAACTCATATTGGCGCGTCGGCACCATCTCCACCGCCCCCTCGCCGGTGACGTTGACCTGGTGCCGGCCGGTGCGGGAAGGATCGAGCGCGGAGAAGATCTTCTCGAGGAGTTTCCCTTGGAAGAGACGCATCGCCTTGGGGGAGAGGGAGTAACCCTTCTTCCCCTTGTCGAGCCCCTGCTCGGCGGCCATCCGCTGCACCATCTCCTCGACCTGGGCCTTGAGTCGGGCGAGGTCGTCGAGCTCCCCCTCGGCGGCGTAACGGCCGAGGGCCTCGAGATCGATAAGCCCGACGCGAGCGTTCTTCTGCGCGTCGGCGAGTTGGGCGAGGAGCCGGTCGATCTCCTCGAGCTCCTCCTTGACTTCGAGGGCCTCCTCGACCCCGAGCTTTTCGCGCCCGGTAAACGCCCATTTTGTCGCCAATTCATCGATCTGGTAGACGGCCCCGAGGCGGTCGACGAGGCCCACGAGATCAGCGCCGAACCGGCTCTGATCGTCGTCCTGGGCGTACCACAGTCTTTCGAGGAGCCGCAGTTGCTCGTCGCGGACGGCGCGGTGGAAGATCTCCTTGTGGTTGGCTGGCGGCTTGATCTTCGCCGCCGCTTCGCGAAAGGCCGTCCGGGCGCGCTTCCGAGCGCCGGTGGCATCCCAGCGCTCGAGGATCTTTCTTTTTCTTGCCTCGAGCATCCTTTTGAGCGACTCGATCGACGGCCCGAGGCCGCGGATCTGCTCTGGGTCGAGGAGGACGGCACTGGCGAGTTGCTCGGGAGTCAGTTCGTCGAGCTCCCCGTATTCGAGGAGGTGCTCCATGGCGGGGCTGACGAGGTCGATCTGCGGCGGCCGCGGCGACGGGATTCGGGCCGGGTCGTACGCTTGGTAGGAGTGGACGATGCCGCCGAGATCGTGGCGTGTGGGCATGGGACGTCCTGTCAGCGGTAACCGCGGGTGTCGTAGACGGTGTGGCCGTGCGATTGGATCCGGGAGATCCGCTCGGTGGCATACAGGCCGGCGAGGATGAACTCGATGCACGAGGCCCGCACCGCCGGATCCCTGGCAGCGTTCACCTCGAAGGCCTTCTCCCACAGCTCGGGGACGTCGGCCACGATCGTCGCATAGTCGGCCGACGGCACGGCGTCACCGACCTCGATCTTCATTCCCTCGGCAAACACCCTGGCGATGCCGTCGAGCGAGTGCCTGTCGACATACTCGTTGAAGACCGTTGCGATCGCGTCAGCGATGATTCCGTCGAGGACCTGTCGCTCGGAAAGCTGATGGCTCCCCATCAGGTCGAGCTCGATCTTGCCGAGGCTCGAGGCGTAGAGGTGGCCGAGATCGCTGATTCTGGGGACTGCCGGCGTCTCGCCGAGCCGCACGGCCCGGTGGCGGGCGCTGGCGACCATCGTCCGGTAGTTGGCGATCGAGAAGCGGGCGCTGACGCCCGATTGCTGGTCGATGTGCTTCGAGGCCCGGGCACAGATCGTGATCTGCTCGATGATCTCCTTCATGAACGGGGGCACGAGCACCGCCCAGGCGTCGCCGCCGTCGATCCCCGCCTCCTGCTCGAGCATCTGGATGCCGAGGGAGCGCTCGCGCGGGTAGTGGGTGTGGATCACCGCGCCGATCCGGTCCTTGAGTTGGGGGATCACCTTGCCGGAGCGGTTGTAGGTGGAGGGATTGGCGGAGAAGAGGAGCATCACGTCGATGTCGAACTTGACCGGATAGCCACGGATCTGGACATCGCGTTCCTCGAGGATGTTGAACATCCCCACCTGGACCAGTTCGTCGAGCTCCGGCAACTCGTTCATGGCGAAGATGCCGCGGTGCATCCGGGGGATGAGGCCGAGGTGGAGGGCCTCCTCGGAGGCCATGCTCGTTCCTCCGGCGAGCTTCGACGGATCGATCTCGCCGATGATGTCGGCGAACTTCGTGCCGGGGGCAAGCCGCTCGGCGTAGCGTTCCGAGCGGTGCCACCAGCTGATCGGCACGTCATGCTCCGGGCGGCCGGCAACCAGCGCCCTCCCGGCCGACGTGATGGGTTTGAGGGGATCGTCGTGGAGGGGGATGGCGGGATCGTCGAGGTAGGGGATCCACTCGTCAAGAAACCGGCCGAGAAGCCGCATCACCCGGCTCTTCGCCTGCCCCTTCTCACCCAGAAAGAGCATGTCATGACCGGCGATGAGGGCGATGTCGATCTCGGGGATGACGGTGTCGTCATAGCCGACGATGCCGGGGAAGAGTTCCCGGCCGTCGGCGAGGGCCCGGAGAAAGTTCTCCCGCACTTCCTCCTTCACCGTTCGACTCCGCCAACCGGAGGCACGCAGATCGGCGAGGGTCCGCGGCAGCGAGCGGGGATCGACCGGGGCAGGGGAGGGGGAGGGGGCTGGAGCGGGGGCCGGAGCGGGGGCATTGGTCATCGACGGGTCTCCTGGTGACTCCGCCGATTGTAGACACCCCGCGCCCCGCCGCCACGATTCGCAGCGCGGTATCAACAGCGCCGCCGTCTCCACGCCCCGGGAGAACGACCGGCCCTCAGCTGCGGACCGCGATGTCGATCAGCCGTCGGCACGCTTCTGCGCGGTGGCGAGCGGGAGGCGGATCGTGATTGCCGTGCCCTTGCCGAGGGCGCTCTCCACACGGATCCGTCCCTGGTGGGCCTCGACGATCTCGCGGCAGGCGGAGAGCCCGAGCCCGCTCCCCCCCTTGCCGGTCTCGTCGGGCCCGCTCTTCGTGGAGAAATGGGGCTCAAACATCCGCCGCATGACCTCGGGCGCCATGCCACAGCCGGTGTCCCGCACCATGAGATCGACGAATCCCACCGCCGGATCCCGGGAGAGGCGGATGATGAGCCGGCCCCCCTGCGGCATTGCCTGACGGGCATTGACGAGGAGATTCAGCAGCACCTGCTGCACCTGGCCGGGATTGGCCGACACCTGGGGCACGGGGGAGTACTCCCGCTCCACCTGCACCCGGTATTTCGACATCTCCCGCTCGAGGAGCACCAGCGACTCCTCGATGAGCGTCTCGAGTTGCAACGGCTCCATTCGCGTCGTCCCGCGCCGTGCCATCCCGAGGATGCTCGCGGTGATCTTCGCCGCCCGCGTGCCGGCCGAAAGGATCCGCTCGAGGGCCTTGTCGCGCGTCGGGGCATCCCGGTGACGGAGCCCGAGTTTGGCGTAGTTGAGGATCGTCGTCAGGGCGTTGTTGAACTCATGGGTCGTGGTGCCGAGGAGCTCGCCGAGCGTCGCGGCCTTGCGGGCCTCGAGCACCTCGCGCCGCAGCAGCGCGAGTTCCGCCTCATGCCGCCTGGCCTGCGTCTCGAGTTGCCGGCGGAGTGCCCCCTCACCGGCGGCGGGCGTGTCCGGCAGCGGAGCCGGAGCCGCGCTGACGCTCAGCGTTCCGGGAGGGGGGGGAAGCCTGCGGGGGACGCGGCGCGCCGTCGATCGGGGAAAGGCCCCGACAGGGCGCCCGGCGGACGACTCCCCCTCTCCGTTTCCGATCACCATGTCAGACTCCTTTACCCTTCCACCGCGCTGCGACAAAGCCACCAACCGCAAACCACCTCAACCCACCCAGATCACCGAAGCCGCCGCCGTTCCCCGGCAGGACGACTTCCCCCCGCTCCCCGAAAACCCCTGACCGCCAGACGCAAGTCTTTTCAGGGAAAGCAAATGCGACAAATCACGGGCACTCGGTTGCTATCGTCGCCTGGGCGGTTGAGGCCCGCACCAGATCCACGCCGCACCTTTTGTCCGGTTCGACCGTTTCATCTTCGTCGCATGGCCCGGTTTCCCATGGGTGGGTACGATACCGATCGTCGTCACAACAAGTGTCCACGTGCCGCGGCGTTCGATCGTGGGACAGGGATCCCGACAGGTAAGCGTGGGAATGGACGGCAATCAGCCATCCACGCCACCTCGTTGAAAGACTCAAACCAGAGGATTCGCAGATGACTTTCCCGCTGTCGAGCCGGGCATCAGCCCATCGCCCCACCGGGGCTGGCGCTCCTGCCGTGCGGAGCGGCTTCACGCTCGTGGAACTGCTGGTGGTCATCGCCATCATCGGCATGCTCGTCGGCCTGCTGCTCCCGGCCGTCCAGTCGGCCCGCGAGGCGGCCAGACGGACCGAGTGCAAGTCGAATCTCAAGCAGGTCGGGATCGCGATGACGATGTATCTCGACCGCAAATCGCGTGGCAAGTTCCCCGACGCCGCCATCCTCCCCAGCGAGGAGCTGATTTTTTTCACGCCGACCAGGCCGATCAAACCGAGCCTGGCGAAGGTCCTCGGCCCCTATTCCGAGGACAACCGCAACATCTTCAAGTGCCCGTCCGACGTCTACTACTTCCAAAAGAACACGCAGGCGATGGAGAAGCTCAAGCAGAATCTTGCGGCGATCGGCCGCTCGATCCCCAACGACGCCCCTGACGAATACAAGACGCTCCCCTACGAGGGCTTGAGTTACGAGTTCCCGGCACGGCGTCTTGCCAACAAGACGCGCGAAGAAGCGCTCGTGAGCCGGTCGGGCGCTGCCGGGGCCACGTCGAAGCTGTGGGTGGCGTATGAGTTTGAGGCTTTCCACGGCGGCGGTCTCGGTGCGTTGTTTACCGACGAGAACGAATACAACGACCCCGATCCGAATCGGCCGCCTCCCCAGGAAGGGGCCCGTTGTTTTCTCTATCTCGATGGCCACGTCGAGAACATGTGATCCCCCTTCCTCCGCCGATTCCCCACCCCAGCACGCCGCTTTTGAGGAGCGTTTTCATGGCCAGTTCCTACCCCGCCCGCGGTAAGTCGCGGGGTTACGTGCCCCCCGAGGAGAAGAAGGCCAAGGGATCGGCCGGCCGGTGGATCGGCGTGATTGTGGCCCTGCTCGTCTTCGGCCTCCTGGGGGCCTGGGCGACGGGGCTCTTCGGCCGCCGCACCGACGCCCGGATCGTGGAGATCCGGAAGATGTCGGACGAAATGTCGAAGCAGATGGCGACCGGCGGCCCGCAGAACGAAGACGAGGCCAAGGCATTTGCCCAGTCGATGGGGCAGATCCGCGAGAAGATCCAGGCCCTGCCAGAGGATCTCCGTGGCCAGGCGTTTCGCGGCGGGGGGATGGGGCGCGGCTTCCAGGCCGCCATGCAGGCCAACATGAAATCCTTCTTCGCGACCCCACCGGCACAACGGGAAGCGGAGCTCGACCGGCAGATCAAGCGTGAACAGATGATGCAAAAGGCCTTCGCCGCAGCCGGTGGTTTCGGCGGTGGGCCGGGTGGTGGCGGTGGTGGCGGCCCGGGTGGCGGCGGTGGTGCTGGTGGTGGCGGTGGACGTGGCCCCGGTGGCGGTGGCGGTCCTGGTGGCGGTGGCGGTGGTGGTCCTGGCGGGGGAGGCCCGGGGGGCGGCCCTGGTGGCGGCAATCCGGAGGCTTGGCGGAAGCAGATGCTCGACAGCACGAGCCCTTCGCAGCGGGCCCAATTCACCGAGTTTCGTAATGCCATGGATCAGCGCCGCCAGCAACTCGGCATCGGCAATGGTGGCTGGGGCGGTCCCGGCGGTGGACGGGGGCGCTGAACCGGTGTCCGACACGCTCGGCCTCCTCGAGGAGGCGATGCAACTGGCCCGCGATCTCGGTTACCGCGTCCGTGAGGAACCGCTCGGCGAAGTGCCGGGAGGCGCCTGCGCCGTCGGCGGCCAGCGTCAGATCCTCCTCAATGCCGCGCATCCTTCCAGCCAGCGGCTCGACACCCTCCTCGATGTTCTCACTGCCGACGCTGACGTGGGCGACCAACCGGTCAGCCACCTCCTCGAATCCCGCCTCCGCAGGCACCGATCCGGGCGCTGACAGGGGTCATTCCGGCGACCGGTAGAGCCCGTGGGTGGCGATGTAGCGGTCGACGGCTGCCGGAGTTTGGTAGCGGATGCTGTGGCCGACGCGGATCGCCGCGCGGATCTGGGTCGAGCGGATCCCCACCGCCGGGCAGATCACCCGCTCATCGGCCAACGTCTGGGCCCTCACAGGCCCGAGCAGATCGAGCAACGGCTGGCCCGCGACCAGCGCACAGATGTCGTCGACCCCCTCTCGTTCCACCGCAAGCGGGGTGGCGAGCTCGAGAATCCTGGCGGGATCGCGCCAGCCGGGGAGCCCGGCCAGAGCGTCGGGCCCGAGGATCAGATGGAGGCTGTCGGTGGGACTCTCCGCGGCGAGGGTCTCGAGTGTGTCGACCGTCCAGCTCACGCCACGGCGATCGAGCTCGGCGCCGAGGACCCCAAAGGCGGGATGACCGCCAGTGGCGAGGATCAGCATCGCCAGCCGATCCACCCCCGGGGCGAGTTGGCGCCCTTGCTTGTGCGGCGGCGTGGCGGCGGGGACGAAGAGGACACGGTCGAGCCGGGCCTGCTCCCGACAACTCTCGGCGACGAGGAGATGGCCGATGTGGACCGGATCGAAACTGCCGCCGTAGATCCCCACACGCATCGCTTCGAGTTCCCTCTGAGCCGCCGGCAGGCCAACCGGTTGGCCGCGCCGGCTGCCGGCGGTCTAATCCTTGCATGGGAGATCATCATACGGGCCAGCGCGATCTCTTCGAGCACCGGCCCGAGTGGGAGGAGGACGACGTTCGGCAGGGAACGGTGGCGACCGTCGTCCTCCCCGACGGGGTCGACAAGCCGCTGGACTACCTCGTCCCCGAGCGCCTCGTCGGCACCGTGGAGCCGGGCCGGCGCGTGACGGTGCCCCTCGGGCGGGCCAACCGCGAGCAGATCGCCTACTGCGTGGCGATCCGCAGCGGCGAACTGCCGTTGGCACCGCTCAAGGAGGTGATTGGCGTCGAAGACCCCGCCCCGCTCCTCTCGCCACGGATGCTCGAGCTGACCAAGTGGATGGCCGAGCGGTGGTTGGCCCGCTGGGGGGAGGTGCTCGAGGCGGTCCTCCCCTCCGGCGTCCGCCTCGCCCGTGGCACCCGCCAAGAGGCCCTCCTTGTCGCCTCCGGCACGGCCCCCGCCCGCCGCCCCACGGCCCCCCAGGCGCGCGTCCTCGCTGCCGCCGCCACCCCCACGACCGCAGCTGAGCTCGCCCGTGTGGCGGAGTGTGGCCGCTCGGTGATCAGCCGGCTCGTCGAAACCGGTCTCCTCATCGACGCCGGGACACGGCAGCGCGAGCCGGGGCGGGCCGCGGCGCGTGCGCCCCTCCCGCATCATCGCCCCAGTGAGCTCTCCCCCGCCCAGCAGGGCGCGCTCGACGCGATTCTCGCGCCGCTGCGGGAGCGCCGCCACGAGACCATTCTTCTCTTCGGGGTGACGGGGAGCGGGAAGACGGAGGTCTATCTCCGGGCGGTCGAGGAGACCCTCGCCCAGGGGCGACAGGCGATCATCCTCGTCCCCGAAATCAGCCTCACCCCCCAGACCTGCGACCGCTTCCGGAGCCGCTTCGGCACCGTGGCGGTCCTCCACAGCCATCTCACCGCCGTCGAGCGGCATGCAGAGTGGCGCGAGATCGCCTCGGGACGGGTCGGCGTCGTCGTCGGCGCCCGCAGTGCTGTTTTCGCCCCCACGCCCCGGCTCGGCCTGATCGTCATCGACGAGGAACACGAGACGTCGTTCAAACAGGCCACCGCCCCCCGTTACCATGCCCGCGACGTCGCCGAATGGATCGCCCGCTCGGCCGGGATCCCGCTCGTCCTCGGCTCCGCGACGCCGTCGCTCGAAACCTTCGCCCGCTGTCTCGACGGCTCGTGGCGGATGTGCCGGCTCCCAGACCGCGTCGGTGGCTCCCAGCTTCCGGCGGTGATCACCGTCGATCTGCGTGATGCGCAAAGCCGGGCGCGCGGGGCCTTGAGCCCCCGGCTCGTCGCGGGGATCAAGTGGGCGCTCGCCTCGGGGGGGCAAGTGATGCTCCTGCTGAACCGGCGCGGCTTCGCCACCCATGTCCAGTGCCGGGCCTGTGGCCACAGCGCCCGCTGCAACCAGTGCGACCTCGCCCTCACGCTCCACCAGCCGGGCAACCGGGGGATCTGCCACGGCTGCGGACTGATCACCCGCCTCCCCGCTGACTGCCCCGAATGCAGGGCCCCGCAGCTCTCCCAGCGCGGCACCGGCACCCAGAAGCTCGAAGAGCAGGTGCGGACACTCTTCCCCGGCGTCCGCGTCGCGCGGATGGACACCGACACGATGCGCACCCGCGGCAGCCACGAGCGGACCCTCGACGCCTTCCGCGCCCGCGAGCTCGACATCCTCGTCGGCACCCAGATGATCGCCAAGGGGCTCGACTTCCCCGACGTCATGCTCGTCGGAGTCGTCAACGCCGATGCGGCCCTGCACCTCGCCGACTTCCGCGCCGCCGAGCGAACCTGCCAGCTCGTCACCCAGGTCGCCGGCCGCTCCGGGCGGGGGGCGCTCGGAGGGCGGGTCGTCGTCCAGACATCGACCCCCGAACACCCGGCGATCCGCTCCGCAGGGCGCCACGATTACGAGGCCTTCGTCCGCCACGAGCTGCCGATCCGCGAGGCCCTTCTCTATCCCCCCTACGGCAGCGTGGTCCGGTTCGTCGTCCGCAGCCACCGTGAAGAGGCGGCGGCGGCCTGGGCCGGCACCCTCACTGACCGGCTCCGCGCCGCCGTCGCGGCGGGCGGGGAGGGGATGCGCGTCCTCGGGCCGGCGCCGGCCCCGATCGCCCGCCTCCGCGACCGCTTCCGCTGGCACCTCCAGGTCCACGGCCCCGACGGCGAAAGGCTCCGCGCCCTCGTCCTCCAGGCCACCGCGGGGCTTCGCACCCCCGACGACGTCGCCTGGATCATCGACGTCGATCCGGTGGAGATGCTGTAGTTGCCATCAACGTCGCTTCCGCGCTGATAGCCCGTGGAAAAAGTCATCCCTGACCTTTTTCCACTCGAGACATCCGCCGCATCCGGCGGCGGGAGCTTTATCCACGGCCGGCCGGCGGGGTACGATTCAGGCGGAGACCTCGCCTGCCATGTCCTACCGTTCTTTCACCGACATCCTGGGAGAGACGAGCCTCGAGCGGAAGTGCCGCTTTCTGTTCGGCTTCTGCCTCCTCGTGCTGATCACGGGCAGCTTCTGGTGGTATGGCAGCCTCACCGAGCAACTCGTCTATGCGACGACCCGGAGCACCGGGCGCCATCTCGTCGACGCGATCATGGTTCAGTCGCACTGGAACACCTGGGAAACCAATCCCCAGTTCTCCGGGATGATCGAATCGGTGGGGCGCGAGTTCCAGAGCGAGCCCTACCAGTGGCAGGTGCTCGATCCGCGGGCCGGGCCCGAGGAGCGCCACGCAGAGGGCTATTCGCGGCTCGACGAGGCGGTCCTCGATTACTTCGATGATCATCCGCCTACGGGAGATGTCGCCGCCGCCACGGCCGGCGAATACCGGGAGTTCCGCCTGCCTGACCAGGGAAAGTATTACTACTACCAGACGGTGCGGGCGAAGGAGTCGTGCCTCCGTTGCCATGACGTGCGCCCCGCTCCCGGCGTGCCGACCGAGGGAGTGCCGCCGGTCGGCGTCGCCGCCGGTGACCTGATGGCGGTCGTCCGTGTCGTCATGCCCGACGGCTTGACGAAGAAGGCGATCAACTGGAACCGGGCGATCCTCCTGGCAACGGCGATCATGACGGTGTTCCTCGCCATGCTCGCCGCCTACCTCATCGTCCGGTACGTGATCGTCAAGCCACTCGAGCATCTCCGCGATGTCAGCGACGAGGTCCGCCGCGGCAACGTCCAGGCCCGGGCCGAGATCCACACCGCCGACGAGTTCGAAGAGCTCGGCGTCGCCTTCAACCGCATGCTGCGGGGCCTCGTCGACACCCAGGAGGAGCTCCAGAAGGTCAACGAGAGCCTCGACGGCAAGGTTGACGAGCTCGCCCGCGCCAATCTCCACCTCTACGAGATGAACCGGATGAAGAGCGACTTCCTGGCGACGATGAGCCACGAGCTGCGCACGCCGCTCAACAGCATCATCGGCTTCTCGGATGTGCTCGGGTCGATCCAGTCGCTCGACGACAAGCAACGCCGCTACGTCCAGAACATCCGCACCTCGGGGCGGATGCTCCTCGACATGATCAACGACATCCTCGACCTGGCGAAGATCGAGGCCGGGAAGACGGAGATCCGCCCGGTGATGTTCGATGTCGAGTCGGTCGTCTCGGCGCAGTGCGACATGGCCCGGCCGATGGCCGAGAAGAAGGCGATCGACGTCACCTTCGAGATCGGCCCGGGCCTCGAGGCGGTCGAGCAGGATCAGGCCAAGGTCCAGCAGATCCTCGCCAACCTCCTCTCCAACGCCGTCAAGTTCACCCCCGGTGGCGGGCGGGTCGAGATCCGTGCCCATCTCGACGACACCACCGATCCGGCCCACCCGGAGATCGTCATGGACGTCGTCGACAGCGGCGTCGGCATCGCCGCCGAGGAGCAGCAGGCGATCTTCGAGAAGTTCCGCCAGGGGAAGGTGTTCCAAAAGGGGGACGACGCGATGACGCGCGAGATCTCCGGCACCGGCCTGGGCCTGTCGATCGTCCGCGAGCTCTGCCGGCTTCTGGGGGGCGACGTCGCGCTCGAGAGCCAGCTGGGGCGCGGGAGCCGGTTCACGATCCGCCTCCCGGCCCGGCTCCAGCCGGCCAAGCCCTCCGTGGGGGCGACGCTGGCGCTGGCCGACTGACAGCCCAGAAATCGCCGCTAGACTGACTTTTGGTTCGATGGAGCGTGAGGAGGCGGTGATGGCAGACGATGCGGTCGAGGTGGTGTTGTTCACGGACGGCGCCTGCAGCGGCAATCCCGGCCCCGGCGGCTGGGCCTACATCCTCCGTCATCCCGGCAGCGGGAAGGAGTCGCGCGACTCCGGCAATGAGCCAGTGTCGACGAACAACCGAATGGAGCTGACCGCCGCCGTCCGCGGCCTTTCCAAGCTCAAGCGGCCGACGCGCGTCGAGCTCGTCACCGACAGCGTCTACGTCGGCACCGGGATTTCTGACTGGCTCCCAAAGTGGAAGCTGCAGGGCTGGAAGCGGAAGGATGGCGGCAAACTCGTGCCGATCAAGAACGAAGACCTGTGGCGCGAGCTCGACCGGCTCGTCACCGAGCACTCCATTCGCTTCACCCACGTCGCCGGCCATGCCGGCCATGCGGAAAACGAGGCGTGCGACAAGATGGCCGTGGCGGCCTACCAGCCGCTGCTGAAAAAGGGCTGACGCCGGAGGGTGCGGGCAGGCGCCCACGCGCCCGGCAGAGGAGCCGATAAACTCCCCTCATGCCCACCCCCGACAACCCCGCCGCCGATCCCTCCCCCGCCGCCCCGCCGCCGTCGGCGACAGCCGGCATGGCGCGCCCTTCGCCGCCGGCAGGGAGGCCGCGCAGCCTCGCGACGCCGCTCGAGCGGCTCCCGGGCGTCGGCACACTGCGGGCCGACAAGCTGCGGAAGCTCGGCCTGGTCACGGCAGCCGACGCGCTCATGCATTTCCCCCGCGACTACCGCGACTTCTCCGGGGCCCATGCCGTCAAGGCGCTCGTCGCCGGCGAGCATGCCTCGCTCGTGGGTGAGGTCATCGAGGCGACGTCGCGAACAACCGGCTCCGGTCGGCAGATGCTCGTCATCCGCCTCGCCTGCCCCGACGGCATCATCCGCGCGGTGTGGTTCAACATGCCCTTCATGGCGAAGCGATTCGCCGTCGGCCAACGCGTCGTCATCGCCGGGCCGCCGAAGCGGGCAACCGGGCCGTGGGAGTTTCCCCATCCGGAAGTCCGCTGGCTTCAGGCGGGGGAGCGGGCCGACGCCTCGGAATGGCTCGCCGTCTATCCGCTCGCCGAAGGGGTGCTCCAGTCACATGTCCGCGTGGCGGTCCTCGCGGCGCTCGACCATGCCGCTGATCTCCCCCCGGAAGCCCTGCCGGCCGATCTCCTCGCCGCCAAGGGGCTCCTGCCGATCGACACGGCCCTCCGCGAGATCCATTGCCCGTCGAGCAAGGAGATGATCGACACGGCCCGGCGGCGCTTTGTCTACGAGGAGCTTTTCATGCTCCAGCTGGCGCTGCGCCTACACCGCGGCCGGCAGCAGCAGCGCCGCGCCGCCCCGTCGATCCCCGTTGATGCCCGCATCGACGGCCGGATCCGGGCCCGCTTCCCCTACGACTTCACCGCGGCCCAGTCACGTGTCTGCGCCGAGATTACCGCCGACATGGCCCGCCCCGAGCCGATGAACCGGCTCCTCCAGGGGGATGTTGGCAGCGGCAAGACGGCCGTGGCGCTCTATTGCATCCTCGCCGCGGTCGCCGCCCGGATCCCCGGTGCCCCGGCGGGGCCCGATGGCCGGGCGACCGGCTATCAGGCAGCGCTGATGGCCCCGACGGAGCTCTTGGCCCGCCAGCACCTTGCCACGCTCGAGCGCCTCCTTGGCGATCAGGAGGGACGAGTCCGTGCCAGTGGCGTCCGCGTCGAGCTCCTGCTGGGGGGCCAGACGGCGAAGCGCCGCGCGGCAGCCCTCGAGCGGATCGGTTCGGGGGAAGCGCAGATCGTCGTCGGCACGCAGGCGCTTGTCTGTAGCGAGGCCAGGTTTCGCAATCTGGCGCTTGTGGTCATCGACGAACAGCACCGCTTCGGCGTCGTCCAGCGCGGCCTCCTCCAGCAGGGGCACACCGATCCGCACACGCTTTTGATGACGGCAACGCCGATCCCGCGCACCGTCGCCCATGCCGTCTACGGCGATCTCGACGTCTCGACGATCGACGAGCAGCCGCCGGGGCGGCAGCCGGTGGCCACGTACCGGGTCGGCCCGGAACAGGCCGACTCGTGGTGGGAGTTTTTCCGCCGCAAGCTCCGCGAGGGGCGGCAAGGGTATGTCGTCGTTCCGGCCGTCGAGGAATCGAAGCGCGGCCTGGAGAGCATCTCGAGCGCCCATGAGCATCTCGCCAACGGACCGCTGGAGGCGTTTCGATTGGGGCTCA
>CALQRA010000071.1 GCA_943332855.1 Candidatus Kuenenia stuttgartensis
AACGTGCTCATCTACCTCCGTGACTGGCCGGCGGCGGAGGGGATGTTTGAAACGCTTGCCGCCGAGGCACCGCACGATGCCTGGATCCTCTATCGCCTCGCCCGCTGTCATGTCGCCAGAGGCAACTGGCAGCGGGGCCATGACCTCGCAGTAGCCTCGATCAGGCTCGATCCGCAGCGGGCGCTCGTCCACGAACTGCTCGGCGTCGCCCTTCACGGCCTGGGGCTCGTGGCGCAGGCCCGCTCGGCGCTAGAAAACGCCGCCCGTCTCGATCCGCGCTTCGAGCGACCGCAGCACACGCTCGATAGTCTCGTTCTGGCCATGAAGAGCCCGCAGCAAGAGATCGAAGATCTGGCTGCCTCCACCTGGCAGCGGCTGGCGCCCCCTGCGGGGAAGCCCTGGGCGCCTTGATCAGCCCGCTGACCCCGCGTCACGCTCGCTCCAAGCGTCCGGCCTCTCGTTCCCGCAAGAGCCACATGCCGGGGGTCATGATTGCAAGACCATAGAATCGGTCGCCAAGAAGGCGGCTGAAGTCGGCGCGATCGAGTGTCAGAAGAACATCAGCCGATGCCAAGGCGCTGAAGAGAAGAGGTCTATCCTTCTCCACCGGAAATACGGCGGGCTTGTCGATCGTCAAAACGTCATCGACAGTAACGAGTTGACTCCGGAGCCTCAGCCAAGCTGTGGTGACAGATG
Source organism: Candidatus Kuenenia stuttgartensis (assembly GCA_943332855.1). Lineage (GTDB taxonomy): Bacteria > Planctomycetota > Planctomycetia > Pirellulales > UBA1268 > QWOP01. The sequence continues at coordinate 697 of CALQRA010000071.1, forward strand.
CCGGGAAGGCCGCGAGATTACGGACTGTTTCCGCGACGGCATAGGGGGTGGTCACCAAGCGCCAGTCACGCGTTCCTGCCAGGAGGAACACGGACCTGGATGCGCCTTCGGCCGATGCGGCGCCGGCAATCATGACGCTTGAATCCAGAAACAGCCTCACGGTTGCCGCAGACGGCGCATATCGGCCTCATCTTCCGCGATCCAGCGCGCCATTTCTTCTGCCGAGAAGACCCGGGGCTCGGGTAACTTCGCACCCTCCGCCCGGAGCCGAGAAGCCAGAAACAGCATCAGTTCCTGCTTCTCGGCGGGCGAGAGCGAAACAGCTGCGGCCTCAATTTCAGCAAGCGTGACCATACATACAAGCGTACACCACAAGAGGGTCTTCTGCAAAGCCCGCGTGCCCTGCCATGAGCGCGTTTGCCGAACACCTTCACGAGAGTGCGGATGCGTGCGGTCTGCTGGCGCGGGCGGACGCTGCGCCGCCCGATACACCTGCAGATTGGCAGCCGAGGCCGGCATCTCCCAGGGATATCTCTCGCAGCTCGAACAGGATGAACGCGAACCGACGCTGTCGATCGCTGCCCGGCTCGCAACGGCCCTCGGCGTGTCGCTTGATGAACTAGCCACCGGAGCAGCGTGACGACGACTGGCCCCGGCTGGCCGCTATACTTCGCGGCCAGGATTGCCCGGGCCGACGCGTGCCTTGGCATTCCCCCCCAGGGAGCAGCGGATGTACTACTTCGCCTACGGATTCAAGAAGCCGATCGCCCCACTCCTCGCCCTCCAGGTGGCGCAGCAGGCGATGGTCAACGCCGGATTCACCGTCTTCGACCCGGTCGCCCCGGGAAAGGTCACCCTCGGCGGCACGCAGACGCAGGCCGGGGTGATGGTAACAGTCGTGGCGATGGACTGCGAAGGAGGGGCCGCCGTGGTCGTCAACGGTTTCTGCGCCAATGACCTCGCCGTCGACTCCGCCCGGAGCTTCGCCGAGAACATCGCCGCGGCCGTCAACTACGCCTGACTCCCGGTGGCGAGTTTCGCACCGGTCTTCCAGCCGGAGGCATCACGCTCGACGGCATGGTAGAGCGTGTCGCGCTCGACAGGCTCGCGCCCCGCCTCACGGATGAGCCTCTGGATCTGCTCCACCGAGAGGATCTCCGGCGTTGTTGCGCCGGCATCGTGATAGATCAGTTCGTGGCGGACGGTGCCGTCGAGATCGTCGGCGCCGTAGGCGAGCGAGGCCTGCGCCGTGCCGATCCCGAGCATGATCCAGTAGGCCTTGATGTGGTCGAAGTTGTCGAGCACGAGCCTGGAGACAGCCATCGTCCGCAGGCTCATCGTCGCTGACGGCTTGGTGAGGTGGGAGAGCCGGGTGTTTTCCGGGTGGAAGGCGAGGGGAATGAAGGTCTGGAAGCCCCCCGTTTCGTCCTGGAGTTGGCGAAGCCGGAGAAGATGATCGGTGCGATGGAAGGCATTTTCGATGTGGCCGTAGAGCATCGTGGCGTTGCTCCGCAGGCCGAGTTCGTGGGCCATGCGATGAACGGCAAACCATTCGCGCGTGTCGGCCTTGTGCTCGCAGATCTTGTCGCGGACCTCCGGATGGAAGATCTCGGCCCCGCCGCCGGGGAGGCTCCCGAGGCCAGCGTCTTTGAGCTCGACGAGGATGTCTCGCAGAGAGCGCTTCGTGAGGTGCTGAAACCAGTTGATCTCCACTGGCGTCCAGGCCTTGAGGTGGAGCGACGGATAGTGGTCGTGGAGGAGACGGACGATGTTGAGATACCAGTCGTAGTCTTTTTGATGGTGGAGCCCGCCGACGATGTGCATCTCGGTGCTGCCAGCGTCGACCGCTTCTTGGCCGCGGGCGAGGATCTGCTCCGCCTCCATCACATAGCCGCGGGCGTCGCGCAGATCGGCCCGGAAGGCGCAGAACGTGCAGCGGTAGACGCAGACGTTCGTGGGATTGAGATGGGTGTTGATGTTGTAGTAGCCGGCGTTGCCGTTTTTCCGCTCGCGGACGAGGTTGGCAAGCTCACCGAGTTCGTGGAGATCGACCCGCTCATCCCACAGCATCTCCGCCTCGGCAGCGTCGAGGCGCTGCCCCGCCTCGACCTTCTCGCGCACCCGATCGAGGGAAGGAACGGCGGCACGGATCATGGTGGGCTTCTCCGAAGAGGCGGATGCTGCGGACAGGGCTGGTCACCGATGGTAGCCAGCTAACCGCATTCGGCCCGGTTCGGCAACACGCACTTTGCCGAGAGTGATATCGGGCCTGAAAAGCGGGGTTCGCGGGACCAGCCTGCCACTCTCCGCCGGCCCCGGCTCGGCAGCCGGGAGCCTGCCGGGGTAAGGTGACGGCCCCCTCTAGGACGTCCCCCGTCCTGCCGCCTTTCCTCGCCTTTCCCCTCCAAGGCGTCCCCCTCCATGCCGGCCGCGTTTGACATCATCGGCGACGTCCATGGCTGCGACGCCGAATTGGTCGCCCTCATGGAGCGTCTCGGCCACCCGATCGACCCGGCCCGGCCGCATCCGGAGGGGCGAAGGCTCCTGTTCGTGGGGGATCTCGTCGACCGGGGGCCGGCCACGCCGGCGGTCGTCCTCCGCGTCAAGCGGCTGGTCGAGGCGGGGCGGGGGCTGTGTGTCGCCGGCAATCACGACATCCGTCTCGCCGCGGCCCTCCAGGGAGAGCCGGTGGAGCCGGGGCATGGGCTTGAAGGGTCACTCGGGCAAATCGCTGCCGAATCGGCCGCGGTCCGGGAAGAGGTGGCAACGTTCCTCGCCGGGCTCCCGGGGCATCTCGTCCTCGATGACGGCCGGCTCGTCGTCGCCCACGCAGGCCTCGAGGAGATCCATCACGGCAGCGACGCACGCGCCGCCCGCGAGGCGGCGATCCATGGTGCCTACACCGGCGATTTCGACCACCGGGCGATGCCGGTCCGCGACGACTGGGCGAGTCGCTATCGCGGCGCCGCGGCCGTCGTCCAGGGGCACACGCCGGTCGCCGAAGTGGAATGGCTCAACAACACGATCTGCATCGACACCGGCTGCGTCTACGGCGACCGGCTCACGGCCCTCCGCTGGCCCGAGCGCGAGCTCGTGTCGGTGCCAGCCTTGGAGGCCTGGCAGCGCTCGGCGCGCGGGCCGCTGCCGCCGCGCCGGCTCTCACCGCGCCCCGTCGCCCGCCCCGCACCCCCCCTCCCGACGGCAGCCGACGCGCTGGCCACACTCCGCCAGTCCGCTGCCACCGAAATGGCCCGCCGCGGAGGCAAAGTCGCGGAGGACCCCGCGCCCGACCCGTGGGTGATCCATCTCCCACCGACGATGTCTTCGTGCGATCCAACGCAGCAGGGCGACGGCCTCGAGCATCCGCTCGGCGCCTTCGCCCACTACGCCGCGGCCGGGCTGCGGCAGGTGATCTGCGAACAGAAACAGACGGGCCTGAGGGGCGTGGCGGTGGTCTGCCGCGACGTGGCCACGGCGGCCCGGCGATTCGGTGTTGGCGACGGCACGGCTGGCGCGATCCATTCGCGCACCGGCTACCGCTGCCTCCCGGCGATCGAGGCAGCGTCGTTCGTCCGGGCGATCCGTACGGCGGCCGATGCGGCCGGGCTGTGGACCTCCCTCGACACCGACTGGCTCTGTCTCGACGGGGAGCTCGTCGGTCTGGCCGATGCCAGCACCGATCGCTCGACGCTGCGGTTTGTCTTGTTCCATCTCCTCGCCGCCGAAGGGCGGACGTTCTTCGACCGGGAACATGTCTGGCACCTCGACACGCTCCGCCGCCTCTGTGCTCCCTGGGCCGACGGAGTCCTCCTCGGCGTCACTTCGCACCGGGTCATCGATCTCACCCGCCCCACCGAGGTCGCTGCGGCGATCGCCTGGTGGCATGCGCTTACGGCCAATGGCGCCGAGGGGATCGTCGTCAAGCCGCTCACGCTCGCCAGCGGCGGGCTCGACGGGCCGGTTCAGCCGGCGCTCAAGGTGCGCGGCGCGGAATGGCTTCGCCGCGTCTATGGAAAAGACTATCGCGAGCCGGCGAGCCTCGGGGCTCTCCGCGACCGCAGTCTGGCGACGAAGCGGGCCCGGGCGCTGGGCCAGTTCGCGATCGGGATCGAGGCGCTCGAGCGATTCGTAGCCGGCGCGCGGCGAGAAGACGTCGCTGCCTGCCTCGCAGCCCACGGCGCCTGGGTGCCGGCGCCGGAGCAGGGCGCCTGAAGCCGACACTCGTCAGACCGCGCCATCAATGGCGATCGCCACCAACAGCAACAGGCCGATGGCGGCATTGGCGGTGAAGAAGGCCTGGTTGACGCGGGAGAGATCGTCCGGGCGGACGAGCGAATGCTCCCAGACAAGGAGCGCGGCGATCGCCACGAGCGTTCCCCAATAAAACGCCCCCAGTTGCGGCACGACCAGCGGCAGCGTCGCGAGGATCGCGAGCGTGACGACATGGAGGCCCGCGGCGAGCGTGAGGGCCCGCGGCACGCCGAGCCGGGCCGGGATGCTGTGGAGACCTTGGTTGGCGTCGAAAACGGCATCCTGGCAGGCATAGATGATGTCGAAGCCCGCCACCCACGTCGTCACGGCCAGCCCCAGGATGAGAGCCGGAAGACCATCGGCGGGATTGGCAAGCAACGCCTCACCCCGGATCGCGATCCACGCCGCCACCGGCGCCATTCCCAGCGCCGCCCCGAGCCACCCATGGGCGAGCATCGTGAACCGTTTGGCATAGCTGTAGCCCAGCAGCCAGGCGAGGACCGGCACCGAGAGAACCAGCGGCAGCCAATTGGGGAGAAAGAGGAGCGTGGCGGCGATGAACGCCCCGCACGATGCCACGACGAGGCCGAACACCTCGCCGACCCCGAGATCGCCGCGCGGCAGGTGCCGCGTCGCTGTCCGCGGATTGGCGGCGTCAAACGATCGATCGACGAGCCGGTTGAAGGCCATCGCCGCCGTCCGCGCCGTCACCATGCAGAGGACGACACCGAGCCCCCGCCGCCACCAATCGGCCGGTGACGTGGCCGCGCCAGCGGGCGCCTGGAAGGCGAGGATCGCCGCCATGAGGGCGAAGGGAAGGGCGAAGATCGTGTGGCTGAAGCGGACGAGCTCCAGATAGCTGCGGAGCGTGGCGGCCATCTCACGCGCTCCCCCACCGACGGACAAGCGTGTTGGGCACGCCAATCTGATCGCAGATCCGGGCAACGACAAAGTCGACGAGATCGGCGACCGAATCGGCAGCGGCGTAGAAGCCCGGTGAAGCCGGGAGGACCACCGCCCCCGCTTCGTGAATCGCCGCCATGTTTCGCAACTGCGGCAGCGAGAGGGGCGTCTCGCGCGGCACGACGACGAGCTTCCGCCGCTCCTTGAGATGGACCTCGGCCGCTCGGTGAATGAGATTACCCCCCTGCGAGTGGGCCACCGCCGCGAGCGTTCCACCGCTGCAGGGGCAGATCACCATCGCTGCGGTGAGAAACGATCCACTGGCGATCGGCGCCATCAGGTCGCGGTGGTGCCAGACATGGAGCCGATCGAGGGCCCCGGCCGGGAGCCGCTCGAAGGCCGCACCGAGAAGGATGGCAGGATCGGGCCGCTCGAGGTCGAGAGGCCGACCGATCTCCTGGAGAAACACCGCCTGGCCGGCCGTGCTGATGGAGAGATGGATCTCCCGACCGGCGGCGAGGAGGACCTCGAGGAGCCGCACGGCGTAGGGGGCGCCTGAGGCGCCGGTGATCGCGAGGACGAGCGGCAGTTGGGGGGAGGAGGCCATGTCAACCGTTCTTCGGGGCTGGGGACGTCACCGGCCCCGCACAGCGCGTGGCGAGCGTGAGCGTAGCGATCCCGAAGGTGAGCGGGTGTTGTTCGACGGCGGTGAAGCCAACCGAGCGCACCAGCGCCGCGAGCCGCTCTCCCGACGGAAAATCCTCGACGCTCTGGTTGAGGTAGGTGTAGGCGTCGGAGGCGTTGCGGGCCACGGCGTTGCCGAGGCGGGGGAGGACGTTGCGGAAATACCACAGATAGCCAGAGCGGACGATGCGGTTGGCCGGGAGAGAAAACTCGAGGATCGCAAGCGTCCCACCGGGGCGGCAGACGCGCGCCATCTCGGCAAGCCCGCGCCGGGTGTCGGCAATGTTCCGCAGACCGAAAGCGACGGTGACGAGATCGAAGTCGGCGGCAGGGAAGGGGAGGGCCATGGCGTCGGCCTCGATCCACTCGATCTGCGGATGTCGCGTTGCGGCCTTGTCGCGGCCACGGTCGAGCATCGGCCGGCAAAAGTCGCTGGCAATAATCCTCGGCACGAGCCCCTGGGCCGCCGCGGGGGCGGCCGCCCGGTCGGCGTACGCGATCGCCAAGTCGCCGGTGCCGGTACAGACATCGAGCATCGATCCACCCAAAGGGGGGGGAGCGAGGCGGACGGTGACATGCCGCCACCACAGGTCGATGCCGCCAGAGAGGATCCGGTTGACGAGGTCGTAGCGCGGGGCAATCTCCGCGAACATGCCACGAACCTTGTCGCCACTCTTGTCGACGCCCGAGCGATCCGCGCCGCGGGAGGTGGCTTGGCCGGCAGGCGGGCTGGGCTCTATGGTGGCAGCGGGTGTCATGCGTGGGTCCGGTGGCGACTGGTGCCCGAACAAGCGTGGAGGCCGGCAATCCGGCTGATGGAAAACCGAGGAGGCTCCATGGACCAGACCGAGTGGCACTGTCACGATTGTTTTCATGGTATGCCGGAAGCCGCTACAGCGGGAGGGATCGTCGTCGTTATCGACGTCCTCCGGGCCTCGACGACGATCATCACCGCCTTGGCCAACGGGGCGATCGGCGTTCGCCCCGAGCTCTCCCCCGACGCGGCCCGGAGCGCGGCCATGGCGGCGGGGCGGGGGGTGGGCGAGTGCCTCCTGGGAGGTGAACGGGGGGGAGTGCGGATCGACGGCTTCGATCTCGGCAACGCCCCGCGGGACTACAGCCGCCAGGTTGTCGCCGGCCGGAGGATCGTGACCACGACGACCAACGGCACTGCCGCCGTCGCCGCCTGCCCGCTGGCGGAGGCGATCCTCGTCGGAGCCCTCGTCAATCGCCACGCCGTGGCGGCGCGGGGAATCGAACTGGCACTGACCGGGAGCGGGGCTCCCCGACCGATCCACCTCGTCTGTGCCGGCACCGACGGCGCGGTGACCGAAGAGGACATCCTCGCTGCCGGGGCGATCCTCGACGCCGCCGGGGCGACGCGGCTCGACGCCGCCGCCGCCGCCGCCCGCGAGAGCTTCCGAGAGACGATCCGGGGGGCGACCGACCCACGGATCCCCCTCGCCGCGGCGCTGGCCGATTCCCGCGGCGGGAGGAACCTCCTCGCCATCGGTATGGGGGCCGACATCGGCGACGCGGCCGCGATCGACACGATCCCGGTCGTCCCCCGCCTCGACCGCGGCACCGGCTGGTTTCAGGTCGATCCCTGATCGCCGGCGATCGCTGGCCACCCCCCGGCTGCCATGGACCCCCTCCCGGCCTCGCCACTACACTGCCGGCCCGCTTTCCCCCCGCCCCGACCCGCCAGGATTTCCATGGACAAGCCCACCGACCAGTCGCGGATGGACAAGATCGTGTCGCTTGCCAAGCGCCGCGGTTTCATCTTCCAATCGAGCGAGATCTACGGCGGCTTGAATGGGTTTTGGGATTACGGCCCCCTCGGCGTGGCGCTGAAGCGCAATCTCAAGGATGCCTGGTGGCACGACATGGTCTCCGGCCACGACGAGCTCGCCACGCCGGCCGGGGCCCCGCAGCCCTACGAGATGGCCGGGCTCGATTGCACGATCATCATGCATCCGCAGGTCTGGAAGTGCTCCGGCCACTTCGACCTCTTCCACGACTGGATGATCGACTGCCGGGAGTCGAAGAAGCGTTACCGCTTCGATCACCTCCACGGCCGCTGGGCCTCCCACCGCGGTAAGAAGCTGTTTGTCGTCACCGATCAATCGGGGGACGACGCCCTGCCGCACACCGTGACCCGGGCCTTGAAGGGGTTTGGCGTGCGCGCCAGCAAGGTCGAGGAGATCGAGTGGCTCTCGGAGCTCGAGTCGCTCGCCACGGCGGTCCACGCCCAGACGGTGACCCTCGCCGACGCCCTCGGCCCCGATGCGGGCGAGCCAGGCACGTTGACTGCGCCGCGTGAGTTCAACCTCATGTTCGAGACCCGGATCGGCGCCCTCGCCGGCGACGACGACGACCGGGCCTTCCTCCGGCCGGAGACGGCCCAGGGGATCTTCATGAACTTCAAGAACGTCGTCGACACCTCGCGCGTGAAAGTCCCCTTCGGCATCGGCCAGATCGGCAAGAGCTTCCGCAACGAGATCACGCCGCGCAACTTCACCTTCCGCTCGCGCGAGTTCGAGCAGATGGAGATCGAGTTCTTCTGCAAGCCGTCGGAATCGGCCGACTGGTACCGCTACTGGCGCGACCGGCGCTGGCGGTGGTATCTGTCCCTCGGGCTCACCGAGGGGAAGCTCCAGCTCCGCGAGCACCATGCCGACGAGCTCTCCCACTATTCTGTCGGCACCGCCGACATCGAATATGCTTTTCCGTTCCTCGCGCCGGGGGAGTTCGGCGAGCTCGAAGGGATTGCCCACCGCGGCGATTTCGACCTCCGCAGCCACATGGAGGGGAAGCTCGTCCGCCAAGATGGCCAGCTCGTCGTCGAGCAGGGGCCCGACGGCAAGCCCCGTCACCGGGGGAGCGGCAAGGATCTCTCCTACTTCGACGAGATCTCCCGCGAGCGCTTCGTGCCGCATGTGATCGAGCCCTCGGCCGGGGCCGATCGGGCTGTGCTCGCCTTCCTCTGCGACGCCTACCACGAGGACGAGGTGCCCGACGAGGATGGCAAGCCGCGCAGCCGCACCGTTCTCAAGCTCCATCCGCGTCTGGCGCCGCTCAAAGTCGCGGTGCTGCCGCTGGTCAAGAAGGACGGCATGCCGGAGATCGCGATCGAGCTTTATCGCAAGCTCAAGGCCCACATGCCTGCCTACTACGACGAAAAGGGCTCGGTCGGCCGGCGCTATGCCCGGCAGGACGAAGCGGGGACGCCGTGGTGCCTGACGATCGACGGCCGGACGCTCACCGACGGCACCGTCACCCTCCGCGACCGCGACTCGCTCACGCAGGACCGTGTCGCGGTGGCCGAGGTCGTCGACATGCTCCGGGACAGGCTGCGATGACCGCACCCTTCAATCCCGGGCCGCTGGCCTTAGCGACCCCCGCCGTCGGCACCGTTTGCTCGCTGAATTGCGAACTGGCCACGATCCTCGCCGACTACGCCGCCGGCCACTGCGACGCTGTCGATCTGTGGCTTGGCCACGCCGAGCGCGTCCTCGAGACCGGTTCCCCGGAATCTCTGCGGGATCTCATCGCTGCGTCGGGGGTCAAGGTCGTCGCTGCGAGCTATCAAGGGGGCCTGCTGACCGCCGACGGCGCGGCGGGCGAAGCCCACTGGACGCTCTTCCGGCACCGGCTCGAGCTCTGCCACGGGCTTTTCATCCCGGTCCTCGTCGTCGCTGGCGATGCGTTCGCGCCGCTCTCGACGACCGACCTGGGCGCCATGGCGGCAAACCTCGCCACGGCCGCCGGCCTGGCGGGGGAGGCGGGAGTGAAGCTGGCGCTGGAGTTCGATGCCCGGGCAAGCTTCCCCAACAATCTCCAGTCAGCGGTGGCGCTCGTCGACCAGGTGGGGCATCCGGCCCTCGGCCTGTGCCTCGACTGGCACCACTTCACGATGGGGCCGAGCAAGGAAGCCGATCTCGGCCTCCTCTCGGCCGCCAACCTGTTTCATGTCCAACTCTCCGACGTCGCCGATGTTCCGCGCGAGATGGCCAGCGACGCCGAGCGGATCCTCCCCGGCGAGGGTTCCTCGTCGCCGCAGCCCCTCCTCACCCGGCTGGCCGACATCGGCTACCGAGGCGCCGTGAGCGTGGAATTGATGAACCCCGCCCTCTGGCACGTGCCGCCGCGGCAGTTCGGCGAGGTGGCGATGACGGCTCTGCGCCGGCTGCTGGGGCAGGCAGACATGGGGAGCAGCGCGGAACGCTGACGATTCCTCGCTTCCGCAGGGGGGATCCGTAGAATGAACGGACTGTTTCCGTCGCTGCGATCATTCGTCGCTGCGATCACCCTGGCAGCGGAGCTCCCCATGCACCGTTTTGTCGCTCGTCGCCTCCTGGTCGGGATCGTGGTCTTGGCCGCGGGGATCCTCGCAGCGCCGCGGGAAGCCCGGGCGTTCCACGGCCATCACGGCTTTCATCATGCCGGATGGCACGCCGGTTTTGGATTTGGCCCCGGAGGCTTCGGCCACTGTGGGTCCGGGGGTTGGGGACACGGTGGCCTGGGGTGGGGCGGCGGCTATGGCTGGGGTGTGCCCTGCTGGCCGGTGATCGGCAATGTCTCCTATGGCACCGGCTTCGCGGTCGGTGGCACGCGCTTCTGGTCGGGCACCACGGTCTTCGGTGTCCCGGCCCTAGGTGGCTGGGGAGGACTAGGTGGCTGGGGAGGCTGTGGCCCGGTCTGGGGTGCTCCGGCGTGGGGTGGCCCAGTGTGGGGCGGTGGCTGGGGTGGCCCCGGCTGGATCGGCGGTGGATGGGGAGGTGCGCGCTTCGGAGGCGTCGGGGCTTGGTATGGCGGCTGGAACCCTGGCCCGGCGCAGGGCTGGAACCGTGGTCCGGCATGGGGTTGGAACCGCGGCCCCGCCCGCGGTTGGGCGATCCCGTTTGCAAGCGTTTCGCCGATCAACAGGTTGCCTGTCGGGCGCGGGCAACTCGGGGCCCCGGCGATCGACTCGGCTGTCGAGGTCACGATCCGCACGAGCAACGCGCCGGCCCGGGCCCGGGCGGCCCGGCTCGTCGCCGTCGGCGACCGGCACCTGCGGGGGGCGATCGACGAACCGGCCAAGCTCGCCAAGGCGATCGACGCCTACCGGCGGGCGGCGAACATCGCCCCCGATCAGCCCGACACATTCCTCCGTCAGGCGATCGCGCTGACGGCGGCAGGAAAAGAGTCAGCGGCCGCGACAGCGGTCGGCAGGGCGGCGGCGATCGACCCTCGGCTCGTCGAAAACAGGGCCGCCGCCGGGGGGCACAAGCCGCTGATCGCTCCTCCCGCGGGCCTTGCCCCCAAGCCGCTGGTGGCCCGCAGCAGCAAGCTGCTCGCGCGGATCTTCGCCACTCCCGACAGCGGCCGGAATGCCCCGGCCGACAATTGGATCGCCCACCGCTGGCTCGGGCGCGATGCCGGGCCGGTGATGGTCGCCGCCCGCCCCTGACATCCAGCCGTCTGCGGCGGGGCGGGTGGTCGGGTATTCTGGAGCGATTGCCCTTCGCCGCTCCCCATTCCCACCGCCACGCATGACAAGCGCCCCCTGTGCACGGATCGATCTGACGCTCCCCGAAGGGCGGGCCCGCCTCGAAACGCTCCGCGGAAAGCTCGTCTCCCAGGGGGACGTGATCAGCCCCGCCGGGCGGCAGAAGACGATCGACGTCTTCGGTGAGCCGCTCTCGCCGAAGCAGGTTGTGGAACGGATCTGTGCCGACGTCGCCGCCAAGGGGCTCGATGCCGTTCTCGACTACACACGCCGGATCGATGGTGTCGCCATCCCCCGCGACAGCCTGTTTGTCGCGCCGGAAGCCCTCGCCACGGCGCACCGCGAGGTCGGCGGGGAGTTTCTCGCCGCAGTGCGCCGCATCCGTGCCAATGTGGAGCGATTCCAGAAGGCGATCCTCTCGCGTGACGTGAGCGTGCCGCTGGCCGGCGGCGGCTCACTGCGGCAGCGTTATCTCCCGCTCGACCGGGTCGGCGTCTGCGTGCCGGGGGGGGCGGCGGCCTATCCTTCGACGCTCCTCATGACCGTCGTGCCGGCGCAGGTGGCGGGCGTCGGCGAGATCGTCGTCGTCGCTCCGCCGACGAAGTACGGCTCGGAGAATCTCCACGTTCTCGCCACCTGCCACGAGCTCGGCGTCACGAAGGTGGCCCGCTGCGGTGGCGCGCAGGGCGTGGCCGCGTTGGCCCATGGCTTCCCGGCAGAGCAGGGGAGCGGCGGCCTCGTCCGCGTCGACAAGATCGTCGGCCCGGGCAACCTCTTCGTGGCGCTGGCCAAGCAGCTTGTCTTCGGCACCGTCTCGATCGACTCGATCGCCGGCCCGAGCGAGATCGTGATCGTGGCCGACGAACAGGGCCATCCCGAGTTCATCGCTGCCGACATGCTCGCCCAGGCGGAGCACTCCCCCGGCTCGGCGATCCTGTTGACGGCCTCGCGCCGGCTCGCCGACGAGGTGGGCCAGGCGCTCGTCCGCCGGCTCGCGGTCCTCGAGCGATCCGACCTCACCCGCGACAGCCTGGAACGCTTCTGTGGGATCGTTGTCACTTCTGACGATGCCGAGTCGGCCCGAATCGCCGACGAACTCGCCGCCGAGCACCTCTCGATCGACACGGCCGATCCCGAGGCAACGCTCGCCTCGATCCGCCACGCCGGTGCCGCCTTCCTTGGCCCCTTCAGCCCGGTGGCCGCCGGCGATTACGCTGCCGGCCCATCGCACGTCCTCCCCACCGGCGGCACGGCCCGGTTTGCCGCCGGGCTCTCGGCCAACGAGTTTCTCCGTGGCGGGAGCGTGATCCATCTCGCTCGGGCTGATCTGGCCGCGATTGCTGCCGACATCGGCCGGATCGCCGATACCGAAGGGCTGACGGCCCACCGCCGCAGCGTCGAAGCCCGGACGGCCCAGCCATGAACAGGATCGCCCCGATGGACGCAAGCACCTTCTTCGTCGGCATGGGCACGCTCGCCCTGATCAATGCCGGGCTCGCTCAGTCGAAGCAGCGCAGCGGGCTGCTGTGGTGGCTGTTCTCGCTGGTCCTCGGCCCGATCGCCACCTTCCTGATCGTCGTTCTCCCGAAGGGTGCTCCGTCGATCGACTGATCCAGTCTGCCGGACGCCGGCACGTCTCCACCGGGAACTCCCTCATGCCCCGCTCCGCCCCCTTCTCCCTGCTCGCGGCCGGTCGCTGCCTGGCCTCGATCGTCGCTGCGGCGTTGCTCGTCCTGCCGCTCGAAGCCGCCGAAGAGTCGCCCACCGAACGGGTACCGATCACGCAAGCGCCTGCCGGCTGGAAGCTCGCCTGGAACGACGAGTTCGACGGGGAGGCGATCGACGCGAGCAAATGGGGCTTCGATGTCGGCAACGGCTACTACAACTACGACGCGATGCAGTGGATCCATGGCTGGGGCAACGACGAGCTTCAGTACTACACGCGCGATCCCGACAACGCCTTCGTGACGGGGGGCTCGCTCCACATCCGGGCGTGGAAAGAATCGCACGACGGCTTCGGCTACACCTCCGCCCGGCTCCGAACCCGCGCGAAGGATGGCACGAATCTCTTCAGCCAGACCTACGGCCGGTTTGAGTTCCGCGCCAAGCTCCCGCTCGGCCAGGGGATCTGGCCGAGCTTGTGGCTGTTGCCGGAGGGGAGCGAGTATGGCGGCTGGGCGGCATCGGGGGAGATCGACATCCTCGAGACGAAGGGGCAGGAGCCGAAGCGGATCCAGGGCGCGCTCCACTTCGGCGGCCGCTGGCCCGCCAACACGTTCACCGTCGGCGAGCACTTCTTCGACTCGGGCTCGATCGCCGACTTCCACGTCTACGCCCTCGAATGGAACCCCGGCGAGATGCACTGGGAGGTCGACGGCAAGGTGTATGCCACGATGAACGCCTGGTGGAGCACGGGCCGGGCCGATGAGAAGGGGGGCGTCACGCCACAAGCCGAGGCCGATCTCAATCCCTGGCCGGCGCCGTTCGACAAGCCGTTTCAGGTGTTGATCAATCTCGCCGTCGGCGGGAAGTTTCTCGGCAATCCCGATGGCACGACGCCGTTCCCGGCCGAGATGGAAGTCGATTATGTCCGTGTTTACGAGCGCACCGGCCCCCAGCCGGCCCTCGTGCCGAGGGGGAAGGGGACGCTTCCATTTGCAGCCCCGGCCCGTTGAACGGACGATACGGGGACAACAACAAGCAACGGCGCGGAGGAATCGATGCGGAGGCTCGGACATTCGATCGTGACGGTGGCACTGCTTTCGGCGGTGTCGATGAGCGGACGTGCCGCGGCCGAGGTGCTGCCCTCCTGGAGCCAGTGGCGCGGGCCCGCCGGGCAGGGGCATGCCCCGGCAGCCAAGGACCTCCCCCTAGCGTGGAGCGAGAGCGAGAACGTCGCCTGGAAAACACCAGTCGAGGGGAAGGGCTGGTCGAGCCCGGTGCTTGAACGGGACCGCCTCTGGCTCACAACGGCCGTGGAAACGCCCCTCTCGGAGACCGAGAAGGCCCAACGGCTGGCGAACGTGGAAAACTCCTCGTCGCTCCAGGTGTCGGGGCCGGTGAGCCTGCGGGCGGTCTGCCTCGATGCCACGAGCGGGAAGGTGCTCCATGACATCGAGCTCTTCCGCCAGTCGCAGCCCGACCCGATCCACTCGCTCAATTCTTACGCCTCCCCCTCGCCGATCCTCGACGGCGGGCGCCTCTACTGCCACTTCGGTACCAACGGCACGGCGGCCGTCGATGCCGCCACGGGAGCGATCCTCTGGAAGCACTCACTCCAGACGATCAAGCATGAGAACGGCGCCGGCGGCACGCCGGTGCTGTTTGAAAACCGGCTGATCTTCGACTGCGACGGGAGCGATCAGCAGTACATCGTCGCCCTCGACACCGCCACCGGAGAGGTCGCCTGGAAGACGGAGCGATCGGGGGAGCGGAATCCCGAGCCCCAGCTGAAGAAGGCGTATGGATCGCCGATCGTCACCGAGGTCGACGGCCGCGCCGTGCTCCTCTCGACCGGTGCCGACTGGCTCTACGCCTACGATCCAACCGACGGCCGCGAGCTCTGGAAGCAGGCCTATGGCGTGCTCGGGTTCTCGATCGTTCCGCGTCCGATCGTCGGCCATGGGATGGCCTTCATCAGCACGAGTTTCATGCAGCCGGAGCTCCTTGCCGTGAAGCTTCCTATCGGCGACGCCCTTCCCGAGATCGCCTGGCGCGTGAAGAAGAGTGTGCCGAATATCCCCTCGCCGATCCTCGTCGGCGACGAGATCGTGATGGTCAGCGACAAGGGGGTGGCGACCTGCCTCGACGCCGATTCGGGTGACGTCCGCTTCAGCGAACGGCTCGGCGGCAATTTCTGTTCGTCGCCCCTTTACGCGGACGGGCGGATCTGGGTCGGCAATCGGGAGGGGCAGACGTTCATCCTTACTCCGGGGAAGGAATTCCACGTCGAGGCGACGAACCAACTCGACGGCGAGATCATGGCCACGCCGATCGCCGTCGGGCCCGCGCTCTTCCTCCGCACCGACAAGGCTGTCTACCGGATCGAGAAGCGTTGATGCGGTCGGGAAGCGTCCCCGCGGCTGACCGTGACGACCAGACAAGAGACGACCAGACAAGAGACGACCAGACAAGAGACGACCAGACAAGAGACGACCAGACAAGAGACGACCAGACAAGAGACGACCGGACACGAGACCACCAGAAGCACAGGGGAAAAGCATGGCGGGAAGCAGACTCTCACGGCGGTCGATGCTCCGCGCAGCAGCCGCTGCCGGGCCAGCGCTGTTGACGATCTCGGCCGGCAACCGGCGCGTGCTGGGAGCCAACGACCGGCTCGACATCGGCGTGATCGGCGTCGGCGGCCGCGGTGGCTCGAACCTCGACGCGGTGGCGGGGGAAAACATCGTCGCCCTCTGCGACGTCGACTCGGGCACCCTCGGGGCAGCGGCAGGTCGATTCCCGGCGGCAGCCCGGTTCTCCGACTACCGGGCGATGCTCGCCGATGCGAAGCTCGACGCCGTCGTCATCTCCACCCCCGACCACCACCACGCTCCGGCCACCGTCCGCGCCCTGCGCCGCGGACTCCATGTCTACTGCGAAAAGCCCCTCACCCACACCGTCGAGGAAGCACGGCTCGTCGCGAAGCTCGCGGCCGAGAAGGGGCTGGCGACCCAGATGGGGACACAGAACCACGAGCACCCCGGCTACCTCCGGCTCGTGGAACTGCTCCGCGGCGGGGCGATCGGGAAGGTGAGCGACGTCCATGTGATCACCGACCGACCCGGGAAGTGGTGGCCGCAGGGGATCGAGGCGCCGCCGGGGGGCCAGTCGGTGCCGGCGAATCTCGCCTGGGATCTGTGGCTCGGGCCGGCGGCCAAGCGCGCCTACGATCCGGCCTACGCCCCCTTCAAGTGGCGCGGCTGGTGGGACTTCGGCTGCGGGGCGGTGGGGGACATGGCGATTCATCTCGCCGACCCGGCCTTCTGGGGGCTCGATCTCGGTGGCAAGGTCCGCGTCGAGTCGAAGGGACCGCCGCCACAATCCGAGAGCGCCCCAACCTGGATGGAGACGACGTTTGCGTTTGGCCAGCGTGGCGACCGTGGGCCGGTGACGCTCCATTGGTACGAGGGGGAGGCGCAGCCAGCGGCGGCGATCGCCGCGGAAATCCCGATGAACGGCTCGCTGTTTGTCGGGGAAAAGGGGCGGATCGCGATCGCCCACGACGGCTACCCGAAGCTCCTCCCCGAGGATCGCTTCCAGGACTTCGTCGCGCCACCGCCGTCGCTCCCCGATTCCCCCGGCCACCACGCCCAGTGGATCGCGGCCTGCAAGACCGGCTCGCGGACGGGGAGCGATTTTTCCTACGCCGCTCCGTTTACCGAGACGGTCCTTCTCGGCAATGTCGCCTACCGGGCTGGCCTCGCCATCGAGTACGACCCGGCCACCGGCAGGGTCACCAACGACGAAGCCGCCAACGGCTGGCTCTCGAAGGACTATCGGAGCGGCTGGGACGTGGCCTAGCGGGCGGTCGTTGCCACGACGGGCCCGTCGGCTGGCGAGAGGAAGACAGTGCCACGATGAACTGGGTCGCTTGGAAGATGCTCAACGGCGACACCGCCAAGTATCTCGGCGCCGTGTTCGGCGTCGCCTTCGGGGTGCTCCTCATCACCCAGCAGGCCTCGATCTTCGTCGGCCTCATGAGCCGCACCGCCAATCCCCTCCGCGATGTCCGCGAGGCGCGCGTGTGGGTCACCGACCGCCACCAGCAGAATGCCGACGAGATCGAGCCGATCGCCGACGGCGCCGTCCACCGGATCCGCGGTGTGGAGGGGATGGACTGGGCGGTGCGCCTCTACAAAGGGGTGGCCCGGGCCCGGCGCCCCGACGGCATCTTCCGGCAGGTGATCCTTTTAGGTGTCGACGACCACAGCTTCGTCGGGGCGCCGCGGACGATCCTCATGGGCGACCTCGCCGATCTCCGCAGGCCCTCGGCGGTGTTCATCGACAAGGCAGGGCACGAGTCACTCTGGCCCGGCGAACCGCTGCAACTCGGCCGGGAAATCGAGATGAACGAGCGCCGGGCCGTGATCGTCGGCATCTGCGAGACCTCGGCGCCGTTCCAATCCTTTCCGGTCGTCGTCGCCACCTACACCGGAGCGACCCAGTTCATCGCCCGGGAGCGGAAGCAGCTCTCGTTCGTCGTCGGCGCTCCGGTGGCGGGGGTGACACCGGCCGAGGCCTGCCGCCGGATTAAGGCCGCCACCGGCTTCGAGGCTCTGACGTACGATCAGTTCGTCTGGCAGACGATCAATTACTACATGGCCAACACCGGCATCCCGGTCAACTTCGGGATCACGATCGTGCTCGGCTTCATCGTCGGCGCCGCCATTGCCGGGCAAACGTTCTACCTGTTCACGCTCGAAAACCTCCGCCATTTCGGGGCCCTCAAGGCGATGGGGGTCAACAACCGCCGCCTCATCGGCATGGTGCTCCTCCAGGCGGCCGTCATCGGCGCCATCGGCTATTCGCTCGGCGTCGGGATGGCGGTGGCCTTCTTCGAAATCTCCGGGCGGGTTCTCCCCGATCTCCGTGGCATCAACATCCCCTGGCAGGTGGCCATCGGCACCGCCGGGGTCGTCGTCGCCATCATCACCTTCGCCAGTCTCATGAGCCTGCGGCGCGTCCTCCTCCTCGAGCCTGCCGTCGTCTTCCGTGGATGATTGCCATGCCCACTGCGCTCCACACCCCTGTGCCCGATCCCCCGGCCCCCCGGCCGGCCGTGGGGGTGGCCTGCCGTGGGATCGCGAAGGAGTTCGGCAGCGGCGAGACGCGGACGCGGGTGCTCCACGGCATCGACGTCGACATCGGGTGCGGGGCCCTGACGCTCCTGGTCGGCCCGAGTGGCTGCGGCAAGACGACGCTGATCTCGATCATCGCTGGCCTTCTTGATCCCACCGCGGGAGACGTCAGCCTGTTCGGCACGCCCCAATCCCAACTCCGCGGCAACCGGCGCGTCGACTTCCGGGCCCGCAACGTCGGCTTCGTGTTCCAGCAGTACAACCTTCTTCCCTCCCTCACCGCCGCCGAAAATGTCGCCGTGCCGCTCCTCGTGGCGCGGCAGCCGAGGAAGCGGGCCATTGAAAAGGCCGCGGGCGTGCTCGACGCCGTCGGCCTGGGGAGTCGATTGAAGGCCTTTCCGAACCAGCTCTCGGGGGGCCAGCAGCAGCGGGTGGCGATTGCCCGGGCCCTCGTCCACGAGCCCCGACTCCTCGTCTGCGACGAGCCGACCGCCGCCCTCGACTCGAGCTCGGGCCAAACGGTGATGGAGCTCCTCAAGTCGGTCGCCGTCCATCCGGACCGAACCGTGATCGTGGTTACCCACGATTCCCGCGTCCTTCAGTTCGGCGACCGCCTCCTCGAGATGGCCGACGGTCAGATCGTCCTCGACACCATTCCCCCTTCCCATCCCTGAACACCCCCCCTGATCCCCACCATGATCCGGACCCTCATCCTTCCACTGCTCGGCGTGCTTGGCTTCGGCACGCTCCTCTGGCACCTCGCCCACACGCATGAGGTGCCCCCGGAGCAATTCCCCCCCGTCGCCCCCGTGCGCCGGCAGTTTTCCGGCACGGTGGCCGGGGCCGGTGTCGTCGAGCCGCGCTCGGAGAGCATCCATCTCTCGACCGAGGTGCCGGGCATCGTCGCCGAGGTGGCCGTGCGCGAGGGGCAATTGGTCGCGGCCGGCGATGTCGTGCTCCGGCTTGAGGACCGCTGGAAGCGGGCGGAACTCGAGGTTTGTCAGGCCGCCCTCGCCGCCGCGGGGCAGGATCTCGCCAAGCTCCGCGGCCTTCCCCGGCCCGAGGACCTACCGCCGAGCGCCGCGCGGGTCCGGGGAGCACAGGCTGCCGCCGAGACGCAGCGCGATCAGCTCGCCCGAGCCGAGGATCTCCACCGCCAGAAGGTGGTCACCGAGCAGGAGGTGATCCAGCGCAGAAAGGCTCTCGACACCGCGCAGGCCGCGCTCGAGGAGGCCCAAGCCGAGGATGCCCGGCTCCGCGCGGGGGCGTGGGAGCGCGATGTGGCGATCGCCGCGGCCGCCGTTGAGCAGGCCCGTGCCAGTGTCGATCTGGCCCAGGTGGAGGTCGAGCGGTTCGTTGTCCGGGCGCCCGTCGCGGGCACGGTGCTGCGGGTCGATGTCCGCCCCGGCGAGTTTGTCGGCACGCCGCCGGGCAAGCCGCTGGTCGTCCTCGGCGACACCACCCGGCTCCATGTCCGCGTCAGTATCGACGAGCACGATCTCCCCCGCTTCATCCCCGGGGCACCGGCGCTTGGGTATCCCCGCGGCGACGGGGAGCATCCGGTCCGTTTGGCGTTCCTCCGCGCCGTGCCCACGGTCGCGCCAAAGCAGAATCTCAGCGGCGACAGCGCCGAGCGCGTCGACACCCGCGTTCTCCAGGTGCTCTTCGAGATCGTCGACGATGCGGACACCGGGGCATCCTCCGACGGCACGCCAGGCCGCGACCTGTTTGTCGGTCAGCAGCTCGACGTCCAGATCGACGCGGCCGCGCGCTAGCTGCCAGAAGCGCCGACTGCCGGGCAAAGGGCTTCAGTGGAACTTCACGAGGACGACACCGGCAAACACCAGCAGCACGCCGAGGAGCCTCCCCGGGGTCACCACCTGCCGCGGCAGATCCATCAGCCCGAAGTGATCGAGGACGAGCGAACAGGCGAGCTGTCCCCCGACGACCGCCGCGATGAAGGCCGCGGCCCCGAGCCGGGGCGCCAGTGCGGCTCCGGAGAGGACGATGAGCGCTCCCATCGGCCCGCCGATCCAGTTCCACCACGGCGCCCCCCGGGCCGCCGCTGCCTCCGGGGCCGTCGGGCGGAGGATGAGCATCACGGTCGCGGC
>CALQRA010000072.1 GCA_943332855.1 Candidatus Kuenenia stuttgartensis
AGGAGCCTCGCCAGCGATGCGACCGACGACAGACCCGCTCTCCCCAGACCTGCTGCTCGGCAACGACACGATCCGTGAGGTGCTCTCGCTCGTCGCCTCCGACGAGCGCCCCGAAGCGATCGGGCTCCACGCCACCGTCCGCGGCGTACTCGCCCGCCGGCTCGGCGTCCCCCCGAGCGAGGAAATCGTCTCGGTCGTCGCCGATGCCTTCTGGGATGCCTGCGAGGAATGCCTCGGCGACGCCTGAACCGGCCAGACTCCCTCACGAAACCCTAACGCAATTCTCATCAAACTCTCTCTGTCGGCTCATGAACCGCTGAACGATTGGCTCTACAAAGAAATAACGCAGTGGTGGCAAACGGTTCGCCCTCGCTGCCAGTCATCAGGTCGATTGGTCCGCTCTCTCTCCATCCCCCGAGGATTCTCTTCATGCGTCATCTTTCCCCGTCGATCCGGCGTGGGTTCACGCTCGTCGAGCTTTTGGTCGTGATCGCGATCATCGGCACGCTCGTCGGCCTGCTCCTTCCCGCTGTCCAGGCTGCCCGCGAGGCCGGCCGCAAGAGTCAGTGCTCCAACCACGTCAAGCAGATCTCGCTTGGCTGCCTCAACTACGAGTCGGCCGTCCGGCGCTACCCCACCAGCGGTGAGGGGAAAGTCGGTGCCGGACTCGACGCGATGAACGTCAACTCGTTCTTCACGCAGATCCTCGCCTACATCGAGCAGCAGAACATCGCCAACCAGATGAACCTCAAGCAGCCCTACTGGTCTCCCGTCAACCAGTTGGCCGCCGCCTCGATGATCAGCACCTTCGTCTGCCCCTCCAACGGCCTCACCAAGGACGAATACGGCGGCACCAACTCGGCCGCCGTGGCAGCCGGGGCCTCGTTCAAGTTCTACGGCCAGACCCACTACATGCCCGTCGCCTACACCGACTTGAGCCCGGTGGACGGGACGCGCAAGAAGTGGTCGGGGACGAACATGCAGTCCTACAAGCAGGGACTCCTCTCCTACGACCAGTCGACGAAGACGTCCTCCGCCATGGACGGCACCAGCAAGACGGTGATCTTCTTCGAGGATGCCGGTCGTAACGTCCAGAACGGTGGCAAGCGCGCCCCGCTCCTCGGCGCGAATACCGTCTGGGTCCGGACCAGCGGTGGCACGTCGACGCCGATCGTCTCCGGCGATGCCAACTGGGTCGACGGCATGAGCCCCGACATGCCGGTCGGTGACGGCGTTGCGATGGGCACCTGCCCCAACCGCTGGGCCGATCCCGACAACGCCAGCGGCGTCTCCGGCGCCCCGTGGCAGGAGTCTCTCGTTCCGCGGACGACGTCGATCATCAACAACACCAAGACGCCGCTGGGCGGATCCGCCGCCACCTGCCTCTGGTCGCAGAACAACTGCGGCCCCAACGACGAGCCCTTCAGCATGCACGCCGGCGGTGGATGCTTCGGTGGGCTCGCCGACGGCAGCGTCTCGTGGTTCGGAGATGACCTCGACGTCCAAGTCCTTCGTCAGCTTTCCGATCCCGCCGACGGTGAGGCTCCCCTCCCCTACTGAAACTGATCGTCACACAAGTTCCCAACGGGTGGTCGGCATTCCGCGAGGAACGCCCTCCACCAACCGCTCCTGACAATGACTGCCCCCCTGGTCGCAAGGCCAGGGGGGCTTTTTTGTTTCATCGGCGGAGCGAGCCTGGAAAATGCGCCCTTCGACCCGCAACACCATGAGGGCGAGATGACGATCGTGTTTCTTTTTGATGTTTTCCAGCATCTGCTTTTCGATGCGATCGATTGAGAAAACATCGCTTTTTCGATGACCTTCCCGGCTTATTGTTCTCGGGTGCAGATCATTCTTCGCGACCGTTCGCATCCGTCATCCAGGAAACCGTCATGGGAATCAACTCTCCGCGTCAGCGGCATGCCTTCACGCTCGTCGAGCTCCTCGTCGTGATCGCGATCATCGGCACGCTCGTCGGCCTCCTCCTTCCCGCCGTCCAGGCTGCCCGAGAGGCCGCCCGCCGCAGTCAGTGCCAGAACAACATGAAGCAGCTGGGCTTGGGTGTCATCAACTTCGAGTCGGCGACTCGAAAGCTGCCGTCCCCGGGCCAGTGCGACTCCACCGGCTCCAGCTCCACGACCTACAGCATCCACTCCATCGCCACGGTGATCCTCCCCTACATTGAGCAGACGAACGTCTACAACCAGTTCGACGTCACCACCAACCCCGTGACGGCCTACGGCGCCACGGTGAACTCAACCGGCAACTTCACCACGCCATCGGGCGGTCTGTTGCACAAGAAGGCCAAGGGGCGGTCCTACGACGATCCCGCCTTTCCGTCCGGCCAGGTGGCGGCCAAGACGAAAATCGAGACGTTCATCTGCCCGTCGACGCCGGTCGGCGACCGTGACCCGGTCCATGGCTACGGTGGGGTCGACTACATGGTCTTTGCCCTCTCGGATGTCGACACCGCCGCTGGCTCTGCCACGTATGGCATGCGGACGCCGTCGGCCGGTTCGGCGGCGTGGCTGGCGCAGGTCGTCGCGCCGATGCTGTCGTGCGAGGGTGTCGGCATGGGCCAGATCACCGACGGCACGAGCAGGACGTTCCTGTGGATCGAGGATGCCAGTCGCAGCCATCCTTCGGTGGCGAAGTTCGGGGCGTTGTCGTCGCGCGTCAGCCCGGTCTCGAGCCCTGCCGACCCCGTCCCCTACGGCACGGCGTTGCCTGGCACAATGGGTGGCCGACGCGTATTCGCTTGGGCTGATCCCGATGCCGTGGCCAACGGCTACTCCGGACCGAGCAACTCCCTCGGATCGCGTCTGGCGAAGATCAATAACAACAAGACGCCGATCGGCGGGCCCGCCGAGTGCCTCTGGTCGATCAACAACTGCGGCCCGAACGACGAGCCGTTCGCGTTTCATGCGGGGGGCGTCAATTCGACCTTTGGCGACGGCTCCGTCCGGTACATCAACGACGACATCGACGGCGTGATCGTCAAGTGGCTCGTCGGCAGCAGCGACGGCCAAAACGTGATCCTCGACTGAACGACCCGGGATGGTCGTGAGAGCGGATTCGCCCGGTGGGGGCGCCCCGTGCGCCCCCACCGGCGACCGTCCGCCACGCTTCCCCACCCCCTACGGAGAAAGCTCGATGCGTCGCCCTGATGTTCGGATGGCCCTGTTGTCGGTGCTGTTGGTGATCGGTTGCTCGTCAGGGAGTACCAAGCTTCCTGAGGCAACACCCGTCCGCGGCACGGTGGCGCGGGCTGACGGCTCTCCCGTCGGCGATGTCCTGCTCATGCTCCAGCCGACGGCGAGCGGTCACATGACGGCCTTCGAGGTGGCTGCCGACGGCACGTTCTCCGGCGCGGCCATTGCCGGGCCTTATGCCTGGTTCCTCGTCAAGTCGGCGAAGGCTGATGACGCCGACAAGGCCTTGGCCAAGGTCGCCGAGGAGTACCAGCGAGGAAGCCTCGACCGGCGGGTGACGGTGGGGTCGAGCCCGTTGGCGATCACCCTCCCGTAGCCGGCAACCGCTCCGAACCCACGCTGCCCCCGAGCGGGTCAACCGCCGGCCCTGTTGGCCGGCGGTTGTTTCTTCGTCGGAGAGGGGCCGGAGCGCCGCTCATCAGAGGTTCACACATCGTCGCCATGATGGGTTGTGAGGGCGTCGCTGCAGGTGCCCGGATGCGCCCCTGCCACGCTCCTCGGAAGGACTTGCCCAGAGATGACCGATCGCCGACTCCATTCCGCCCTGGTCAGCCTGCTGTGGGCAGCAGCAGGACTCACTCTCCCCATTGCCAGCCCGATCCGATCGTTGCTGGGGTCGCAGCCAGGCGACGCCAGCCCGGCCGTGGCCACGATCGAGTCGATGTACGTCCTCGAAGATGCCCCCCTCCCGCTCCCTTCCGACACCCCTGCTGCCTCGCGCGCCCTCGAGTTCCGTCTCGGCGGCATCAGCGACCTTTCCCTTGCCGAGCCGGCGGCCGATGGCACGATCCAGCTCTGGGGGATCACCGACCGTGGCCCGAACGGCTTTGTCGAGAAGCCTTCCAGCGACGGCAGCCCCGCCAAGCCCTTGCGCACGCTCCCCGTCCCCACGTTCCAGGCGCTCTTGGTGAAGCTCGCCCTCGAAGCGCCTGCCGCCGCCGGAAAGCCCGGCACGCTCCGCGTTGTGGCCGTAAAGCCGATCGCCACCGCCCACGGTGGCCCCACGTCTGGCCGCCCGGCCGTCGCCCCCCCCCGGTCAAAGCCGATGGTCGATCCCGCCACGGCCAAGCCGCTCCCGGTCGATCCCGACGGCCTCGACACCGAAGGGCTCAGCCCGGCCGCCGACGGGGGCTTCTGGATCGCCGAGGAGTACGTGCCGTCGCTGGCGCTGCTCACGGCCGAGGGGCGGATGGTGCGCCGGATCGTGCCCGTCGGGGCGGTGCTCGGGGAGGGCGATGGCCGTCGCGCCGGCTGCCAGGTCGTCGAGGCGCTGCCGGAGGTCTGTTTGCGGCGCGCCGACAACCGCGGCTTCGAGGGGCTGGCGCGGTCACCTGATGGGTCGCGGCTGTTCACGATGCTCCAGAGCCCTCCGGAGCAGGAGGCGGAGGCCGCGGAGGAGGAGAAGGTCGACGTCCCGCTCCTCGTCCTCGACCCCGTCAAGGGCCTGCCGTTGGCCGAGTATCGCTACCGGCTGGGAGAGCCGGGGGAGAAGCCTGCCGACCTCGTGGCCGCCGACGGCAAGATCTCGGCGCTCTCCGCCACCGGCAACGACACGCTCCTCGTCCTCGAGCAGTCGGCGACCGCCAGCCGGCTCTATGAGGTCAAGCTCGGGCCGGTGGTTCGCCCCGGCGCACGAACCGTCGCGACCGTTTCAAAGCGACTCGTCGCCGATCTCGCCCCGCTCGCCCCGATCTTCAATGCTGCGCTCAATCGGGGTGCCTCCGGTGCCCCTGGAAAACTCTCCGATCTCAAGTTCGAGGGGCTCGCGCTCCTTGCACCGGGCGTGGTCGCGATCGTCAACGACAACGATTTCGACATGGATGCGGCCGGCGCAGCGCCGGCCGATCCGCCGATCCGGCGCACTTGTCTGTGGGTCGTCCGGTTCGACGCGGATGCAAAGTGATCGATCCGCCGGCGCCCTCGTTAGGGCCGGCGCGGGCGCCGCCGCGGGGCCAGCGACAGACCTTCGGCGATCCGTACGGAGCGGGCCCAGAACGAGAGGCCGCCGCAGGACGACTCGACACGAACCGTGACGCCGTTCCACTGGAGGTGTGTGACGTCGAGGATCCTCACCCTGACCCGTTCGCCAGAGTTCGGGGCATCGGGAAACCCGGCCGTCACCGAGAACTCGTCGACCCCTTCGAAGCACAACTGGAGCGACTCATCGGCGCGGTGGAACCCGAGAACGACCCGCGCGTTGCCGCGCCGCGGGAGGGCGTAGCGAACCTCCGTCAACTGCCACGCAACGGCATCCCGGAGCACCGGATGATCCTTCGCATGGATCAGGGTGACGCCGGGTGCTCGTTCCACGGTTGACCACCTCGGGAATCGGTACGGAAAGGTCATGACAGTAACGGAGAGCAATGAGCGGAGAATGAAGAACCGATGAGCGTGCGATGAGCGATCCCTTGTCATCGCCAGGAATGCAACTTCCTCACCGACTTCTCACGCAATCCTCAAGATTTGCTGACAGTGAGCTCGTAAAAAAAGGCTGTTTGACGACCGCTCCCGCCTCATTCTCTCCCCCTCAAGGGCCCTTCCATGCCTTTCCCCGCATTCAGCACTTCCGCCGCGAAGACTTCCGGCTCCCGCCGGCCCGCGGCGTTCACGCTCGTCGAGCTCCTCGTCGTGATCGCGATCATCGGCACGCTCGTCGGGCTCCTCCTTCCGGCTGTTCAAGCGGCGCGCGAAGCGGCCCGCCGCGCTCAGTGCGGCAACAACCTCCGGCAACTCGGCCTCGGCTTCCAAAACTATCTCTCCGCGAAGAAGGGGTTCCCAGCGTCGCTCTACGACCAGAACGAGACGGCCTCCTCCGGCAACGATCCGTCGCTGCCGTCGAACTCCCACAAGGCCCTGCTTCTTCCTTACATCGAAGAAGCGAACCTCGCCTCGCGCTTTAGCGTCAAGAAGCACTGGTGGGACGCCACGAGCAACGGCGGCATGAGCGCCGATCCCGTCCTCGGGATTCCGGCCGACTCGAACCTCGCCCTGGCGATGACGAACGTCCCCACCTTCCTCTGCCCGTCGACGCCGGGCCGCGACAAGCTCCTTTCGATCCCGGTCCGGGCCAATTCCGGCAGCAGCTACTCCGCGACGGCCAAGAGCGGCCGCCCCGGCTTCACCGTCGCCCAGCCTCTCGGCCAGATGGACTACGACGCGATGAACGGGATCAAGGCCAAGGTGATCGGATCGAATGCCGCGACCGACCGCTACACGCTCAAGGGTGAGAACTCGAGGGCGGCCCTCCAAAAGAATTATCCCACGCCACTCCGCGAGATCCTGGACGGAACGTCGAAGACGATCATGCTCGTCGAATGCGCCGGCCGGCCGGACGTCTACCGGAAGCGGAAGAAGCTCACCGTGGCGGACACCAGCGCCACCACGCCCCAGATCGTGCCGAGCGACTCCGGGATGGGCTGGGCCGATTCCGACGCCCCCTTCTCGATCGACGGGGCGACGGCCGACGGCCTTGTCTACAAATCACTCAACTACTGTGCCGCCCAGAACTGCGGCTCCGGCATCGCCGACAAGCCTTTCAACGCCACCAATGCCAACGAGGCCTACGCATTCCATCCCGGTGGGATGATGGTCGTGATGGTCGACGGCTCGGCGCAGTATTTCAACGACGACATGGATCTGGTGACCTTCGCCGCCCTGCTCACGAAGCAGGGGGAGGAGAACGCCAGCACTCAGTGATCGGCCGATCGGCGAATCGGGGCGATGCCCGATTCCCACGGCTGCGACGTCTGCAACAGCCCCCCCGGCCATCCGGCCGGGGGGGCTGTTTTTTTGCCTCCGTGTCGCCATCGCAGCGAATCGTCTCTCGACGGCTCTCGCTGGACGGAAAGTGGCGCGCTCGACACGCTGCCACACCGATTGGGCTCATGATTTGCTCACGCGACGCTCGCCATTCGCTCGCATCGATGAAGTGACCATTCGTCAATCAAAGGCTCGACCGATTTCTTTCCGATCCGTGAGCGCCTGCGGCGATGGTCTCATGAAAAGCTCACTCGCAAACTCGCCTAGGCGCTGCTTCCGCCCCTCGGGCAATCTCCCCGCGCTGATCCCCGTCAGACCCGACGGATCAAGCGCACCAGGAGATTCCTGCCATGCCTCGCCCGACGTTCTCGAGCCGACTCCTCGATGGCTGTGTCCGCCTCGGCCTCTCGATCGCCGTGATCGTTTCCGGCCTGCCGGCGATCGCCACGCCGATCGACTTCAGCGGCTCGACCTACACGCAGAACTTCCAGTCGATGACCGGGAGCAGCACGTCGAGCACGACGAATATCAATGCCAGCACGATGCTCGACATCTCGACGCTCACGCTGTCCGGATCGAGTGCGTCGGTCAGTGGGTGGTATGTCTACGGCCTCGGCACGGGCAACAAGACCGGGATCAACAATGGCTCGTCGACCACGGGTGCCTTCTACCAACTCGTCGATTCCGCCACCCCCACGAACCGGGCCTTCGGCTCGGAAGCCTCCGGTCCGACTCTCGGCTTCTTCGGCGTCGTCCTCAAGAACACCTCGGGCGGGACGATCAACAACCTCTCCCTCGCCTACGACGCGGTCATGAACCGCAATCCATCGACGACCCGCAATCCCTATCCGATGTCGTACCGAGTCAGCTCGGCGAACGTCGTGTCGGGGAGCGCCACCGGCGACGGCACATTCAACACCTCCGCCGGAGCGTGGACAAGCTCCTCCCTCGGATTCAGCACCCCCGCCTCCGGCACCGGCGCACCTGGCACCCAGGCCGCGATCTCGCCCCTGTTCACGATTCTCAACCAGGCAGGAAACCTCACGGGGGTGAATTGGGCGAGCGACCAATACCTCTACATCCGCTGGAACGACACCGACGACTCCGGGAGCGACGCCATGGCGGGCGTCGACAACTTCAGCCTCTCGGTCCTCGCCGCCAAGAGCCTCGGATGGAATGTCGCCGGTGGCGGAACGTGGAACACGACCACGGCCAACTGGACCACCGGCACGAGCACGTCGACCTTCACCGACGGCGATCAGGTGACCTTCGGCAACTCCGCCGGCGGCACGATCAGCCTCGCCGGGGCCCTCGCTCCCTCGTCGCTCACCGTCTCGGCCGCGGCGGGCAGCTACACCTTCAGCGGGGCGACCGCCGGCGACAAGATCACCGGCTCGACGGGGCTTACAAAGACCGGCGCCGGGATCCTCGCGCTTTCCAGCGACAACGACTTCTCTGGCGGCACGAATATCTCCGGCGGCACCCTCCAATTTGATGGCGCCGGTCGGCTCGGCTCCGGCGGGATCACGCTCGCAAGCGGCGCTACGCTTCAGAGCACGGCCGGCTCGGCCGTGGCGCTGTCCAACGATGTCGTTATCGGCAGCGGCGGTGGCACGATCGACACTGGCAGCCAGAATCTCACCGTGGCGAGCATGTCGTCGCTCTCGGGGCTGCTGACGAAGTCGGGGGCTGGCAATCTGATGGTCAACGGCAACTTCGTTCCCTCTTCGGGGGGCGGGGTCTCCGTCGCCGCCGGCAACCTCGTCCTCGGCGGCGGGCCGACCGCCTCCGGCATCTACAACCTCGGTGCCTCGGGCGTGCTGACGGGCAACCTCGTCCTCTCCGGCACGCAGCGGATGAACATCAACGACGGCGCTACGCTTTCCGGGAGCGGCCAGATCCAACTCCCCACCTCCGGCGCCCTGATCTCAAACCTCTCCGGCAACGCCGGCGGCACCGTCTCGGCCGGCATCGGCCTCAATTCGACCGGCCAGTCGTTCACCGCCGGATCGTGGTCCGGCGCCACCTACACGCCAGGGACGTTCACAAGCACCATCGGGGCGACGAAGGGGGCGAACACGAGCACCACCGGCAACCTCACGATCTCCGGCGTGATCAGCGGCAACTCCGATCTCGATCTCTCCAACAGCACGCTGGGCGGCGGTGGCGGCGGCGTTCTCACGCTCTCCGCCCAGAACACCTACAGCGGCAACACCACGATCAACACCGGCACTCCCGACGTTGCCGGCACCGCCTCGATCAAGCTCGGGATCGCCAACGCCCTCCCCACCACCAGCGGCGTGATCGTCGGCACGAAGGTGGGGATCGGTGCCGCGCGGCTCGACATCAACGGCTTCAATCAGCAGGTGGCCTATCTCGCCGACGGCGCCAATGCCACGGTGGGGAGCGCGAAGAACCTCTCGATCGTCAACAACGGCCCGCAGGATGCCACTCTCACCTTCGGCGGCGCCACGACCCCCGGCAAGGGTTTCGGGGGCGTGATCGGCACCGGTAGCCACGTGGTCAACGTCGTCAAGACCGGCGCCAACACCCAGACGCTCACCGGGGCCAACACCTACACCGGGTCGACGACGATCGCGGAGGGAACGCTCGCCCTCTCCGGGGCCGGCTCGATCAACGCCTCGCCGACGGTCACCGTCGCCTCCGGGGCGACGTTCGACGTCGCAGCCGTCGCGGCCGGCTACACGCTCGGAAGTTCCCAGACCCTCGGCGGCACCGGCACGGTCAGCGGCGCAGCGACGGTCGCCGGCTCGATCGCGCCCAACATGAACGCCATCGGCACGTTCACCATGGGGGCCACCACGCTCGCTGGGGGCGGCGGGCTCAATGTCCAACTCTACAACGCCACGGGAGCTGCCGGCAGCGGATGGGATCTCCTCAGCACCACCGATGATCTCACCGTGCCCGGCTCGGGCTCGTTCACGATCCGTCTGGCCAGTGCCTCGAGCGCCGGCGGCGCGGCTGGTCAGGCGATCAATTTCAACGACAACGCCGCCGGCTCCTGGGCGATGATGACCACGGCCGGGAGCCTTGTCGGCTTCGACGCCAACCGCTTCACGGTCGACGCCTCGGGGTTTACCAACAATCTCGCCGGCGGCACGTTTACTGTGAGTGACACCGGCTCCTCCGGCACCGGCCTCTATCTCGTGTTCACACCGGGAAGCATCGCCACCTGGGACGGCGGCAGCGGGACCTGGTCGGAGAGCGGCACCGGCTGGTCGAGCGGCACGTGGGATCCGTCGCGGACGGCGGTGTTCGCAAGCCCCACCGGAACGGTGACCGTCGACGGCACGGTGAACGCCAACAACGGCATCCAGTTCGATGTCGCCGGCTACACACTCACCGGCGGCGCGATCGCGCTCGGTGGCGCGAATGCCGCGGTGAACACGATCAACACGGCCGCCGGCACGACGACGATCGGCTCCGACATCACCGCCACCAACGGCCTGACGAAAGCCGGCCCCGGCACGCTCGTCGCCACTGGAGCGCTCGCCGGCGGCCAGGCCAGCGTTACCGCCGGTACGCTCCAGGTGGGGGATGGCGGCACCAGCGGCACGCTCACCGGGGATCTTTCGCTCGCCGCCGGCACGCTCCTCGCGTTCAACCGCGCGGATGCCACGAGCTTCTCTGGCAATCTCACCGGATCCGGTGCCGTGCGCACCGATGGCAGCAACCTCTCCCTCAATGGAACGATCGGTGAGAATGTGGCGGTGACCAACACCGGCGCCGCGACGGTGACGATCGCCGGGACGCTCTCCGGCGCTGCCACGGTCACCAACAGCGGATCGGGCCGCATCGATCTGACCGGCAACTCCGTGACCACCACCGGGGCGATGAGCGCCTCCGCCGGCACGATCGGCTTCGGCGACGCGGGCCTCGGCAGCGGTGCGGTGAGCCTTTCCAGCGGGGGCGCCATCGCCTTCGACGGTACAAGCCCGAAGTCGCTTGCCAACGCGATCACCGTCGCTTCCAGCGGCGGGCGGATCGACGTTGCCAGTGGCGACACGCTCTCCCTAGCCGGGGCGCCGACGCTGAGCGGCCTGCTGACGAAGTCGGGCAACGGCACGCTCGGCGTCGCCAGCCTCCCCGCATCGAACGTCGCGGTGGCGGCCGGCACGCTCGCCGTCAGTTCGACCTCCACAATCACCGTCGGCACCGATCTGGCCGGACTGTTCGCCGGCGGCAAAGTGTCGTTCACTGGTTCCAATGTCCGCGTCAACGTCAACTCGGTGCAGACCGGCACCGGCACGATCGAGTTCACGAAGGGGGGCCAATCGGTGGCGGTCTCGGGGGCCAGCGGCACGCTCTCCAATCCCGTCGCCCTCGCCCTCCCTTCCGGCGCCCTCAACCTCGGGGCGACCAGCGGCTATACGCTCACCGTCAACGGCCCGATCTCCGGCACCGGCGGCCTCAATCTGGCCGTCGGCGGCTCCGGCGGCGCTGGGACCACGCTCCTCAATGCCCAAAGCACGTTCAGCGGCGACGTCACGGTCAACAGTTCCACGACCGGCGTCCACAAGCTCGGCGTCGACCATGCCCTGCCGACGACGGCCGGCGTGACATTCGGCTCGACCGCCGGATCGATCGATCTCAATGGCCACGCCCAGCAGATTGCCTTCCTCAAGGGGAGCGCGGGGGGCGTCGGCGGGATCATCAACTCGGTCGCGGGCACCACCTCGACGCTCACCGTCAGCGGCACCGGGAACGGCAGCTATGCCGGCCCGATCGGCACCACCGGCAAGGCGAACATCGCGCTTGTGAAGGATGGCTCCGGCGCGCTGACACTCTCCGGAGCGAACAAATACGCCGGTGGTACCACGATCACTGGTGGCACGCTGATCGCCGGGGGCACGTCTGCCTTCGGGACAGGCGCTGTGTCGCTCGGCAACGGCGCGATCCTCGACCTGGCCTCGCTGGCGGTCACCAACACCCTCTCCAACCATGGAGGCACGCTGATCCATGCGGATGCCTTTACCGGCAACCAGACGCTCGACGGCACGTCTTCCTACACGGGCTCCGTCGGTGGCGCGCTCCAGGTGGCGGCCGGCGGCGTTGTCAAAGGGGACGGCGCGACGTTCACCGGGCCGGTCAACTTTGACGCCGGTGCGATCCACGCCCCTGGCAACTCGCCCGGCCTGCAGTCGTTCGGCGGCGGCCTGGGCTACGCTGCCGGCAGTCACTTGGAGTGGGAGTTGGTGGCCAACACCGCCGCACTCGCCGATCGGGGCACGCTCTACGACGCCATTGATGTGTTCACCGGCTCCTTGTCGGTCGACCCAGCCAGCTTGCTGGATCTCGTCTTCAATTCCGCCGGCTCGACCATCGACTGGTCTGACACCTTCTGGGCGGTCCAACACTCATGGCTGCTGATCGATGCCTCGTCGGCCGGCACCTCGACAGGAATCTTCTCCTTGGGGAGTGTCGGCACCGACAGCACCGGGGCCGTGTTGGCTTCCATCCGGCCAAATGCCACCTTTTCTGTGGCTCGAAACGGCTCGAATCTGCTCGTCGAGTATGGTGTCGTCGCCGTCCCCGAACCCGGAACCATCTCCCTGGCGGCCATCGGCGCCGCTGTGGCGGTGTTCGGGGCACTGCGGCAGCGAAAGAGTCGCTCTCGGCGGTAGGGTTGAAGCTGATCGCCAGATCACCTCGACCAGCATTCCTGACCGTGCCTCGATCCGGCCGGCTGTGGGCCCTCCCGGGACCTGGAGCCTCCAGATTCCGCACGAAGCACCCCCGGCCGAAAGGCTGGGGGTGCCTTTTTCCCCTCTGGCATTCGTTGTCGGCAGATGTCGCACCGCCGTCGACAGATGTTGGAAATCTCGCCAATCGCTCCGCTGCCGACATCGCTCCCCCCACCCCCGACCCTGTTCCGCCGCAGCCAGAACTCCCCCACCACGCTCCCGCCACGCCCGACGGCTATTGATCCCACCGCCGCTCATCCCCCTTGAGCCTCGGAAACGACTTATTTCCGACCCCCTGACCACCACATTCCGACACGTTTCCGACATTCCAATCGACGCCCACACCGCCTCCACGGAGGGATCAAAAACCCTTTTTTTCCATGTTTTTCTCGTTCTGAATGCCGGCTCACAGAGACAGATGTTCACCGCACTGGTTGGTTCGTGTCATACTGGTCCTAATGTTCTTCTTCCTTCCCCTTCTCCCTTTCTTTTATCCATGAGGAGAAGAAAAGAGGGGAGAAAGGGGCCGCGACCGGGAGGGGACCGGCGGGGGTTTCTGTCGCCCCCGGGTCGGGTACAGTAGGGGTTTTCCGTGGCCGGGTTCCCGGGCCGCGACGCGGTTCGTCCGAAGGGGTCCGTCATGAAAGTTCGATGTGTGCGCGAGCCGCTCCTTGCGGCCCTCCAGAGCGCCCAGGCAGTGGTTCCGGCCCGGTCGCCCAAACCGGTCCTCTCGAACGTCAAACTCGAGGCTGACGGGGACTCGGCCGTGCTCTCGGCCACCGATCTCGAGGTCGGGATCCGGATCCGCATCGAAGGGGTGGAGACGTCGGCTCCCGGGGCGGTGCTCCTTCCCAGTGCCCGGCTAGCGGCGATCGTTCGCGAAAGCCCCGCTGGGACGGTGTTTGACATCCATACCGACGGCACCGCCACGATCGTCAAGGCGCCCCGCAGTGAGTTCCGCCTGCCGGCGGAGGATCCGCTCGAATTCCCGGCCGTGGCCAGTTTTCCGGCCGACTCTGGCCATGAGCTCTCGACGCCGCTGGTTCGGGAGCTCGTGCGGCGAACGGTGTTCGCCACCGACAACGAGTCGAGCCGGTATGCCCTCGGGGGGGTGCTCGTCGAACTGGGCGACAAGGAGGTGACGGCCGTTGGCACCGATGGCCGCCGGCTCGCCAAGATGCAGGGCCCCGCCGTTGCCACCGGGGGAGGGGCGGCTGAGGCCGCGCCGATCGTCCCGGCACGGGCGATGCAGCTGGTGGAACGCTGCCTCTCGGGAGCGGATGTGCCGGTGCGGGTGGCCGTCCGCCCGAGTGAGATTCTCTTCCACAGCGGTTCGACAACGATCTCGTCGCGGCTCGTCGAGGGGCGTTTCCCGCGGTGGCGCGACGTCTTCCCCTCCCGTCCCGATGCGATCCGCGTGCACCTTGTCGCTGGGCCGCTCCTTGCGGCTGTCCGTCAGGCGGCGATCGTCACCAGTGAGCATTCGAAGGGGGTCGACTTCACCTTCGAGCCGGGGCAGCTGGTCCTCACGGGAAGGTCGGCCGAGAGTGGCGAGAGCCGGATCGAATTGCCGATCGACCACACCGGCGAAACGGTTCGGATCAAACTCGATCCCCGCTTCGTGAGCGACTTCCTCCGGGTGCTCGATGCCGACACGGCCGTGACGGTGGAGCTCACCGACGCCCAGAGTGCCTGCGTCTGCACGACCACCGACGGCTACGGCTACGTGATCATGCCGCTGGCCGCCGACTGACCGGCCGGTCGACGCCGTGGCTTTTGAACGTTTTCCCCGCTCCAATCCCCCTGCCGATCCACCGCATGCCGCACGATGAATCCCCGCCCACAGGACCGAAGGCCATCGGTCGGCTGATGAGCCGCCTCCTGGCCCGGACCGGTTACGACCGCGAGCAGGCGGCCTCGGGACTCGTCGACGCCTGGCAGCAGGTGGTGCCGGAGCATCTCCGGGCCGCCTCCCAGCCCGGGCTCGTCCGCCGCGGCGTGCTCGAGGTGTTTGTGACCCATTCGGCGATCGTGCAGGAGATGGGATTCCACAAGCGCCAGGCCATCACTCGCCTGGCGGAGTTGGTCCCGGCGGAAGGGATCACCGACATCCGCTGCCGCCTCCTCTCCGAACCGATCGAGCGTTCCGAATCGAACCTACCGTCCGCATCGATGTGGGCCGATGCCTCTCGGCTTCCGGCCCCCGCCCCGTCATCCCCGGAGGACCTGTCCCATGGCTGACGAAACCCGCACACCCGGCTATACGTCCGAGGATCTGCTCCATCTTTCCGACCGCGAGCATGTCCGCGAACGGTTCGGGATGTACATCGGCGACAACACCCCCCGCGGCCTCCACCACCTCGTCTATGAGGTCGTCGACAACTCGATCGACGAGTGCATGGCCAACTACGCCAAGCGGGTGAGCGTGATGGTGAACGTCGACGGAAGTGTCACCGTCGAGGACGACGGCCGCGGCATCCCCGTGGAAAAGCACGCGCAGCTCTCGGAAGAGATGGACCGCGACGTCTCGACCCTCGAGGGGGTGATGACGGTCCTGAAGTTCGGCGGCAAGTTCCAGAAGGGGGCCTACCAAACCTCCGGCGGCCTCCATGGCGTCGGCGTCACGGTGGTGAACTTCCTCTCTGAGTGGTGCGAGGTGGAGGTCTCGCGTGATGGCCATCTGTGGCAGCAGGAGTACGAGCGTGGCGTGGTCGCTGGCCCCGTGCGCAACGTCGGCACCACCACCCGCACCGGCACGAAGACGACCTTCAAGCCCGATCCGCAGATCTTCCCGTCGACGAAGTTCTCCTATGACATCCTCGCTCGCCGCCTCCAGGAGCTGGCCTTCCTCAATTCGGGCGTCAGGATCGTCTTCTCCGACGCCGCCAGCGGCCAGACGGAGGAGTATCTCTACGAGCGCGGGATCGTCGAATTCGTTGAGTGGCTCAATCGCTCGAGCGACCCGATCCACGCCGACGTGATCTCGATCGTCGGCGAGCAGGAGGGGGTGTCGTTTGACATCGCCATGCAATACACCGGCGAGTTCACCGAGAATCTTCACAGCTACGTCAATAATATCTCGACAACGGAGGGAGGGACGCACGTCTCCGGCTTCCGGGCCGCGCTGACCCGCTCACTCAATTCCTACGGCAAGAAGACGGGGCTCTACAAGGATCTCGTCCCCACCGGTGACGACGTCCGCGAGGGCCTCACGGTGGTGGTCAGCGTCCGCGTCCCCCATCCGCAGTTCCAGGGGCAGACAAAGACGAAGCTCGGCAACGGCGAGGTGGAGGGGATCATCAATTCCGCCGTCGGCGACTGCCTCGCCAAGTACCTCGAGGAGAACCCGAAGAACGCCAAGGCGATCGTCCAGAAGGGCGTGCTCGCCGCCGAGGCCAGGGCGGCGGCGCTCAAGGCCAAGGCGCTCCTCCGCGAGCGGAAGGGGGCGCTTTCCGGCGGCGGTCTCCCCGGCAAACTCCGCGACTGCACCAGCCGCGATGTGGCCCGCTGCGAGCTGTACCTCGTCGAGGGTGATTCGGCCGGCGGCTCAGCGGAGGGGGGCCGGCACCGTGAGTACCAGGCGATCCTCCCGTTGCGCGGCAAGATCATCAACGCCTACAAGAGCCGGGAGGACAAGGTCCTCGCCAACGAGGAGGTCCGCAGTGTCATCTCCGCGATCGGCGCCGGCATCGGCACCGACGCCGATCTCGGCAAGCGGCGCTACGACAAGATCGTGATCATGACCGACGCCGACGTCGACGGATCGCATATCCGCACGCTCCTCCTCACCTTCTTCTACCGGCAGATGTACCAACTCGTCGCCGCGGGGCATGTCTACGTCGCCCAGCCGCCGCTGTTCCGCGTCCGCAACAAGAAGCATGTCTACTACGTGCAGACCGAAGAGCAGATGAAGACGCAGCTCCTCGACCAGGGCCTCGGCGAGGGCGTCTTCCTCCCCGGCGATGGCCGCGAGATCTCCGGGGCGACGATGCAGAAGCTCTGCCGCACGCTCGCCGGCCTCGAGGACGCCCTGATCGCCCTGGAAAGGCGCGGGATCAGCCTCCGCGACCATGCCGCCCGCCGCGACGCAGCCACCGCCAAGCTGCCGATGTTCCATGTTTATTTCGGGAGCGAGGAGCACTGGTTCTCCAGCCGCGATCAACTCGAGGCCTTCGTGAAGGGGAAAGAGAAGGCCGTCGGCGGTGCGCTGGCGGTGGGGCGTGTCGAGGACGCTCAAGCCCCCGCGGCGCCGGGCGCCGCCGCAAAGTCGGTGGAGCTTGAAGATCAACTCGTGATCGTCGATCTCCACGAGGTGCGGAGCATCAATTCCGGCCTCGCCGAGCTCAAGGAAATGGGCTTCGGCATCGAGTCGCTCTTCCCAGAGGACCGCACTGGCACCGAGGATGCCCGCTACTCGCTCCGGCGCGGCGAGAACGTCATCGGTTTGGAGGATCTCCGCAGTCTCCTCTCCGCCGTCCGCCGTGCCGGTGAAAAGGGGCTGTCGATCACCCGCTTCAAGGGTCTTGGCGAGATGAACGCGGAGGAGCTTCGCGACACCACGCTCGACCCGGCCAACCGGACCCTCCTCCGGGTGACGATGACCGACGCCGCCGCGGCCGACGATCTGTTCCGGGTGCTGATGGGGGAGAAGGTGGAGCCGCGGCGCGAGTTCATCGAGCGCCACGCCCTCGACGTGAAGAACCTCGACGTTTGAACCAGGACCGACCGATGCACGCCCCCTCAAGCGCCCGCCTCCCCCGGCTGTCGTTCGGTGTCGGAGACCGTTTTGCCCATCAGGCTGCCGCCCAACTGGCGGCCTTTGAGCACCTCGAGGCCGACGGGGTACTCGTCGCTCCGGTATGGAACAAATCGAACCGCGAGCACGGCTTCGTCGGCAGCGAGCCGCCGAGCGTCCGGGCGGCCGCGGCCCAGGCGGTGGAAGAGCGAGGCTGGGGCCATCCGTGGTTTGTCGATGCCGACCACATCCGCTTGGAGACGGTCGACCGGTTTCTCGACACGAGCGATTTCTTCACGATCGATGTCGCCGACTCGATCGGCAATCCGGCACCGGCGGCGGAGATCGCCGCCTTCGTGGCCCGCCATCCGGAGCTGACAGGCACGCTGAATGTGGCGGGGGTGGCAGAGCCGCTCGTTCTCACCGGCGACATCGTCGCAGCGATCGCCGGCAACTATCTCCTCGCCGCCAGGAAGGCTGGCGCGATCCACCGCCACATCGCGGCGCGGAAGGGGGGGGCCGGGTTTGTCACGGAAGTGAGCATGGACGAGACCGACAGCCCACAGACGCCGCGCGAGTTGCTGGTGATCCTCTGCCTGCTGGCCGATGAACGCGTCCCGCTCGACACGATCGCCCCGAAGTTCACCGGCCGGTTTAACAAGGGGGTCGATTACGTCGGTGATCTCGACGCCTTCGAGCGCGAGTTCAACGACGATCTGGCCGTCCTTGCCCATGCGGCGTCCACCTACGGCCTGCCGGTTGGGCTCAAGCTCTCTGTCCACAGCGGGAGCGACAAGTTCTCCCTCTATCCGGTCATCCGCCGGGCCCTCGAGCGCAGCGGGGCCGGAGTTCATGTGAAGACAGCCGGCACGACCTGGCTCGAAGAGCTCATCGGCCTCTCCGAGGCGGGGGGGGACGGTCTGGCCCTCACCCGAGAGATCTACGCCTACGCCCTTGGGGCTATCGACGAGCTCTGCGCTCCCTATGCGACCGTGATCGACATCGACCGGGCCCGGCTCCCGTCGGCTGCGGAGCTGGCTTCCTGGGATGGGCCGCGGCTGGCGGCGGCGATCCGTCATCTCCCTGCCGATCCCCGCTTCAATCCCCATGTCCGTCAGCTCCTCCATGTCTCCTTCAAGGTGGCGGCGAAGCAGGGGGCCCGGTACACCGATCTCCTCTTGGCCCATCGCGACATCGTCGGCCGGCAGGTGACGGAAAATCTCTACCAGCGGCACCTGCGGCCGCTGTTTGCACCACAGCGGGGGTCGGTCGCATGAAGAGCGCGGTGACGGTGTGCCTCGTAAGCGAGGC
Organism: Candidatus Kuenenia stuttgartensis; assembly: GCA_943332855.1. Classification (GTDB taxonomy): domain Bacteria; phylum Planctomycetota; class Planctomycetia; order Pirellulales; family UBA1268; genus QWOP01. Next base: position 18,723 of record CALQRA010000072.1, read on the forward strand.
CCGGCAGGGGCCGTTTGTGTTCCACGGGGCCTCTCCGGCAGAGGCGCTTCATGTCGGCTGCCGGCGGGCGGCCGAGCTCGGCTTCGATGCGGTGGAAGTCTTTCCGACGGGGGCCGAGCAACTGGCCGACTGCGACTTGGCCGGGAGACTCGCCGACCACGGGCTCCGTCTGGCGGCGGTGGGGAGCGGCGCGGGCTGGGTGCGTCACAAACTCTCGCTCACCCACGGCGACGCGCGAATCCGCACAGAGGCCCGCGACTTCATCGAGCTGCTGATCAACATCGCGGCCGACCATGGGGCGCCGGTGATCATCGGATCGATGCAGGGGCGCCATGAGGGGGAGGTGTCGAGGGCCGACGCGCTCGAGCACCTCGCCGCGGCCCTCCACCACCTCGGCCGGCATGCCGCTGGGCGCGGCCAGACGCTCCTCTACGAGCCGCTCAACCGCTACGAGACGAACCTCTTCACGCAGGTCGGTGAGGCGGCCTCGTTCCTCCGTGGGCGGGGCATCCACCACGTCAAGCTCCTCTGTGATCTGTTTCACATGAACATCGAGGAGGCCGATCCGGCCGCGGCCCTGGTCGCCTGTGGCGATCTCGTCGGCCATGTCCACTGGGCCGACTCCAACCGCCGCGCCATGGGGAGCGGCCACACGGCCGCAGCGCCGATCGCCCTGGCCCTGCGTCACATCGGCTATGCGGGCTATCTCTCGGCCGAGGTCTTTCCCCTCCCTGATGCCGACACCGCCGCTGGGATGACGATCGACAGCATCCGCGCTCTCGACACCATCGCCCCCCGCTCCACCCCCTAAACGCGTCTCTCCTCCCATGCTCAACACCGCGCTTGTCCACCCCGACATCCTCCGCATCCTCGCCCAGGCCGGGCACCATTCGAAGGTGCTCATCGCCGACGGCAACTACCCCGCGTCGAACAAGCGCGGGCCGCGGGCGGAGCTCGTCTCGTTGCAACTCTCCCCCGGGATCCCCACCGTCGCGCAGGTTCTCGAGGCGATCCTCGGCACGGTGCGGATCGATGGGGTCAACACGATGGGGATCGACCGCACCGATCCCTATGCCGCCGCCACACCGGGCGATCCGCCGGTGTGGGCCGAGTACCGGCGGATCCTTGCCGCGGCCGGGGCCCAGTGTGAGCTCGAGCCGATTCTGAAGTGGGACTTCTACGAGGCGGTGGCTTCGGTCGACCATGTCCTCACGATCCAGACCGCCGAGCAGGCCCCGTGGGCGAACCTGCTGCTGACCGTCGGCTGCCGCACCTTTTCCTGACTCACTGGGAATCCTCTCATGAAGCGACGACTGCTCGGCCGGACCGGCCTCGAGGTGCCGATCCTCGCCTTCGGGGCCTCCTCGCTCGGGGCCGAGTTCCGCCGGGTGACGGTAGAGGAGGCCCTCGCGAGCGTGCGGGTGGCCCTCGACCTGGGGATGAACCTCATCGACACGAGCCCCTTCTATGGCCGGGGGATGAGCGAGGTGCTCCTCGGGATCGCGCTCAAGGAGGTGCCGCGGGATACCTACACGCTCTGCACGAAGCTGGGGCGATACGACCTTGGCCACTTCGACTTCTCCGCCAGGCGGGTCGCGGAGAGTGTCGATGTCTCGCTTCACCGCCTCGGCACCGACCATCTCGACATCATTCTCTGCCACGACATCGAGTTCGTGCCAATGCAGCAATTGGTAGACGAGACGATTCCGGCGCTGCAGCGGATCCGCGATGCCGGCAAGGTGCGGTTCATCGGATTCAGCGGCTATCCGCAGAAGATCTTCCGCTTCGTCTGCGATCAGAC
>CALQRA010000073.1 GCA_943332855.1 Candidatus Kuenenia stuttgartensis
AAAACCAGTGGGACCGAGCAGGATTTTTCTCGAGCCGGCCCGAACTGACGGTCGGTCGAAGAGACCCCTCTCTTCTGACGACCGAAACAGCTCGGCCGCCTGTTAAGTTGGATAGATTACGTTGACTTGACCGCCTTTCAAGGGACGGGACACGATTTTTAAAAGCGGGCCTCCGGGAGGGTGCAAATCCCCCTTGGGATTGGCTAAAAAAGGCTTGTTTCAGCCAGTTTTGACCCTCCAGGCCGGCCGTCGACCGGCCCCGCCGCTCACCCCGCTGTCGCGTCTGAAGGGCCTCTCCCGTCCCGCACCATGGGGAGTCGCCGGTGCCCCGCCGAGGGGCCTCCCCCCCCGAAAACCCCCCTTCCCAGCTACGCCTGCACCCCCATTGGGAGTGGATGCCGAGGGTTTCGAGGCGCGCGTTCACGGCGATGGGTCAACGCGATGCCCCAGGCTGGCGATGCCTGCGGTGATTTCCCGCGGCGATTTCAAGGGCTGCGATTGGAGAACAGGGCCGACGACAGCCTCGACAGGACCCACAGCGTTCCGAGGGGGAGAATGATTGTGGAAATCGTGAAGTAGATCGCCAGGTTGACGATCGATTCGCCGACCTGCGCGAGTGTTTCATAGAGCCGTCGGGCCCGCTCGCCGACGTAATCGACGGGGTTGAAGCGGTCGAGCCAGCCCTTGTTCTTGACTGCCATCTCCTCCGCCTGCTCGACCTGCTCGATCTCCGCCGTGGTGGCGCTGACGGCCGCCGCCGCCTGTTGATAGCCACTCTCGAGAAACTGCGCGGCGACGACCGAATCGATCCACGCCGTCGTCGGAATCGCCAGGCGGACAAACAGCGCGAGCCCGAACAGCCGCGTGCCCCAGCCCATCAGCGAGCGCCGCGATCGCCCCCCGACGAGCGACGAACCGACAATCGCTGACAGCGACGGGATGAACAGCCACCATCCCAGCGCCCGCCCGATCTGCATCGCCACGCGCTGCGTGCCGAGCGCCGTCGTGCTCGTCAGCAGCAGGCTGCCGTACTGCTCGACGAGGTCGTTGACCGGATCGAGGGCCTGCCCGATGCCGAGGCTCCCGCCGGGGCCGAAGCTGAAGCTCACCTCCGAGCTCTGGGCCAGCGAGATCGCGCTGTCGAGCCCGCGGGTGGCCGCCAGCGCCGCCAGCGTCCGGGCGAAGGTGGCCTCGATGTAGGCTTCACCGCGCTCGTCGGCGGCGGGGGCGAAAAGCAACATCGAGACCAGCGCCCCGACCCCCAGCACCACGAGCCGCGCCGTCGGCTCGCGGAAGCGCACCGGCAGGAACCGCAGCCACGTTCCGCTCCACAGGACCGCAAAGAAATCGAAGCCGCTCTCAGGGACCGAAGCCCCAACTGCAGCAACGGCTGCGGCCGGGACGGCAGCCGGGGCTGCGGCCGGAGCCTGGCTCGGCACGGCAGAATCGGGCGATTGGTCTTCAGCACTCATCGAAGAGATTCCCGGTGGCCATGGGGCTCCGGCCGGCTGCCGAGCCCTCCGGAAACCATCCTATCGGGGCGCGGCCGAGGCGCGGCATGGAGGGCGCGCCCGAACGAACCGCCGACCCGAGGGCCCGGCCCTTTCCGGACGGGCGGTCACGGCCCTTTGGAAAGCAGCCGATCGAGCACGGGGCGCATCCGGGCCGCGCGACGGGCGTTGCCGATGGCGCTTGGATGAAGGTCGTCGTCGAGAAAGGCCTCCGCATCGGGGGTGCCGTCGGGCCCGAGAAAATCCCCCCAGACATCGAGGTATTCGACTGTCCCTCCATCGATCACGCCCCCGGCCGCTGCGATCGCGCCTTGGATCAGGCCGTTGGCGCTCGTCTGTGTCTCCCGCTCCTCCCAGCGCGACTTCGCCGGGAGAATGCCCATCACGAGAATCGGCACCGTCGGATGCTCGCGGCGGATCGTCGCAATGACGTCGTGCCACGCCGCCAGCACAGCCTCGGCGTCGGCCCCGCCATGAACGTCGTTGCTCCCGGCGGAGATCACCACGACCCCCGGCCTTGCAGCCGACAAAAGGCGTGGGGCGAAGCCAGCGAGCTCCGTCAGCTTGCATCCCCCCACGCCCCGGTTGACGACCTGCAAGCCGGGAAAATCAGCGGCAAGCGTCTCCCACATGCGGATGTTCGAAGCCCCGAGGAGGACCACCGCGCCGGCGGCCGGCGGAGCCTCCCGGCCGGCCGTCTCGTAGCGGGCGATCTCCTCCTCCCAGCGCCCCGCATCGGGAGGCGGGGGTGTGAACGCGGTGGATGTCTTCTCCTCCAAAACCGGCACCGTGACCGTGGAGGACTGCTCGGCGTTCTCGGCCAAGGGGACCTCGACGGTGGCGGTCGGGACCGTTTCCTCCGGAGCCGGCGCGGTCACCGCGGCAACCGCGGGCGCTGCCTCCCCCCCCGGGAGATCGAATCGTTCCATCCTTCCGAGTGTCCGCGCCTCACCCGGATCGGCGAGGGCCGTCGGCGGGATCGCCTTGACGGCCACCGGCTGGCGTGCCGCGACATACCACAGCCCGATCCCGATCAAACCGAGGCCAAGGAGTGCCACCATTCCCGTCGGGAACGAACGTTTCGCGGACGACTCATCCATCGTGCACTCTCCTCATTGGGCGTTCATCGCAACGTCAGCCACCCGCACTTTTGGCAACGTCATCCCTGCTGGGAGCGGTTCTCAACGGCAGGAACATTACCGAGTACGATCGCCCCATCGACAGAAATCCGTGCCTGTCCTGCGAACTCACGACCGTCCTCGAGCCCCTTTTTCACACCGGATGATGCCGGGGAACCTTGCGACGAGATCACTTTACCCTGGTCGCATTCTCTTTCTACCTTCTCCCGCACCGTTCGCTTTGCTGTGTTGACAGTATCCCTTTGAACTCTCAACAGGAGATTTGTTCGCCCAATCAACATCGTTGAGACTCCGTTTGTTGCCCCAGCCGAAGATTTTCTCAAACAGCGGCAGCAGGCGACTACCCTGAAGACTTTCCTGAAAATAGACCTCGTGCTCCTTCTCCTTCATCCCCATTTCATACAACGCTTCATCGTGCTCTGTGATTCCGATTTCATTGAAGTACCGCATCATGATGAAATACTCGCAGACGTTTCCGCTTTCCAGGCGTCCAGCGAAGTAGTATGGCATGAACCAGCCAATGACGTAACAACTGGCCGATATCGTTCTGCCGATGATGTGATATTTTAGTTCGTTGTACCGTGACGGCGGTATGTCGTATTGACTCATGATGGAGAGAACCGTCTCTCGGTGCCGCCACTCGTCTTCTTCGATTTGCTTGATCGCCACTTTCTCGTCCAGGTTTTTCACCGACCCGGCATGGCCGATGTACGCAAATGCCGCTGCTTTCTCGGCTGAATAAGCCAATTGCAGGAGCTTCACGAGTTGTGGATGGTGGAGGTTCATTCTGCAGTCTCCCTCACGTCACGATCTCATTCACGCCAGTTCGGTCCAGCGGTAGGGCGTTTCGCGACGATCTGCTCCGTTTCGTGCTTCTTCCGTCGTTTGAATGTCTTCGAAAGTCTCCTCCGCCGGGGGAGCAGTGACCTTCCTGTCGCCTGGACGAGGATGTCCAAGGCAGGCGGCACGGTCGAGTTCGCCGCTGAGGGCCGCGAAAAGCCGGCTTGGCGGGCTCGTGGCTCTCGGCGCTTCACCCGGACCATTCCCGCCCATCATCCCGGCAGCCACCCACCCCGGCAAGCGCGGGCCGGGGGCCTCGCGACAACCGCTGCGCCGGGCTGCTATCCTCTTGAGAATGGGCTGGGGGATCGTGCGATCGGTTCGCGCGCTTCCAGTGCCCTTCCACCGCCGGAGTTCACCGATGCGCCGTCCGCTGTCGACCCTCTTCCTCCTCGCCGCGCTCGCCGTCGTGCCGGGCGTCTCGCCCCGCGCCGACGTGTCGCTCAACAACATGTTCGGCGATCACATGGTTCTCCAGCAGGGGATCCGCAACAAGGTCTGGGGGAAGGCCGCCCCGGGCGAAGCCGTCACCGTCACCCTCGGCGGCCAAAAGCACGAGACGAAGGCCGGTGCCGACGGCGCTTGGCAGGTGATGCTCGACCCGGTGAAGGAATACGGCGGCCCGCATGAGCTGACCGTGAAGGGAAACAACACCGTCACGTTCCACGACGTGCTGATCGGCGAGGTGTGGATCTGTGCCGGCCAGTCAAACATGCAGTGGAGCGTGAACGCCTCGACCGATCCCGATCTCGAACGGGCGGCGGCGAAGTACCCGCAGATCCGCCTGATCTCGGTGCCGCAGGTCGGCACGCAGGATCCGCAGTGGAACTTCAACGGCTCGTGGCAGACCTGCACCCCCGAAACCGTCGGCAACTTCTCGGCGGTCGGCTATTTCTTCGGCCGCCAGCTCCATCAGACCCTCGGCGTGCCGGTGGGGCTGATCAACAACGCCTGGGGCGGCAGCGCTGCCGAGGCGTGGGTGAAGCGGAGCTCGCTTGCCGCCGACGCCCGCTTCAAGCCGCTTATCGAGCGATGGGAGAAGACCGAGGCCGAGTATCCGGCCCAAAAGGCGGCCTACGACAAGGCGATGATCGAATGGAAGGCGGCGGCCGAGAAGGCCAAAGCGGAGGGGAAGCCTGCCCCGGGGCAGCCGGGCAATCCCGATGGCAACATGTTTGGCAACCACCGCCCCGGCAACATCCATTCCGGCGTGATGACCCCGTCAATCGGCTACGGGATCCGCGGCGCGATCTGGTACCAGGGGGAATCGAACGCCGGCCGCGCCTACCAGTACCGCGCCCTCTTCCCCTTCATGATCAAGTCGTGGCGCGAGGAATGGGGCGTGGGCGACTTCCCCTTCTACTGGGTGCAGCTGGCTGACTTCAACGCCGAGCAGCCCCAGCCGGGCGAGAGCGCCTGGGCCGAGCTCCGTGAAGCGCAGACGATGACGATGAAGGCGCTCCCGAACACCGGCGAGGCAGTGATCATCGACATCGGCGAGGGGAAGGACATCCACCCGAAGAACAAGGTGGATGTCGGCAAGCGGCTCGCCCGCTGGGCGCTCGCCGACACCTACAAGGTCCCCGGCATCCCGGCCCACAGCCCGATCTACAAGGGGATGGAGAAGCAGGGGAACAAGATCGTCCTCGCCTTCGAGCACGTCGATGGCGGCTGGCGGCCGTTCGATGTCAACGAACTGGTCGGCTTCACAATCGCCGGCGCCGATCACACGTTCGTCCATGCCAAGGGGACGATCCTCCCCGATGGCCGGATCGAGATCTCGGCCGAGGGGGTCGCCGATCCCGTCGCCGTCCGCTACGGCTGGGCCGACAATCCGAAGTGCAACATGTACTCCGGCCTCGGGCTTCCGCTGACGCCGTTCCGCACCGACGACTTCAAGGGGGTGACGGCCGAGGCCAACTGATCGCCGCCACGACGGCGCGGCGGCTCTCGCCATACCTCCCTGGACATGTGGCCCTGCGGGCCCGGCCATCGCCGTGATGGCCGGGCCCTTTTTTTTCTTCCCCCCTCTTTTCCTCCCGGCTCGCTCTCCTGGGAGACCGGAGGGGCTGGGGAGTCTGGATGGCCTGAAGGCCGCAGGGAGCGGCGATCGAGCCGCTTCGTGGGGAAAAAAGCCGCCAAACTGGACTCGGCCAACAGGGGCGGATTGGCCTATACGTCCCGCCCGCCGCGGGGGAGCCGTCCCGGTCCATCGATCCCGCGGCTGCCTTCCCCTGCCGAGGAGATCGACGGCCATGCCACCCTTCCCATCCCTCCGCCGGCAGTCCTGCGCCGCGGGGGCCGCCACGTCATGGCTCTTGGTCGCCTGTGGCCTGCTCGGCACCGGCTGCGGCCAGACAAGCCCGGCACCCTCCGCGCGGCCGGTGGCGGCCGCCGGCGACGATTCGCTCCGCCTCTTCCCCTCTGGCCCGGGTCTGAAGCTCTCCCCCGAGGCGGCGGCGATCGTGTCGCGATCGGCCCGCCCCCCCTTGGGCCCTGCCGGCTCGGCCGGGCTCATCGCGTCCTTTCCCCCTTTGTCTTCCGGCGGCCCAGCACGCTCGTTTCCCGCGGCCAAGCCCCCCCTCCGCACCGCCGGGCGCCTCGACGGCGGGGCGACGACAGTTCGTTAGCAGCAGCAGCCGGCAGGGCTACCGGGTCGTCGTCGTCTTGGCGCGGGCGACCGGGAGCGGCTGGATGACGTAGACCTTCGGATCGTCGACCACCCACGGGGTGCTCCAGGTCTTGCCGTCGTCCTTCGTGCAGACGTTGAAGAAGAACGTCTTGAGCGTCTCGGTCCGGTAGTTGTAGGGGAACTGCGACGTGATGTGGTCGGCGGCGGTGAGTTCATCGACGCCGGGGCTGGCGTAGTAATGGACCTGCCCGTCGGGAGTGAACGAGAGCCCGAGCGTCCACCAGCCCAGCTCGGTCATCTGCGGGCCGCGGATCTCGCCGCCGTTGCGCCCGCCACGGATCTTGAGATAAGCCCCCTCCTCCTTCGACTTCGACTCGGCTGCCGTCTCGTAACAGATGAACATCCCCGGCCAGTATTCCTCGAGGCCGAAGCGCCCCTTCTCGGGATGATCCTCGCCGGTGATCACGGCGTGCGTGTAGCAGCCGGAGCGGAATCCAAAGGTTGGGCCGCTCCGCTTCTCCCACTGGTCGATCGGCGGCAGGTAGACGCGGGCCACGACGCTCGGCGAGTTGCTGACGCGGATCCCCTGCCCGAAGTTGCGCTGCATGTTGTAGATGAGGTCGTCCTGCTCCATCTTGTAGCTGGGACGGCCGGGGATGCCGGTGTTGAGCGAGGCGATCAGCAGCCCGTGTTCGCTCCCCTCGAGCCCAGGGCTCGGCAGCGGTACCCGTTTGACGACGTCGGGGGTGCCGCGCTTCATCCCCTCGAACCAGCGGCTGTTGACCGATCGGCCGACCGGCTCGCGAACACGCTTGTCCTGCTCCTCCGAGCTCTTCGGGTGGCGGTAGTTCCAGCTCCACTTCTCGTCCTCGAAATCGTCACCGATCGCCTCGACGACGGAGCCGCTACCAGGGACAAACGTCACGTCGGTGGCGACCGGCGGCGGGCCATTGAAGGCCTTCGGCAGCGGCCGCTTGAGGAGGGCGCGCAACCGGTTTTGCGCTGCCGCAGGCTCGGCCCCACCGAGGACCGTGCCGATCGCCACTGCCACCACGACCACCCCCCACACCGTGCACTTCATGGCCATTGGTCCCTTCATCGACTCCCCCCACCGAACGTCCGCCCCGCCCCCCTCGGGCGGCCCTCGGGGCGCGCAAACCCCGGTCGTTTGGGTATCGACGGATCACCGCGGCGGCGTGGAACCCCTTCCCCGCAGCCGTGGGCATCGCCCCTCCCCCGCCCGGAGCGCCTCCGATCCCCCGCCATGCCGACCGGCGTGGCTTTCCGGTTTTCCCCAAGCTTCCAGCCGGGAACGATCGGCGCAGAAAACCCATCTGGCGACCGCTGGCTCCCCTCCCCTACACACTTCGATTGGCGCCGTGCCGCCCCACCGCCCCCCGGACCCCGTCGCGATGCCCTCCAGAAGTCCCGCCCGGGTTACCGTCTCTGTCGCGCGGCGCCTTGCAGCCCTGATGGGAATGGTCACGGCGGCGCAAGGCGCGATCGGAGGCGAGCCGCCCCGATCCGATCTCCGCCCCGCCGGGGAAGTTGCTGCAGCCGCAGCCGATTCCCCCGCGGCGGGCGTGACCGTGGCCCCGGTTCCCCCGCTCCTCCGTGGCCACATTCAACTGCCACCGGAAGTGGGCCTCGTTGTCCGGTCGGTGACGGCCGGCTCGCCGGCCGAACGGGCCGGGCTCCTCGTCCACGATGTCCTCGTCTCCCTCGACGGCCGACCGCTCAAGCTCCCCGAGGATCTCGCCATCCTGGTGGCCGCCGCCGGGCCTGAAGCGGCGCTGGTCCTCGATATCCGCCGCGCCGGTCAGCGCCGCGCGGTGGCGCTGAAGCCCTCGGCACCGCCGGACGGGGAGAGCATGCCGCCGCAGCCCGGCGCCCCGGCGCCGCTGGCCGCACCCCCTCCCGGCGCGGCGCCGATCCGCGCCGATCAGCCACCGGCCGGCGCGCTTGCCGCCCCCCAGGCGCCGCCGTTCACACCCCCGCCCGGCGCCCGGCGCCTCGGCCCCGATGTGGTCCTCCTCGAAGACCGTGATTGCTGGCTCAAGGTCTACCGCGCCGCCGACATCTGCTTGATGGCCCGCGACGCCCGCGGCTGGCTGGTGTTCAACGGACCGATCGCCACCCCACAGCAGCGCAGCCTCATCCCCAGGCAGATGCGCCAGCGCGTGACACAGTTGGAGATGATGCTCGATGCGGTGGCAGTCGCCCCCCCACCGGCCGCCACCGTTTCGGCAGCACCACCGCCATCCGCGGCAAGCTTGCCGAGCGGGCCGGCCGCGCCCCCGCCGAGCGCTCCGCCCCAGCCGCCCGCCGCCGAACCGATCACGGAGATCGGACGCCTCGACGTCGATCCGATCGAGATCCGCTGACCGACACCAATTGGTGTCACCAGCCCCCTTCGGCCGTCCGGCTCGTCCACCCGCCGGACGCGGTGGCATTCCCCGGGGGGGCCGACGGCGGTGGCTGAACGGTCCGCCACGGATCGGGGCCAGAGAACGTCGCGCTGGGGAGCTGGATCACCCACGGCCCGGTACCGCGCGACATCCGCACATACGAATCCTCCATCTGCCGCCGCTGGGCCTCGAGCTGGCTGGCCCGCCGCCGGCGCGTCGCTTCGTCGCTCGCCGCGGTGAGCGCTTCTCGCGCCTGCCGCTGCGCCTCGGAGGCGGCGCGGATCGCTTCCTCGTAGGACTGCCGCGTCAGCAATCCCTTGGCGTTCTCCAGCGCCGCGGTGGCCGTCCGGACATCGGGCTTCACCCCCTCCGCATACCAGCCGGCCGCCTTGCGCAGCTCGCGGTCGGCGGTCTCGATCTCGTCGAAGGCCTGGCGGGCGAGACGCTCGTCATCATCGGCGAGTCTCTCGGCAGAAACCGTGGCGGCTTCGGCGGCATCGATCACCTGCCCAGCCTTGGGGAGATCGGGCCGCTGCACCGCGAGCCCGCGCCGGGCCACTTCGATGAGGCGGTCGGCCAATTGACACTGCTCGTTGGCGCGCACCCGGTCGGTAGCCTGGCTGTCGAGACGGCGCACGAGTGTGCCGACGCGCTGCCCCACGCCGGTGCAGCGCTGCGGCAACGAGGCCCGCAGGGCTTCGAGCTCCCCGCGCCGCTGGTCAACCGCCGTCTGGCAGCGCTCCACCCAGTCCTCCTGGCGGACCGCCTCCTCGACCAGCGCCATCGCCCGGAAGTAATGCTGGCGATCGGGCCGGGCCGCATCCTGGGCCTCGGCGATCATCGCCCGGGCCCGCGACAGCCCCTCGTCGGCCTTGACGGGATTGTCGGCGACATCGGACCACGATCCGGCGGCATACGCTTCCGCAAGCTGGTCGAGCGTTCGCACGGTGGCGTCACGCCGGCCGGTGAGGGCCTCCAGCCGCGTGATCGAGCCGGGGAGAAGCTCCGCGACGCGCGCCTTGGCGGCCACGACGCTCTCGAGGAGGGCCATCCCCTCGGCCACGCCCCGCTCCGCCTCCTCGACATGCTTTATTGAAGCCTCGATCTCGCCGGCGTCGAGGAGTTGCACCGCCACCTCGAGATGCTTCCGCGCCTTGCCGACATGGACCGACGGGTCGGCGCCCGGTTCGGTGAGGAGCCAGCCCTCGGCGCGCTTCGCGCGGACGCGCTGCTCGAGGTCGTCGGCCTGGAGCGTCGCCTTTTGACGCCGGTCGTCGCCGGCCTCGAAGAGGTCGATCCGCGCGGTCGTGGCATCGAGCCCCCCGCGGGCCTCCTCCATCCGCGCCCGCGCCGCCACCGGATCGCGCTCGAGCTCCGCCCGCGCTAGCTCCAGGGCATGCCCGGATTCGGCAAGCGGCCCGCGGAACGACGCCGCAGAGCGCCCCCGCTGATGGATCCCCTCCAGACGCAGCCCGGCCGCCGCGATCCGGGTGTCGATCTCCCCGGCCATCGAGCGCGCCGTCTCGTGGGCCTTCTCGAGCTCGTCAAGCGGCGCCCGGCATTCCCGCGTGACATCCTCAAGCGTGGGCTTCGCCGCCGCGGCATCGAGCATCTGGATCGCCTCGTCGGCCCGCGCCGCCCCGAGTGTCCGCTCCGACTTGATCAACTCGTCGGCCTTCTCCCAGACATCCATCAGCTCGAGCCAGCGCTCGCGGTAGCGGTGGAGCGCCGACTGGACGCCGTCATAGGTGCCGCGCGTCCGCCCCTCCATCGGCGTGAGGAAGTCGGGATCGGCGTGGGGGAGCATGCGGTGGCGTTCCTGCTCGGCGTCGAGCAGGTCGGAGAGGGCGACGACCTCGCTCTTGAACTCGGCCAGCTTGTCCCGCGCTTCGCGCGTCCGCCGCGAATGCCTCGACCACTGGACCGACAGCGCCCCGAGCACCCCCAGCCCAGCCAGCGAAGCGGCAGCCAGGGGGAGCGTCCGCGTGCGAAACACCCGATCGGCCTCCCGGCGCGCCACCTCGCGGTCGCGGCGCTCCTTGACCCACGACTCGGTGGCATTGACCAGCGCCACGAGGCCGGCATCGATGCGGCCATCCTGGGCCTGCGGCCGGAACGCCTTGCCGATCAGTTGCTCCTCGATCGTGCGCGGGTCGAGACCGCTGCCGGTCTCTAGGCTCCACGGGGCGTGCATCGCCATCCGGTGCTTGTTGACATCGACGTAGATGAGGACATCCTGCGAGGGATCGAAGGCCGTCCTCGAGGTCCCGGCGGGAACCTCCTGGCCCCAGCGGGCGAGGATCGCGTCGAGGACGTCGCGCGTCGAGCGGTCTCCGTCGGGCCCATCGCCGACGACGAGCACGCGGTAGTCGCGCCCCGTCTCGCGCTTGACCCGATCGATCGTGGCCCGGAGGTCGTCGAACGTATCGGGCACCCCCGACACGAAGACATGCTCGGAGGCATCGGGGGCGACACGATCGATGACTCCGGCGGCCGCCTCCTGCGCCAGCGCCCGGCCTCCGCCCGGCATGACCGGCATGACGGCACCGTCGCAGGCCAGGATCGCCCCCGCCAGCAGCAGACTGACCGGCAGTCCCACCCACCTCGACTGAAACCAGCGCGTCGGCCAGCGACAGGGAGCGAGACAGGGAGCTTGAATCGATGGAATCGGGCTGGTCTCCACACGGCCTCCGCAATGAAAAACGCCTCACGGAGCGATGCGCCCCGCCTGCGAAGATTCTACGGGCGACTGTGGGGGGCTCAATCGGTCGGCGTGGCGATCTCGTCGCCGGTGCGCCGGGCCGTGGGCCAAATCACCACCGGGCGCGAATCCGCGCCGGCCATCCCCTGGACGGCGCCAGTCACATCCGGCGGGGCCACGACGACGATCACTCCGGGGGCGAAAGTGATCATTTCGGCGGCAACATCGGCGATTTCAGCGGGATCGACAGGGCAGGCAAGGACGCGCACGCGGTGGTGCCAGCCGACCCGGGCGAACGCCTCCGCCCACACCGGCGCCAGCCCCCCGGCCGCATCGTCGGTCGTCACAACAAGCACCGGCCCTTCCACGCCATCGCTCAGCAGCGCGGCAACGAGGGCCGCTGCGGTCGGATCAGCCGGCGGCGAAGCGGGGTCGGCCAAGGTCAGTCAATTGATTGGGGGTGGGGGGAAGAGGGGCACACGCGGGGCTGCCGGCGGAGCCTGCGGCGCCGACGATCGGCCGGTCTGGGGCAGCCGCGGTGCCTGCCCGGCACCGGGATTCCCGGCGGCGGGAGCAGCCCGCGACCCCGCGTTTCCAGCGGCTGGCCTGGCGGTCGATGAACCGGGGAGGAGGCTTCCCGCCGGTCGGCCGGCGTTGAGAGGCCGCGACGCCTTGCTTCCTCCCGTCGGCGGCGTCGCGGGGGCGCCGTAGCCGGGACGCGCCGGGGGCGCACCGGCCCGCACACCGCCGGAGAGGAGCCCAGGCCGGCCGTTGCCGGGGGCCGGCGCGGCGGGCATCTGGCGGGCCGCTGATCGCGGGCGTTCCTTGCTTCCCAGGCTGGCACCGCCGCGCGACGAATCCGCGGCACCAGGATCGGCGCCAGGGTCGACGTCGTCAGCGCCGGCAGGATCGTCTGCTCCCGGGAGCAGATCGTCGATGCTGATGATTCGCCGCTTCCGCTTCGGCTCGGTCTCCTTCGCCTCCTCCCGCGGTCGGCCGGTGAGGGGATCGATCAAGTCGCGCTCCCGCTGCTGTCTTTCCTCCTCCTCCCTGCGCTCGGCACGCAATTTCGAGCGCCCGATCTCCCCCTCGGCTTCATCGATCTTGCCGTCGAAATTGAGATCGAAGCGGCGGAGCAATTCCTCCCGGGTGAGCGCCGGCGACGATGGCTTTGCCGCGGCATCGCTTGTGCCTTTCCCGGGCAAGGACGGGCCGGCCGGGGATGGTCCGGTGCGGGGCGGGGCCTGCGCGGTGGCGGTGGCGGCGAACAGCGAGCCGCAGAGCACGATCATCGTCAGCCCCGCCACGGCCCGATGACGCCTCGACTGCCGGTTGCCCGGTTCGCAGGATCGCTCCATCCCGACGACCATCCCGACGACCATCCGATGCATGGTTTGATTCCGCGGAGGGGAAAGGCCCAGGAGGCCTGCGGCGCTCGCTCTTCCATCCTACCGCGCCCGACCCGCGCAGCGTCGCCCCCCGGTGTCTTCGCTGGCTGTCGGCGGAAACATCGGCCCCGACCTTTCCGGCTGCGGGGCAGCCGGTGAAAACGGTCAGGGCGCCCCTTCCCCGGGAAACGCCAGCCCGCGATGGGGCCGCCACACGCTGCGGATGCCGGGGGAGTAGGTGGAGGGCCCGCGGGGGCTGAAGACGATGCCCCGCAGATCGGGAGAGAATCCGTACAACCCGTTCCGCCAGAAGAGCCAGGTGAAGGGCTGGTCCTCCCAGAGGTGCTCCTGGATCCGGCCGTACTTTTCCCCACGCTTCGTCCGGTCGGGCTCCCGGCGCCCGGCGTCGTAGAGGGCGTCGACGAGCGGATTGGAGTAGCCGACGATGTTCCCCGCCCCCTCCGTTGTCCAATCGCGCTTTGTGGCATCAGGATCGGCCGCGGCCCCCCGGCTCCCGTGCCAGGCCTCGAAGCGGCGCGACTGGGTGCGATCGACGAGGGTGGTCTGGTCGACGACCTGCACGTGCATCCGCACCCCAATCCGCGCGAGGTCGTCCCGGAGGCGCTCGCAGGTCCGGATGCGTTGCGGCTGGTCGGCGACGAGCATCGTGAACTCAAACGGAATCGGCCGCCCGTCGAGGTCACGGTCACGGACACCGTCTTTGTCGGTGTCGACCCAGCCGGCATCATCGAGGAGCTGCTGGGCGCGCTGCTGATCCTGCTCGGTCGCGGCCTGCCGTTTCCGCGGCGCCGCCCAGGAGCCGTCGTGAAACGGGCCGGTCGCCGGATCGTAAAGGCCAGAAAAAAGCTCCCGGAGCATCCAGCCATGATCGAAGGCAAGGGTCATCGCCCGGCGGACACGACGGTCGGCAAAGAACGGCGTGTCGATGTTCCAGGCGAAGAACGTCACGGTCCATTCCGGGGCCGTGACCCTCGTCCATGCCGCGCTTCCCGCCCCATCCGCGGCGCGCCACTGCTCCGGCGAGAGGACCAGCTCGTCGATCTCCCCGGCCCTGAGCGCGGCGAGGGCCGCGGCCGGATCCTCGATGATCCTGAAATGGATCTCGCGGAAGGAGGGAGGGTCGCGGACCGGCGCCCCGTCAAACAGCGACCATTCGTCGCGCCGCCGGAGGACGATCCGCTCCCCGCGGTGCCACTCGACAATCCGGTACGGCCCTCCGCAGACAGGCAGGGCCGCCGGATCACCGGAGAGGAAGGTCGGGTCACCCCGCCAGGTCGCCTCGTGGACATGACGGGGAATGACCGGGAAGTTGAGGTTCCAAACGTTCGTGGCCAGCGGCTCCCGATGGAAGAAAACGACCGTCCGCTCGTCGTAGGCCTCGACGGCGCGGAGCTGGTCGGTGCCATCCCGGACCCCTGGCTCCGGCAGGTCGTCATCCATGATCACGGCGTAGCTGAAGGCGACGTCGCGGGCCGTGATCGGCGCACCGTCGCTCCACACCAGATCGTCGCGGAGCACGACCCGATCAATGAGCCCGTCGGCGCTGGTCTGCCAGGAGGCGACCGTCTCCGCCATGGCGAACGGCTCCAACCGGCGGTCGAAGGAGAACAGGCGGAACTCCGTCAGCCCGACAACCTCGAACTCCGCCGGCGTGCTCCGCATGATCGGGTTGAGGCTGACCGGATCGACCCGGAGGTGGCGGACGAGGACGGCCCCGGGATCGGCCTCGCCGGCGGCGGGGAGCCGGGAGAGGGCGGCGACGATCCTGCTGTTGGCCGCGGGGGAGTCGTTCGGTGCGGTCAGGGCGCGCTCATCCCCCACCTCCCCGACGGCAAGCTCGCCCCGCAGGATCGCCAGGCTGTCCTTCACCGGCCGATCGATCCAGACAGCACCGTCGAGCTCAGCCAGGGGAGGGGGCACGAAGGCGACGTCGCGCCCCTTGGCCAGACCGGCCCGTGTCGCCTTCCCCCACCGGCCATCGAGCGCCGCAGTCGTCACTCCCTCCGGCAGCGCCTCGGGCCGCCGGCTGCAACCGACCACGGCCAGCACGGCCAACCCGATCCCGATCGCGACGCGCGTCCCACGTGACAACCTTCCCCCTCCGCCGCCTCGGGCGCTCACTCCGGGAAACGGTGCCCCATCTTTTCGCGCTTCGTCTGGAGATAGCGCTGGTTGAACGCGTGCACCGGCGGGAGGATCGGCACCTGGTCGACGACCTCGAGATCGAAGCCGCCGTAGATGAAGGCGTCGGTCTTCTTCGGGTTGTTCGTGAGGAGCCGGACACGCCGCAGGCCGAGATCCTTGAGGATTTGGATGCCGACGCCGTAGTCCCGGGCGTCGGCCTTGAAGCCGAGGGCGAGATTCGCCTCGACGGTGTCGAGCCCCTGATCCTGGAGCGCGTAGGCCCGGATCTTCTCCACCAACCCGATGCCCCGTCCCTCCTGCGGAAGGTAGACGAGCACCCCCGCCCCCTCCTGGCCGATCCGCTCGAGGGCCAGATGGAGCTGGTCTCCGCAGTCGCAGCGGAGGCTGTCGAGGAGGTCGCCGGTGAAACAGGAGGAGTGGAGCCGCACGAGCGGATCGGTGGCGGTAGCGGGATCCCCCATCACGAGGACGATCGGCTGCTGTGATTCGAACTTCACCCCGTAGGCGATGACCCGGAACCGTCCCCAGGTCGTGGGCAGATCGGCCTCGGCAATCCGTTCCACAAGTTGCTCGCGCGTGCGGCGGTGACGGATGAGCTGCTCGATCGAGATGATCTCGAGCCGGTGTTCACGCGCCAGCTTCTGGAGCGTCTGCCGGTCGGCGCGGTTGCCGGTGTCGTCGAGGATCTCGCAGAGGACGCCGGCCGGCTGGAGGTCCGCCATCCGCGCCAGGTCGACGGCCGCCTCGGTGTGACCGGCGCGGCGGAGCACGCCCCCCTCCTTGGCCACCAGCGGAAAGAGGTGGCCGGGTCGGACGAGGTCGGCCGGCCGCGTCTCGGGGGCGAGGATCGCGGCGATCGTGCCGGCCCGCTCGCCGGCCGTGATTCCCGTCCGCGCGGAGACGTGGTCGACCGGGACGGTGTAGGCGGTGCCCAGCGGCGTGGAATTGGCCTCGACCATCATCGGCAGGTCGAGCCGGCGGGCCATCTCCGGCAGGATCGGCATGCACACCTGGCCGCGGCCGTGGCGGATCATGAAGTTCACCACCTCGGGTGTGGCCTTCTCGGCGGCACAGACGAAATCCCCCTCGTTTTCCCGATCCTCGGCATCGACGACGACGATCACCTCGCCCCGACGGACGGCGGCGACGGCGGCTTCGATCGTGGAAAAACCTTCCGGCATGGCGAGGCCCGTGGGGGAGGAGCCGCGCGCGAAAGCGGCGCGCGAACCACCATCAGTATAGGATGCCCCGGCGATCAGACGTCCCCCGTGACTGACTTTTCCATGCTCGACCGCGAGGAGTACATCGAACAGGCCCACCTGTTCCAAGCCCTAGCCGAGCGGATGGCGGCGGGGATCGCCGCCCAGGAAGCGCTGGGGTCGATCGGGCAGGAGGTCCTCGCCACGACGAAGCTGCCGATGGCGATCGAGTACCTCGTCGCCGAGCTCAAGCTCTTCGGCACCCTCTCGACCGCGATGGCCCGCATCCCCCACTACTTCACCCGCTTCCAGACGTTCGTCATGAACCGGGCGGAGCACGAAGGGGGGCGGTTCGACATGCGGATGGCGCTGGCAATCCTCGCGCGGGAAGCTCGCTACCTCGCCGATGGGCCGACGCCGCAGGGCCTGTTCGTCTACCGCTTCGAGTGCCTCTCACGCAACCGCCTCGACTACCAGAAGGGGATGGAGGCGATCGCCGACGATCCGATCTTCGATGCCGACTGGAAGGCGTGGATCCGGACCGTCGGCCGGCAGGTCGGCTTTGTCGATCTCGGCGATCTGATCAGTGTCCGCAGCCCGGAGTACTGGAGGCTCGAGAAGCGCGAGGCGCTCCTGGCCGGTCGCGCGGAAAGTGGGCCCGACCGCGTCCTCCTCTTCGGCGAGAAGGAGGGGCGGATCGCCCGGGCCAACCGCGGCAAGGATCCGCTCTTCCTGTTCGCCGCACTCGAGCGGCAACTCGGCTATCCATCCGTGCCTCGTCCCGCGCCGTCCACCTCCTCGGCCTTAGCGCCGGAGCTCCTCGCGCGGCGCCTCGAGCGCCTCGAGATGCGCGTCAAGCTCCTCGAGGAGGAAGCCCGCGGCGGGATCGATCTTTCCAAATTTGATCCGAAGAATTTTCAGCCGCCGCCGGGGGGATGATGGCGCTGCCCAACAGCCTCCGCGCCGACGCGGAGCGGATCTGGCAGGCAGCGATCGGTGCCGTCGATCCGCAATCGCTCCTCGCCGGGGCGCCGGCCGAGCTCTTCGGGCCCCTGCCGGCGGGGCGAATCGTTGTCGTCGGGGCCGGGAAGGCCGCCGCCGGGATGGCGGCCGGCGTCGAGGGGCTGCTGGCCGCCGCCGAGTTCCCCACCGCTCGACTTTCCGGGCTCGTGAGCGTACCGGAGGGATGTGGCCGGACTCTCGCGTCGATCGAGGTCCGTCAGACCCGCCCCGCCGGGATCAACCTCCCCACGGATCGCGTCGTCACGGCCACCGCCGCGATGCTCGCGAGCCTTGAGCGCCTCGGGCCCGATGATCTGGCCGTCGCGCTGGTCACCGGCGGCGGATCGGCGCTGTTGGCAGCGCCGCGCGACGGCCTCACGCTCGACGACAAGATCGCCGTCACCCGCTTCCTCTCCGCTGCAGGCGCCGGCATCGGCGCGCTGAACTGCGTCCGCCGGGCCACCAGCGCCGTCAAGGCCGGCGGTCTGGCCCGGGCCTGCACTGCCGGGCGGCTGGTCGTCCTCGTCCTCTCTGATGTCATCGGCGATCCGCTCGACCTCATCGCCTCAGGCCCCTGCATGCCGACGCCGGCTGAGCCTGGAGTCGCGCTCGATCTCCTCGAGCACTTCGGTGCGATCGGCGTCGCGCCGCGCCTCGTCGCGAGCCTCCGTCGCGATCTTGCCAAGGCCCGGTCTCCGCAGTCATCGACTCCCGCCGGCCCGAACTGGCAGACCGCCGCAGGCTGTCGTGTCAGCCACCGGATTGTCGGCAACAACGAGACGGCCGTCGAGGCCGCCGCCGCGGCCGCGCGGAGCCTGGGATATGAAACGATCGTCCGTCGCGCCGCCCCAGACACCCCCGCGCCCCTCAACTACGCCGAGGCGATCGGCCTCCGGCTCGCGGTCGAAGGGAGCGAACTCTCAGCCCGGGCGACCCAGGACGGCCGGCCCCGCGCCGTCATCGAAGGGGGAGAGGCGACGGTGGTCATCCCGGCGGATCACGGCCTGGGGGGACGCAATCAGCAGACGGTGCTCGCGGCCGTCGCGGCGGCGGCCAACTGGCCGGCCGGCCTCCTCGTGGCGAGCCTGGGGACCGACGGTGAGGATGGCCCCACCGACGCGGCCGGTGGCGTGGCCGATGCGACGGTGGCCCGGACGCTCGGCGCCAACCGGGCAGCGCTGGCGCTGGCGCTCGCCCGCTGCGACGCCCTGCCGGCCCTTGAGCGCGCCGCGGGCTTGGTGCGCACCGGCCCCACCGGCACGAACGTCGCCGATGTGCGGATCATCCTTGCCCGCCCCTGAGAAGCTCTTCCGGCCAAGATCTGCCGGCGCTCACACATCGCACAGGCTGACAGCCTGCTTGAGCCCGGTCAGGGCGTCGCGCGTGGGGATGAACTCATGCCCCACCCAGCCCTTGTAGCCGAGCTGGACGATCTTCCGCATGATCGGCGGGAAGTTGATCTCCTGGTTGTCGTCAAGCTCGGCGCGGCCCGGATTGCCGGCGGTGTGGATGTGGCCAATGACATCCTTGCACTCCTCGAGCCGGCGGATCACGTCGCCGTTCATCACCTGGACATGGTAGATGTCGAAGAGGAGCTTGACCCGCGGCGATCCGACCCGGCGGCAGATGTTCGCTACGTAGTCGATGTCGTCCCCCTGATAGCCGGGGTGGCCCTTCATCGGATGGCTGCCGTCGCGCGTGTTGAGATGCTCGAGGCAGATCGTCACCCCCTTCTTCTCCGCGTGGGCGGCGATCGCCTTGAGCCCCTTCACGCAGTTGTCGGCCCCCTCCTCGAGCGAGATCTCGCCGCTGTTGGGATCGTCGGCATCGCGCCACTTGTAGCCGGTGAAGGCGATCACGGCCGGCATCCCGTGCTCGGCGCAGCCGTCGATCGTCTTTGTTGTCCGCTCGATCACCTCCGCCTGGTAGGCCGGGTTGTTGAAGCCGCGCATGAACGGCGCCCCGGGCATACCGTTGGCAGCCAGCGCGCAGGTCAGGCCATGTTTCTTGAGCGTCGGGAAGGCTTCGGGATCGAGGATCTCGATCGACGTGCACCCGAGGTCCTTGGCGACATGGCACATCTTCTCCAGGTCCCACTTGTCGCCGGCGACGTTGTAGCACCAGTAGACGAGGGAGTGGTTGATGTTGCCCTTCATGGATGGCTCTCCGAAATACGTGCGGTTGGTGGGGATCGGGGGGATGGAAATCGGCAGCCCGAGCCGCCGCCGCGGACGCCCCCCGGCCACCGCGGCGGAGGCTACACTACCACCTCTCCTGCCACTCCGAAAGCGACCGCCATGCCCTCCCTAGCGCGCCCTCGGCCGGGCGGCCTCCCGCCGCTGGTCGCCCAGCTTTTCCTTGCCGTGGCGATGGGGCCGTGGTCCGGGCTCACCGCCGCAGAGCCGGCCGGCCAGGCGCGCTTCGAGCTCCAGACCGGCGACCGGGTTGTTCTCCTCGGCGACGCAATCATCGAGCGCGAAGGGGAGAGGGGCGCGATCGAGACGGGCTTGGTGGCCACGCATCCCGGCGCCCAGCTCACCTTCCGCAATCTCGGCTGGAGCGGCGACACGGTGTGGGCTGAGTCGCGCGGCGTGTTCGACGCGCCGTCGGCCGGCTACGCCCGGCTCCTCGATCTGGTCCGCGGTCTTGAGCCCACGGTCGTGATCGTCGCCTACGGCCGCAATGAATCGTTTGCCGGCGCGGCCGGCCTCGTGGCCTTCCGCGCACAGCTCGGCCGCCTCTGTCGCGATCTCCGCGGGCCGACAGAGGAAGCCGGCGACGGGGCCCCCCCGACGCGGCTGGTCCTCGTCACTCCGCCCCCCTTCGAGGCCACCCCCCCGCTCTCCGCCGTCGCGGCCACCGCGCGCAACGCCGCGCTCTCCGACTATGCCGCGGCGATCCGCGCCGTGGCGATCGACGAAGGAGCCGGGCTCGTCGATCTGTTCGGCGAGGTGACCGACAGCCTCCCCACCGGAGAGCGCCTGACGGAGAACGGCGTCCATCTCTCCGCTGCCGGCTACGATGCCGCCGCCGCCGTCTTCGCCGCTGCCACGGGGAAGCCGCTGTCGGGCGACTTCGCCGCCCGCACCGCCACGCTCCGCGCGGCGGTCAACACCAAGAACCGGCTCTTCTTCCACCGTTGGCGCCCCGCCAACGAGACGTATCTCTTCCTCTTCCGCCGCCACGAACAGGGAAACAACGCCGTCGAGATCCCGCAGTTCGACCCCCTCGTCGAAGCGGCCGAGGCGACGGTGCGGAAGCTGGCCCAGGAGTCTCCCTGACATGCCCCTCGCCTTCCC
>CALQRA010000074.1 GCA_943332855.1 Candidatus Kuenenia stuttgartensis
GGCCGAGCGCCGTCGACAGGCTGCTGCCGGCATGACCGGTCATGAACAGGTCGTACGGGCTCTCCTCAGGATTGGGATAGCCCATCAGTCCGCCGCGGGTGCGGATCGTACCGAAGCGGGCGAAGCGGCCGGTGATCAGCTTGTGCGGGTAGATCTGATGACCGGTATCCCAGATGAGACGGTCGCGGCTGAAGTCGAAAACGCGGTGCAGGGCCAGGCACAGTTCGACGACGCCGAGGTTCGAGGCGAAGTGGGCGGTTCGGGTGGCGGCCACCTCGGTGAGCGAGCGGCGCATCTCCCCGGCGAGTTGTTCCAGTTGCTCGATCGACAGCCCGGCGAGGTCGCGGGGGGAGAGGATCGAGGGAAGGATGTCGGGCATGGTTGGGGGCGATCCTCGGGGATCCATGGGGGCCAAAGGGGGCCGAAAGGGAGGGTGGAGCAGGCTTCAGTGGTCGCGGGTCACGATCCAGGAGGCGAGATGGCGGAGATCGTCGGCCGATGAGGGCAAGTCGGCGAGCATCGCGCCGGCCGCGGAGGCGAGTGCCTCGGCGCGGCGGCGGCTGTCAACCGGCCCGAGGACGGTGGGATAGGTGAGCTTGCCCCGTTCGGCGTCCTTGCCGACGCGCTTGCCGGTCGTCGCCTCGTTTCCCTCGGCATCGAGGAGGTCGTCGGCGATCTGGAAGGCAAGACCGAACGCCTGTCCGTAGCCGTCGAGTGCAGCGAGGCACCGGTCGTCCGCCCCCGCGGCGAGGCCGCCAAGGGTGAGCGACGCACGGAACAGCGCCCCGGTCTTGCGCCGATGGATCCGCTCCATCCAGGCCACCTGCGCCTCACGCCCCTCGGGGGCGCTCGACGGATCGAGCCAGCCCCGCTCGGCCGCGAGGTCGTCCGACTGCCCCCCCACGAGTGCCTCGGCGCCCGCCGCCTGGGCGAGCACCCGGCAGCCGCGGGCCGCGGTGGCGGCGGGAAGGCTGCCGACGAGGGTCTCGAAGGCGAGGGCCTGGAGGGCGTCGCCGCAGAGGATGGCCGTCGCCTCGTCGTACGCCCGGTGGCAGGTGGGCTGACCACGGCGGAGATCGTCGTCATCCATCGCCGGCAGGTCGTCGTGAACGAGCGAGTAGGCGTGGATCATCTCCACCGCGACGGCAGCCCCCGCCGCTGTCTCCCAGATCTCGGGGGAGGATCCCTGGGCTCCGGTCGGCGAGCAGGCCCCGGCGGCCCACAGCACGAGGGCCGGGCGGAGACGCTTTCCTGGCGCGAGGAGCGAATAGCGCATCGCCTCAAGCAGCCGCGGCGCGGCCTCGCCGGAGAGTTGCAGGGCCTGTTCGAGCCGCGGCTCGATGAAGGCCTTGACCCGCGCCAACGCCTGCGGAACGGCTCCCGAGCCGGAAGCCCCAAGCGCCGTCGGCCGCGTTTCCGCGGCGGTGTCGTGACTGACGACCATCATGCTTGGCGGGCCTGCCCTAGCTGCCGGGGACGTGCATGGGGATTCGATCGACTGCCGGCGGAAGAACTGCCGATCGGGAGAGGTCCTGATCGGTCCGCCACCATCACCCCACGGACCGCGGGATCCTCACGGGAGCATCCTTTCGGTCCCGAAGTCGGAATTGTCGCCGGGAACGCGACCCTGAAACCCAGGCTCGTGGCCCGTTGGTCCAGGCTCGTGGCCCGTTGGTCGTCGCCAGCGGTTGGACGAACGACCGACGATTCCTGCTTCTCGCCCCCCCGGCCGGACTCCGGAAAAGCCCATGAAGTCTAGACTTCCGCGGAACTATCGTCCATCCCCGGAAGCCTCCGCGGACGGCCACCCACGCCCCGCGGCGGCCGGTCTGTCGACCGTTTGGCAGGGCCCTTCCGCGGCCCAGCCGTCGGGGCCTGCGGTGCCGAACCGGGCGGGGCGTCCTCGCCGGGGCCTTCGTCGTCACGGTCCTCCGCCGCGGCCTTCTCGGCCGCAGCGGTGAGGGTCTTCACCCGTTGTTCGACATTGGCCAACTCCGCATGCAGGCGGCGAACGAGCGACACTCCCTGCTCGTACGCGGCGATCGATTCAGCGAGGCCGAGTCGACCCCCTTCGAGACCTCCGACGAGATCCGCCAGACGGGCGAGACCCTCTTCAAACGATACCGGTTGTGGGGACTGTGCCGCCGTCGTCGATCCACTGCTCCGATCGGACACCTTGGTGGCCTCCAGTTCATCACGGCTCATCGTCGCTTCCTCCCTGGTGCCGATCCCCCCGGACATTCCCCGCAGCCGCCCCCACCGTTTCTCCATCCGACGGATCGACCCGCACCACGCGGCTGTGGATCAGGCCGGTGGCAAGTTGGGTGACGAGCCGAGTGCCGGCCGCAAGGCCCTCCGCCGAGACCAGTGGCCGCGCCGCCCGCACCCCGTCGGCCTCGCTCCAGGTGACCGAGTAACCGCGGGCGAGGATCGCCAGTGGGCTGACGGCGTCGAGCCGTCCCGCTGCCGCGGCCAAGCGCTCCCGCGCCCGCTCGAGGCCTCCGGCCACCAGTCGCTTCAGTCTGGCCTCGTGGGTGTCGACGATCGTCTGGCGGTCGCGGAGAATCCAGGAGGGATCGACGAGCATCCGCGCGCCGGCGAGACGCTCGAGCCATTCGCGGGCCGACGCCGCGCGGCGGAGCAGACCGGCGTGGAGCCGTTGGTCGAGCGTGCCGACGGTGGCGAGGAGTTGGTGACGGTCGGGGGAGATCCGGACCGCGGCATCGGTCGGCGTCAGGGCGCGGACGTCGGCGGCGAGGTCGGCGAGCGTGACGTCGATCTCGTGCCCCACGCCGGCGACGATCGGGATCGGGCTCATGGCCACGGCCCGCACGAGCGGCTCTTCGTTGAAGGCCCACAGATCCTCGAGGCTGCCGCCACCACGGACCAGCGCGATGACGTCGACGGGGGGCGCAAGGCGGCCCGCCCGGGCGATGGCCGCGGCCACCTCCGCCGCGGCGCCGGCCCCTTGGACGCGCGACGGCACGACAATCACCTCCGCCGCCGGCCAGCGGCCGCGGAGCGTCTGGAGGAAGTCGTGGAGCGCGGCGCCGGCGGGGCTGGTGACGACGGCGATCCGGCGCGGAAACGGGGGGAGCGGTCGCTTCCGCTGCGGGGCGAACAAGCCCTCGGCCTCGAGCGTCGCCTGGAGCCGGCGGAGCTTCGCCTCCAGCGCCCCCGTGCCGACAGCATGCATCCGATCGATCGAAAGCTGATACGTGCCCCGCGGCGGGTAGACCTCGACGCGCCCATGGCAGATGACCTCGAGGCCGTCCTCCGGTTCGATCGCCAGGAGGGGGAGCGCCCCCCGCCAGACGATCCCGCGGAGGACGGCAGCGGCATCTTTGATCGCGAGGTAGACATGGCCCGAGGCGGCGCGGACGACATTCGTGACTTCGCCCGCCACCCACACGTCGGCAAACCGCCCCTCGACGCATTCCTTGATGCGGGCGGTCACCTCGCCGACGCCGGGCACGTCCGGTGGCGGTTCGCTGCGACGCTCGATACCTTGGAGGGGGTCCATGGCCGGGAGTCTAGCTGTCCGTGGAAGAAGTCATCCATGACCTCGTCCGATCCACGGTCTGCCAAGCCATCCAGTCGCGTCCCTGCCTCCCACCACTCCGGGAATCCAAATGTTGGACTCCGTCGACATCTCCGCTCCTGCCGCCACGGTCGAGACGGCCCGCAGCGGTCCGCCACGCGGCGCCTTGCTCGTGATCTTCCTGACGGTGTTCATCGACCTCCTCGGCTTCGGGATTGTCCTCCCGGTGATGCCGCGACAGGCGGGCCCCTACCTCGAGGCGCTCCACCTCTCGCCGTTGGCGTCCGGGGCGACGATCGGCCTGCTGTTCTCGGTGTTCTCGCTGATGCAGTTCGTCTTCAGCCCGATCTGGGGGCGCTGGTCCGACCGCGTCGGCCGCCGCCCGATGCTCCTCATCAGCCTTGCCGGGTCGGTCGTGTTCTACGCCCTCTACGGGTTTGCCGTGACCATTCCGCCGGAGCGGGCTGCCCTTGCGCTTGGCCTGATGATGCTCGCCCGGATCGGCGCCGGGATCGCCGGCGCGAGCGTGGGAACCGCCGCCGCGGTGATCGCCGACTGCACGACCCCGCAAAACCGCTCCCGCGGGATGGCGCTGATCGGGATCGCGTTCGGGGCCGGCTTCACGCTCGGCCCGCTGATCGCCTACTTCGGAATGCGGCTCTTCAACGATCAGCCGTGGGCGGTGGGGGCCCTCGCCTCGGCCCTCTCCGCGGTGGCGTTTCTGTTCGCGTTCTTCGTCTTCCGCGAGACCCGCGATCCAGCGAACCGGGCCGCCAAGGAGTTTTTCAGTGTCAGCCGCTCGGCCCGCGTCCTGGCGATCCCGGCGGTCGGGGCCCTCGTGCTCATCTACTTCCTCTCGATCTTCTCCTTTGCCAACTTCGAGGCCACGCTCGCCCGCCTTACCGAGGAGGCCTTCGGGATGTCCGACGACGACAACTTCCTCGTCTTCGCCGGCATCGGGTTCGTGCTCATGCTCGCCGGCGGCAGCTACCGCCCACTCGCGAAGCGGGTGTCGGAGACACGGTTGCTGACCGTCGGGCTCCTGTTGATGGCCACCGGCCTGGCGGTGGTCGGCGCGGTGGCGGGGATTGTCCACAGCAGCGCCGGGGAGGGGCTCTCGTCGACCTTGGTGCGCGGACTTTTTTATCTGGCCGCGGCGCTGTCGGTGTGGGGATTCGCGTTCGTCAATCCGTCGGTCTCCTCGCTCATCTCCCGCCATGCCGATCCGGCGAACCAGGGGGAGGTTCTCGGGGTCAACCAATCCTTCGCCTCGCTGGGGCGGATCCTCGGGCCGTTTTGCGGGTCGGTGCTGTTCACGCTCCATCCGTCGCGGGTGCTCCCCTACGCCGTGGCGGTGGTCACGCTCCTCGGCGTGCTGGCGCTCGTCCGCCGGACGACCGTCGACGGGGCCCGTGCGCCGGTCGGGGTGTGACGCAGCCTTACCAGGGAGGGGGATGATGGTCGAAACCGCTCTTCCGCAGGGCTGTGGCCTGTTGGTCGTGGGGCATGGCACGGCTGATCGGGTCGGCGAGGGGGAGACCCGGCAACTCGCCCGGCACGTCGCCGACGCGGCCCCCGGAGTGGCCGTCGAACTCGGCTTTCTCGAGGTCATCGGGCCGTCGGTGGCCGAGGCGTTGCGGCGGCTGTGTGAACGCGGGGTCGATCGAGTCGTCGCGGCGCCGCTGTTGCTCTTCACCGCCGGCCACGCCCGCCGCGACCTCCCGGAGGCGCTGGCGATGGCGGCCGACGCGGAGCGCGTCCCCGTCTGCCAGTCAGCGGCGCTGGGAATCCACCCCGAGATCGTCCGTCTCTCGCGGGCTCGGCGTGAGGAGATCGGCCGGACCCTCGCACCGCTCGATCCCGGGCTCGAGGCGCTCGTGTTCGTCGGCCGGGGGGCAAGCGATCCTGGCGCCGCGGGGCAACTCTTTGCCTTTCTCGAGGCGACGCGGGCCTGTGGCGCGGCCGCCATCTGTCAGCCGGGAGAGCCGGCGGCGACCTGCGGTCGCGGGCTCCACCCCGCCGCGTGCGCGGGCTTGCCGATTCCGCCGGGGCCGGGGCGGGTGGCCGTGGGGTTCGTCGCCGCCGCCCGGCCGACCGTCGAGGAGGCGCTCGACGCCGTCGTCGATCCTTTGCTCCCCGGAGTCGTCCCGCGCCGTGTCCTCGTGCAACCGCACCTCCTCTTCCGCGGCCGGGTCGAGGAGCAGGTGCGCGAGGCGGTCGACCGGGCCCGAGCACGCCATCCGGCGATCGAGTGGGTTGTTGTCCCTCGGCTCGGGGCCGAACCCGACGTGGCGCGGGCCGTGGTGGCCAGAGCGCTCGAAACCTTGGGAAAAGTCGAGCAATGACTTTTCCGCGGACGATTCCCGCGCCCGCTGGGGCGTGGCGGGTCGATTTTTACCTCGTCAGGGAGAAGGGAACCTGTCACAATGCGTGACCGGGTCAGAGGAAACGCAAAGTGAAGGAGTCAGGCGTGGACACGACGGTCATCGATGCGTCCCAAGGTCGGCTGAACGGACGGACGGCAGCGGCTCGCCTCAGGGAAGCGGCTTCCCGGGTGAGGCTTGGCCGGTGGCTGCTCGTCGTGGTGACGCTGCTCCCCCTCGGGCGGCTCCCCGCCCAGGAGCCGGCGCCCGCCCCCGCAGCGGCCACCAAGGCCGGGCCGAATGACCGCCAGATCACGCTGGCGGTGAAGAGCTACATCGAGCGCGAGCACTTCACCCACCATCCGATCGACGACGAGATCGCGCGCCGCTGGTTTGGGATCTTTCTCGAGGCCCTCGACCCGATGAAGGTCTATTTCCTCCAGAGCGACGTCGATGGCTTCCTCCCGAAGCGGGAGACGCTCGACGATCTCGTCAAGCGGGGGGATGTCTCGTTTGCCTACGAGGTTTTCAAGCGGTTTCTCGAGCGGGTCGACTCGCGCGTGCCGCTGGTCGAGAAGTTCCTCTCCGAGCCGCTCGATTTCACCCAGGAGGAGTCGATCATCGTCGACCGCGACGAGACGAAGTGGGCCCAGAGCGAGGCGGAGGCGGTCGACAACTGGCGGAAGCGGATCAAGTACGACCTCCTGATCCAGAAGATGGAGAAGACGCCCCCCGAAGAGGCCAAAGACAAGCTCTCGCGGCGTTATCGCAGCTTCGCCAAGCGGATGCACCAGATGACCGCCGACGAGCTCCTTGAGTCGTATCTCACGAGTCTGACCAGCTCGCTCGACCCGCACACGAGCTTCATGTCCCCCGGCACCCTCGAGAACTTCGAGATCGGAATGCGGCTCCAACTCGACGGCATCGGGGCCTCGCTCAAGAGCGAGGATGGCTACACCACTGTGGCGGAGATCGTCCCCGGCGGCGCCGCCGACCGTGACGGCCGGCTGACAAAGAAAGACCGCGTCATCGGCGTGGGGCAGGGGACCGAAGGGGACATCGTCGATGTCGTCGACATGAATCTCAACGAGGTCGTGAAGCTCATCCGCGGCAAGCGGGGGACGATTGTTCGCCTCAAAGTCATCCCCGTCGGTCAGACGGCGCCGAAGGACTACGACATCACCCGCGCGAAGATCGAGCTCAAGGACAGCGAGGCCCGCGGCGAGCTCATCGAGACCGGCAGCAAGCCCGACGGCACGCCGTGGCGGATTGGCTACATCAATCTCCCCAGCTTCTACATGGACATGGCCGGGGCCCGGCAGGGGCAGGCCGACTACAAGAGCAGCACCCGCGACACAAAGAAGCTGATCGACGACTTCCGCACGAAGGGGGTCGACTGCATCTGCCTCGATCTGCGCAACAACGGCGGTGGCTCGCTCCCCGAGGCGATCTCGCTGACGGGCCTGTTCATTGACAAGGGGCCGGTCGTGCAGGTCAAGAATGCCGAGAAGCGGGTCGAGCAATACGACGACGTCGATGCCGGTGTCTCCTGGGACGGCCCCCTCGTCGTTCTGACCAACAAGTTCAGCGCCAGTGCCAGCGAGATCGTCGCCGGGGCGATCCAGGACTACGGCCGCGGGCTCGTCATCGGCGACAACGCGACGCACGGCAAGGGAACGGTGCAGAGCCTCATCGACCTAGGGCGGCAACTCTTCCAGCGGCTTCCCAACGCCCCCTCGCTGGGGGCGATCAAGATCACGATGCAGCAGTTCTATCGCCCCGGTGGGCTCTCCACGCAGCTGGAGGGGGTGAAGAGCGACGTCGAGTTGCCGAGCATCACGACCCACCTTCCGGTGGGCGAGGGGGATCTCGATCACGCGATCGAGTTCGACAAGGTGCCTCCGGCGAACTTCCAGCCGAGTGGACGTGTGCCGCCGGCCATCCTTTCCACGCTCCGCGAGCGTTCCGGGCAGCGTGTGGCGGCCAGTGGCGACTTCGACAAGGTTGCCCGCGACATCGAGCAGTACAAGCGACGCAAGAGCGAGAAGACGCTCTCGCTCCGCGAGGATGAGTTCGCAAAGCAGTGGAACGAGGGAAAGGCCGCCGATGACGAGGAGAAGAAACTCGAGGAGCAGGCTGATCCACAGCGGCCGATCGTGAAGCGCGATTACTACTTCGAGGAGGCGATGAGCGTCGTCGTCGATTATCTCGCAGCTCTCACCGGCGGCATCGACAGCCTCGCTAGGATTGTTCCTGTGGCGGCCGAACAGGCCGATGCCCCAAGCCCGGCCCCCGCGATCCAGTAGCGATTCACGAGCGATTCGTTCATCAGTTCCGATTTCCCCACAGTTCCTTCAGTCAGGGGCTCATCGATGTGGCGTGTGGCTGTGCTGCTCCTCGCGGTCATGGCCGCTGGGCCCCGGGTCAGCGGTGGCGCCGAGCCCCCAACAGCGGGGACGGTGCAGGAAGAAAAGCTGTTCGAGCGGGAGATCACGGTCACCGCGCGGCTCAAGTATCTTCTCGCGCTGCCCGCCGGCTACGAGTCCGGTACGGATCGCTGGCCGCTTCTGGTCTTCCTTCATGGAGCGGGAGAGTCGGGGGATGATCTCGGGAAAGTGAAGGCCCATGGGCCGCCGAAGCTGATCGCCGCCGGTGATCGGGCCTTCCCCTGCATCGTCGTCTCGCCGCAGAGCCCGGGCCGGGGCTGGAATCCCGACGTGCTCGCGGCGCTCGTCGACGAGGTCTGCCGGGACTACCGGGTGGACGAAGATCGGATCTGGCTGACCGGGCTGTCGATGGGGGGATTTGGCACCTGGGCGCTGGCGGCCGCGAAGCCCGATCGCTTCGCCGCGATCGTGCCGATCTGTGGCGGCGGGAATCCATCCCAGGCCGACAAGCTCCTCGGCATCCCCACCTGGGTGTTCCATGGAGCGAAAGACTTCGTCGTCCCGCTCGCCTCGTCGCAGCAAATCGTCGATGCGATCAGAGAGAAGGGGGGCGAGCCGAAGTTCACGGTCTACCCAGAGGCGGGGCACGACTCCTGGACCGAGACCTACGCCGATCCGGCGCTGTGGGATTGGCTCTTCGCCCAGTCGCGGGGCCAGGGCCGGAGCGAATCGACGCCGGCGAGGTGAGTCTCGGCCCGGCTGCAGAACCGGCAGCTTCCACGCTTCACGACAGGATCGGCGTGAGGACGTGGCCGTGGACGTCGGTAAGGCGGCGGTCGACGCCGTTGTGCCGCCACGTCAGCTTCGTGTGCTCGAGGCCAAGCAGCCGCAGCACCGTGGCATGGACGTCGTGCACGGTCGTCGGGTTTGCCCGGTCGAGCGGCTTGTAGCCCCATTGGTCGCTCTCGCCGTGCGTGACGCCGCCGCGGATGCCCGCGCCGCACAGCCAGTTGGTGAACACGAACGGATTGTGATCGCGCCCCCGGCCCGCCTGGGAGCTCGGCATCCTTCCGAACTCGGTCGTCCAGATGACGAGCGTGTCGTCGAGCATGCCACGCTGGTCGAGATCCTTGATGAGGGCCGCCGCGCCGTGGGCCATGCCGCGGGCCAGCGGCCCGTGATCGCGCTCGACGTCCTCGTGGGAATCCCAGTTGCGGCGCGGGAAGCCGTTGTCATTGCCGCTCCAGATCTGCACGAAGCGGACGCCGCGCTCGAGGAGCCGGCGGGCGGTGAGGCACTTGAGGCCGAAGTGGTGGGTTTCCTCCGGGATGTTGATCTCGGTCGGCCAGTCGGTCTTGCCCGGCTCGACGCCGTACATCCGCAGGACATGCTCCGGCTCGTCGGCAAGTGACAGCGCTTCAGGGGCCGCCAGCTGCATCCGCGCTGCCAGTTCGTAGGTGCGGATCCGGGCCTCGAGGCGCCCGTCGCCGCCGCGGCCGTCGAGGTGGGCCCGATTGAGGCGCGCGAGCGCGCGCCTGGTGGCGGCGTCGGAGTCAGTCGTGAGCCACTGGGCCGATGCGTGGGGATGGAGATCGGCGATCGGCTCGGCGGCCCCGGGCTGGACGACCGTGCCGCTGTGCTGGGCGGGGAGGAAGCCGGCGTCCCAATTCTTCACGCCGTTGGAGCCGTAGCCCCGGTGATCGGGGAGGACGACAAACGTGGGGAGGTTGTCATTGAGCGAGCCGAGTGCGTAGCCGACCCAGCAGCCGGTGCCGGGGAATCCGGGGAGAATGAATCCGGTCGACTGGAGGAGCGTCGCCGCGGAGTGAACCCCCGACGTGCTGACCATGTTGTGGATGAAGGCCATCCGATCGACGACATCACCGAGCGGCGCGACGGCGTCGGAAAGCATCTTGCCGCACCCCCCGTGTGCCTTGAAGTCCCACACCGGCTTGAGCCAGGGCCCCAGGCCATTTTGAAAGGCCTCGACCGGCTCGCCGAAATCGCTCTCCTCGCCGTGGCGCTTGACGAGCTCCGGCTTGTGATCCCAGAGATCGATGTGGCTGGCGGCCCCCGCCATGAACAGCTGCACAACTCGCTTCGCTTTGACTGGGAAAACGAGGGCCGGATGCGTGCCCCCCGCGGGGGGCGCCTCGCCGGCGAGGAGCGACGAGAGGGCCATCCCGCCGAGGCCGCCGGCGGCCGTGGAGAGCCAGCCGCGCCGCGAGAGGGGCGCGCCGTTGCCGTGCGGGAAGGCCGAGCCGGGGTGGGATGCGGATGTCATGGGGCCTCCGGGGGGCCGCCCGTGGAACGGGCTGCCGAATCATCGAATCAATCGATAAACGTGAACTCGTTGAGGTTAACGAGCGTCCGGCAGACGGCGGAAAGGCCGTGGGAGCGGAGCAATTCGAGCAGCACCCCCCTTTCCTCATCGGTCGGCGCCCGGCCGAAGGCGATGCGGAAGGCGCGATCGACCTGCGCTCGGGGTTCGTCCCCCGCCTCGCGGGCCACGCGTGCGGCAAACTCCACCGCCTGCGTCGTCATGAATCCGTTGTTGAGCAGCGCCAGAGCCTGGATTGCCGAGAGGCTCTCGTTGCGCTTCTCGACCCGCATCGATGGATCGGCACAGTCGAGGCTCGTCATGAACGGCTGCGTCTGACTGCGGACGATGAAGCGGTAGATGCTCCGCCGCCAGGTGGAGCGGTCGGCCGGATCGGCGAGGTCGTAGCGGTAGTGGGGGGAGTGCTCCGGGTGCTCGATGCGGAAGTCCTGCCAGCCTGGGCCGCCAGCCGTGGGATCGAGCGTGCCGGCGGTGGCGAGGACCGCGTCGCGGATCGCTTCGGCTTCAAGTCGGCGGCGGTTCTGCCGCCACAACCGGGCGTTGCCGGAATCGATGGCGGCGCTCGATGAGTCGTCGTCGGCCCGCTGTCGCCAGGTGGCACTTCCGACGATGAGGCGATGAAGGCTCTTCAGCGACCCGCCCCCGTCCCGGAACTCGGCAGCCAGCCAGTCGAGGAGGGCCGCGTGGCTTGGCGGCGAGCCCATCCGGCCGAAATCACTCGGCGTGTCGACGATGCCGCGGCCGAAATGATGGAGCCAGGCCCGGTTGACGGCGCTCCGCCAAGTGAGCGGGTTGTCGGGGGCGACAAGCCATTCGGCGAGAGCCTGGCGGCGGGCCCCTTCCGGGGCGTCGGGGGGAAGCTCGAACCGGGGCGCGAGCATCGTGAGCGCCGAAAGCGCTCCGGGGCCGACCTCGCGGCCCGGCGCGCTGACATTGCCGCGGGCAAGGACGTGGATCGGGCGCGGGATCCCGCCGCGCTGCGTCGCCGTCACCGTGTAGAGCGGCCGCAGCGCCGGCAGGGCCTCGCGCTGGCGGGCGAGGCCGGCAAGTTCCTCTTCAAGCGTCCGCAGGCCGTCGGTCACCTCGGCAGGCACCTTTGCCAAAAGCTCGTCGCGCTCCCGGCGGAGGGCAATCGCGTCGGCACTCGGGCCCGGAAACTCCCCGTCGACGAGATTTGCCCGCTGCCAGCGCGGTGGAGCCTCGATCGAATCGATGGAGCTGACGGCGGCGCCACGGGCGACGTTTGTGCCGTCGGCATCGAAGAGATCGAGCTCGGCGATCGCGGCGATGAAGTCGTTCTGCCGCGGGGCGAGGCGTGTGGCGGTGACGCGGACGTAGCGGCTGCCGCCGGACGCCCTGTCGACGGTGAAGACTTGAGGCACCGTGCCGGGGTTGGGGAGATCATCGGGACCCGAGTCGGCAAGACGAACGACGTTGGTCGCAAACGTCGGGTCGCTCGAGCCCTCGATCCGGAACCGACGGGGGAATCCGAAGCCAGCCCCGATACCATTGAAATCGTCGTGGCAGGGATGGAGAACAACGCGCGTGATCGCGACGTCGCGGCCGAGATCGACCTGCACCCACTTCTCCGTGTCGGCGGCTGTCAGGTTGCTGGCGGCAACGATCTCCGAATGCCAGCCGAAGGCGGGGGTGGCGTTGTCACCGCCGGGGGCGGCGAGGGTCTTGTCGATCTCGGCGAGGCGGGGCCCCGCGGCCTCGGCCCGCCGGGCTTCGAGGGATTTTTTCAGGCCTTCGAGATCGGTGCGGCGGGCATCGAGCGCGGCATGGGCCTGCATCACGGCGGGATCGGGGGAGTAGGTCCGCTCGCTGCGGTCGAGGGCGGCGAACACGGCTTGGAGGGAGTAGTAATCCTCCTGGGAGACAGGATCGAACTTGTGGGCGTGGCACTGCGCGCACTGGATCGTGACGCTCGCGAAGGTGCCGATCGTGTTGGCGACCATGTCGTCGCGGTCGAGATGGCGGGCGATCTTGCCGTCGGTCTTCGTCTCCGGCACCTCGACATGGCCGATGAAGTCCCACGGGCCAGCGGCGAGCATGCCGGTCGCCTCGATGGCGCCGGAGTCGTCGGGGCGGAGGACGTCGCCGGCGATCTGATCGGCCACGAACCGGGCCCAGGGGAGATCGGCATTGAAAGCGCCGATCACCCAGTCGCGGTAGGGCCAGGCATTGGGGCGCTGCTTGTCCTTGTCGTAGCCGTGCGTGTCGCCGTAGTGGACGACATCGAGCCAGTGTCGCGCCCAGCGCTCGCCGTAGCGGGGCGAGGCGAGCATTCGCTCGACGAGGTTTTCATAGGCCGCAGGGTCAACGTCGGCGACGAAGGCATCGATCTCTTCAGGTGTTGGCGGAAGGCCGAGAAGATCGAAGGAGAGACGACGGATGAGCGTTCGTCGGTCGGCCACGGCCGTAGGGCGCATCCCCTCTTTGGCGAGCGTGGCCCGCACGAAAGCGTCGATCGGGTTGCGGTCGGGCTCGACGCCGGGAAGCGTATGAAAAGCCACCACCGGCGCCGGGGGATCGGGGTGGCGGATCGGCTGCCAGGCCCAATGGTCGAGACGCGGGTCGCGGTCGGCGTCCCCTTCGGCACCGGGCCAGGGGAGGCCATCGGCCAGCCAGGCACTGATGCTCGCGATCTCATCGGCCGTGAGCGGGGCCCCAGTGGGGGGCATCCGTTCGTCGGCGTCGGCGGTACGGATCCGGTCGAGGAGTTCCCCCTCGGTGCCGGAGCCAGCGGTGGCGACAGGGCCGTACTCACCCCCGCGGAGGACGCTCCCGCGCGAATCGAGCCGCAGCCCCCCTTCCTGTGCGTCCGCGCCGTGGCATTCGACACAGCGGGCCACGAGCAGCGCCCGGGCAGGGGCATGGCGATCGCCGTCGGCGGCCATGGACGGCTGAAGGGGGAGCAACAGCCCGACGACGACCACGAACCGGCAACGGACCGACAGCAGCAGAACCATGATTCGCCTCCCGGCCCTTCAGTTTACCCTGCGGCAGGACGCTTCGATCAGGGGCGTCAGGCCCGGGAGATTTCACGATCAGGAGAGGATCCCGCGGATGACATGCCCATGGACGTCGGTGAGGCGACGATTGACGCCGTTGTGGTAATAGGTGAGCTTTTCGTGGTCGATGCCGAGGAGGTGGAGGATCGTGGCATGGAAGTCGGGGATCGTCACCTCGTCCTCCGCGACGCCGTAGCCGACATCGTCGGTCGCGCCGTGATGGTGGCCTCCCTTGACGCCGGCCCCGGCGAGGAAGCAGGTGAAGGCCTTGGGGTGGTGATCGCGGCCGGTGGCGCCAATCCCTTGTGTCACCGGACTGCGGCCGAACTCCGTCGACCAGACGACGAGCGTGTCATCGAGCATGCCACGGTCCTTGAGATCCTTGATCAGCGCCGCGACGGGGCGGTCCATCGTCGCGGCCTGCGTGTCGTGGTTCTCCTTCATGTTCTCGTGGCCGTCCCAGTTGATCCGTGGGCTGCCGAACGAGCCGCCATTGAAGAGCTGGACGAACCGCACACCCCGCTCGAGGAGCCGGCGGGCCATCAGGCAGTTTCATGAAAAACCCTTGTTCGTCGGGTCGTCGATACCATAGAGCTCCCGGACGGCCGCCGGCTCGTCGTCGAAGCTGGTCGCCTCGGGGATGCTCACCTGCATCCGGGCTGCCAACTCGTAGGACCGCAGTCGGGCCGCGAAGTCGGTGTCGCCGGGGTGAAGGCGGGCGAAATCGCTGTTCATGGTCTCGAGGAGACGAAGATCGGCCACGCGATCAGCCGGGGAGAGGCTCGCGGGCGTGCGGAGGTCGGCTATCGGGTCGACGCTGTCGGTGCGGAAGGCGACTCCCTGATGGTTGGCAGGGAGGAAGCCACTGGTCCAATTGATCGATCCGCCGGCCGGCTGGCCGCGGGGATCAGGGAGGACGACGAACGCCGGGAGGTCTTCGTTGATCGTTCCCAGGCCGTAGCTCAACCAGGCCCCCATGCAAGGGAAGCCGTTGAGCGTGAAGCCACTGTTCATCTGGAAGGTGGCCGGCGTGTGGTTGTTGCTCTTGGCGACCATCGAGTGAATGAAGCAGAGGTCGTCGGCGCAGCTGGCCAGATGGGGCAAGAGGCTGCTGACCCACGAGCCACTCTCCCCGTGCCTGGCGAACGGGTAGACGCTCTTCATGAGCATCCCCGGCTGGCCGAAGAATCCCAGATTCTCCCCCATCCCCTCGAGCGACTTGCCATCCAATCGCTCGAGCTCGGGCTTTTGGTCGAACGTCTCGAGATGACTGACGCCGCCGCTGCAGAAGATCTGCACGACACGCTTCGCCTTGGCGGGGAAGTGGAGGCCGGAGCCCGCACCGGCTGGGACTTGGCCTGGCGTCGTTGCCGATGACTCCCGGGCGAGCAGCCAGGAGAGGGCGATGCTCGCCAGACTGCCGCTGGAGCTGGAGAGGAAGTGGCGGCGCGGGACGAGCGGGGCTGGAGCCACGGGCTGACCTGATGCCGGCAGGGATTCATTGGACATAGAGAAACTCGCTGGAGTTCAGGAGGGCCCAGCAGACGCTTCCCAAGCCCCGGGCCTGGGCCGCGGTGACGGCCCGTTGCCGTTCCTCGTCGGTCGCTCGCCGCCCCAGGGCCAGTTCGTAGGCGCGATCGATCGCGACGGTCAATTCGCCCCCGGCCGCTTCGAGCGCACGACCGGCCAGCCGGTCAGCCTGCCGCTGGACAAAGCTGTTGTTCATCAGCGCCAGCGCCTGGAGCGGCGTGATCGTCTCGCCTCGCGTCGGTGTCTTCACCGACGGGCTCGGGCAATCGAAGGCGTCGAGGAGTGGCTCCTTCCCCGAGTTGACGTTCATCCGGTAGACGGTGCGGCGGTTGTACTCGGGATCGTCGCGGTCGACGGGGTGATAGAAGGTGGCGTTGAAGCTCGTCGTCGTGAACGGGCGGAAGCTCGGGCCCCCCACGGTCGGGTTGAGCTCCCCGCTGACGGCGAGCATGGCGTCGCGCACCACCTCGGCCTCGAGCCGCCGCGGCGGGTAGCGCCAAAGAAGGACCGTGTCGGCATCGATCGCCGCCGCCTTCGCGTCGTGGGTCGAGGCTTGCCGGTAGGTCGAGGAGAGGAGGATGGCGCGGTGGAGGGGCTTGAGCCGCCATCCCCCGCGCACCAGTTCGCCCGCCAGAGCGTCGAGGAGCTCGGGATGGCTCGGTCGGCCGCCATTGAGCCCGAAATCGCTCGGCGTTGCCGCGAGCCCCCGGCCGAAGTGGTACTGCCAGATCCGGTTGGCGATCACGCGGGCGGGGAGGGGATTGGCCGGATCAGCGATCCAGGCAGCGAACCGCTTTCGCCGCTCCGCTTCGGGGGCCTCAGGCGTGAGCCCCAGATCGGCATTGACCGCGGTGATGGCGGAGAGCCCGGCCGGCGTCATGATCGCACCGGGGGACGTGACGCTGCCACGGTGGAGGAGTGCCGTCGGCGGGGGCTCGACACGGACGCCGACATACGACAGCTCGGCGGCGGCGGCGGACGCCTCGGCCTCCTTCTTCAAGCCATCGATCCGCGCCGTCGCCCCGGCGTGGCTGGCGCGCTCGGCATCGTCGAGGCAGGCGAGGATCTCACCCTTTGAGAAGGCGAAGCCCCCCGCCCGAAAGGTGGCGGACACCTCCGCGTCATCGAGGGCCCTGGCGTGGAGGGCGGCCTGGAGGATCTCACCGTCGAGGAATCCGTTACCCGCACCATGGTGCCGCAGCCCAAGGAGGACCGTCGCCCCCCCCTTCGCAAACGTCCGCAGCCCTGCCGCGGGGACATACGGGGGCGCGTAACGCTCGCCGTTGCGGTAGAGCGTGATGCTGTTGTCGGCCCGGTAGACCGCCGCCATGTGGACCGGCTGCCCGGCTGGCGATGTTTCCGGCGGGGCCTCGAGGTCGTGCGTCCGGACGAAGCCACCGCTCCCGGCGATCCATTTCCGCGGCTGCCGTTCGCCGAACACGATCGCGTCGAAATCGCGGTCGGCGCCGCTTTCGATCGAGATCGCTGCTCCGCCCCCCTGATCGAGATCCGACAGCACCACCCAGGCCTCGAGGGTCTTCTCCCGGATCGATTCCGGAATCGGATCACTTTCAAAGAAAGACTGGGTCTCCTTGAGGAGTCGAAGCCTTCCCGCCACGATCTCGGCTCCCCCGTGGAGCTTTCCGCCGGCAGGCTGGGCGCCATCCCGGAACGTCCAGCGGATCAGCGGCGCAGGGCCGGGGGGGGCGGCAACGCGATCCTGCGAGCGCTGGGCGGCCCGCCGGGCCCCTTCCCGCTCCAGATCGGCGATCGTCGTCCGTTCGGTGGCGATCGCCTCGGTGCGGGCCGCGGTCTCTCGCTCGCGGACGGCGATCTCGGCCGGGGAAGTGATCGGCCGCTCCCCGTGCTTGACGCCATCGAAGACGGCCTTGATGCGGAAGTAGTCCTCCTGGGGCACCGGGTCGAACTTGTGGCGATGGCAGCGGGCGCAGTTGAGCGTTAGGCCGAGGAAGGTCTGGCCGACGACGCTGATCATGTCCTCCATCTCCTCCTCGCGCGTGTTGGCACGCTGCGTGGCGTTGGCCTGGGCGTTGCCGGCCCTGTCCCAGGCGCCGCAGACGAGCATGCTCGTGGCAATGATGCCGTCGCTGGTCACCGGTTCGAGGACATCGCCGGCGAGTTGTTCCTGCATGAAACGGTCGTAGGGCTTGTCGCTGTTGAAGCTCCTGATGACGTAGTCGCGGTAGTGCCAGGCCCGGTCGCGTGGATGGTCGTATTCAAATCCCTCGCTCTCGCTGTAGCGGACGATGTCGAGCCAGTGCCGTCCCCAGCGTTCGCCGTAGTGGGGCGAGGCGAGGAGCTCGTCGACGAGCCCGGCCCAGGCGACATCGGAGGGATCGGCCATGAAGGCATCGACCTGCTCGGGGCTCGGCGGCAGCCCGATCAGATCGATGAACAGGCGCCGGATGAGAATGTTGGGATCGGCGGGGCGGGAGGGGGCGAGGCCGGAAGCCCCGAGCCGGTCGAGCACCCAGGCATCGATCGGGCCACGCGCCCACGGATCGAGCGCTGTGTCCGGGAGCGGCGTTTCCCGGAGCGGCTGGAGCGACCACCAGTCCCGGCCGGCGCGCTTCTCCGTGCTGAAAGCGAGGGGGTCGAGCGGCGTGTGCCCCCAGGGGCTCCCGGCTTCGAGCCAGGCCCGCAGCAGCGCCTTCTCTGCCGGCGGAAGCGGGTGCTCGGGGGGCATCTCATCCGCTTCCACCCGCTGCCAGAGGAGGCTTTCGGTCTTGCCCGGCTCGAGGGCCGGACCGCTTTCCCCCCCCTTGGCTGCCGCGGCGGCGTCGATGAGCGACAGCCCCCCGTCGGGATCGAGCCCGGAATGGCATTCGAGGCAACGCGAGACGAGGAGCGGGGCGATCTGCCGGTCGAAGTCGACGGCGGGGAGTTGCGGCGCCTCCGCAGCAGCGCCCGGCGCTGGCGCGATTGCGACGCCGATCGCGATCAGGATCAGGATGAAAGGGCGGTGGCTCATGGCAGATCCCCGTGACGTGCGCAGGCCCACGAAGGGGTCCACGGAAGCAGAGCAAAACTCGGTTCGCGCGTCCCCGGCGAGAACGGAGCCACCGGCACCGGTCGTCCCATCGGCCGTGGGGAGCCACACCGAGCGGGATTCCTTTCTGAAGGTAGATCGACGGCGCAGCCGCGTCAACGAGCTTTCCCGTCGGGGGATTGACCAAACTCCCGGAAACTCTCCGAATGAACCACGCCGCGCACCAGGGCCTTGATGGGATGGCCCTGTGGGGCGGTCCGGCGGAGGATCCCGTCGACGCTGACCCGGTCGGCGGGCACCAGTTCGCGGCCGAGCGCAAAACGGAGGAGATGGCTGGTAAAGGCCCTGGCGAACCGCTCGCGCTCCGCCAGAATCGCTCCCTTGAATCCGACGGCGCCCTCGAAGGGGTGACTGCGGAAGAGCGTGCCGCTGGCATCGACGTCGCGGCCGCTTGAGTAGCGGTCGCGCCACCGTCCGGTGATGTCGTAGTTCTCCAAGGCGAAGCCGAGGGGATCGAGTTTCGTGTGGCAGCCCGCGCACGATGGATGGTCGCGATGGGCCGCGAAATGCTCGCGGATCGTCAGGCTCGGATCGGCCTGGTCCTCGGCGAGTGGCGGGACGTCGGCGGGGGGCGGGGCCGGTGGATCGTTGAAGATGACGTCCACGATCCACACGCCGCGGGCCACCGGGTGGGTGCGCTTCGGCCCGGAAGTCATGCTCGCCACGGCAGCGTTGGTGACGATCCCCCCGAACCGCGGGTCGTCGCAGGGAACACGGCGGAACTCGCGGAAGCGCAGTTGCCGCCGGAGCGTTTCGTCGTGGGCCGCGCGATCGGCTGTCTCGGTCGGCGGCGCGGGAATCCCCTGGTACCACGAGCGGAGAAAGTCGCTCTGGTAGTGCTCGGTCGGCGCGATCAGTTCCGCAAGCGCCCGCTCCTCGACGAACACCGCATCGAAGAGGAGGAGCGGTTCGAGGATCATCTGCACGCTCGCCGGCGTGCCCGGCACGAGGTGGAAGTCGGCGGCCAGGGTCGGGTCAGGGGTCGCCGCCAGGGCGTTCTCGAGTTGCATCCACTGGGTCGGGAAAGCGTCGAGAAAACGTTCGATCCGCGGGTCGGCGAGCATCCGCGTCACCGTCCGGTCGAGGACATCGGGATGGAGGATCGCCCCGCGCTCGGCCAGCCCGAGCAACTCCTCGTCCGGGCAGCTCCCCCAAAGGAAAGCCGACAGTCGCGAGGCGAGGGCAAGGGGAACGTCCTCATGCCCGGTGGCGGTGACACGGTAGAGGAATCGGGGGGAGGAGAGCGCTGCCGCGGCCGTCTTCTTCATCGCCTCGGGGAAGGGGAGGCCCCGCTCCAGCTTCGAGAGTGCGAAGGCGGCGTAGCGATCGACGGTCTCGGTCTCCACCGGGCCACGGAAGGCGGCGCGCAAGAAGCGGTGGAGTCGCCGCCGGACCTCCGCTTCGCGGTCGCTCCCCTCTGCCGGCGCGGCGAAGAACTCCCCCCAGATGCCGACGGTGTCGGGATTGAATTCGGGGCTCTCGACGATCGAATGCGCCAGCCGCAGGAAGGCGTCGAGGAGGAGCGGAGAGAGGGTCAGCTCGTCGGCCTGGTTGTCGAAGCCATGCTCGGCGCGGAGATCCTTCGGATAGGGCTTGACCCCTTCGAGCCCGGGCAGCGGTTCGAGGGCGTGGGACGCGACCCGGACGACGTCGGGAAGCCGCGGTGGTGACGATGATCCCGGCGGTGCGAGGAGGTAGGGGTCGTACCGGGTCAGCAGCTTCTCCGGGAGCGGGAATAGATCCCGCGAGAGCCGAAAAAGATCACGGACGGTGTTGTTGTAAAGGAAGCGGTTGAGTCGTTGGAGCGGCAACGGCGGCGTGGCGATGCTCTGTGCGACCTCTCCGAGACGGTGTTGGAGCCAGCGGATCGCCTCCGAGCGTGTGACGGCATCGAGCGACGGCTCGCCGTCCGGGGGCATGGCGCCGGAATCGATGGCGTCGATCGCCAGGCCGAGGAGCCGGGCCTGTTCCCCGATCGAGGCATCCGTCGGGAGCGACTCGAAGTTGATCCCCCCGCTGGCGTCGCCGTCTCCA
>CALQRA010000075.1 GCA_943332855.1 Candidatus Kuenenia stuttgartensis
CCCCGGCTACCGGCCGGTGAGCGTGCTGGCGGTGTTCGCTCTGATTGCCGGCATGCTCTCGGCGACGGCGGTTTTCTCCCCGGCGCTGCTTGTCGTGCCGCTGATCGCCTCGGCCCTGGCGGTGGTGGCGCTGAAGGATGTCTCGCCCCGCGGCGACGGCGAGGAAGGCGCCGTTTCCAACGATCGCAAGACCGGCCGCTGGTGGGCCTTGGCCGGGCTGGCGCTGGCCGTCGGCTTCGGGACGCAATCGGTGGCGACGAGCCTGACGCAGCGTTCGGTGGCCTTCTCGCGGGCCGAGGCTGCGGCCCGGATGTTCCTCGACATGGTCCGGGAGGATCGGCTTGGCGAGGCAATCAAGACCTGCCTGCCGCAGGTCATCCCACCGCCGATGGGGATGGGGGTCGGCGCCGTCGCCACGCCCGACATCCAGGAGAAGCAGGCCGAGGCCTCGCTTGCCGGCATGGAGATCATCAAGAACATCCGCGGGTGTGGCGGTGCTGCCGCCATCGACCTGCACTGTGTCGGCCCCGAGGATCGCTTCCCCAATTCCTGGGCCGTCGACGTCGTCATCAGCTCGTGCGAGGGGCGTTCCAAGCCGCTCGAGATCCGGATGTTGATGCAGTCGAAGCCGGTGACGCGTGGCCAGCGGATGTATGACAACTGGATGGTCGCCGGGATCGCCCCCAACGTCGGGCAGTAGCGTGGCCAACGATCGATCGCCGCACCGCG
Source organism: Candidatus Kuenenia stuttgartensis (assembly GCA_943332855.1). GTDB lineage: Bacteria > Planctomycetota > Planctomycetia > Pirellulales > UBA1268 > QWOP01. Next base: position 730 of record CALQRA010000075.1, read on the forward strand.
CGTGATGGCCGGCGCCGCGGCGCCGCTCAGGCCTCCCGCAGCCCGAAGGGGCGGGTGGCGTCGAGCGTCTCGGCCCCGGCGGCGAGCATGACGAGGCGGTCGAAGCCGAGCGCCGCGCCGACGCCCTCCGGCATTGCGGGGCCGTGCGCCGCGAGGAGTCGACCGGGAACGGGGAGAGGGGGCCGGCCGCCGGCGACACGGATCCGGTTGGCCTCGTCGATCCGGGCGGCGAGGAGCGTGCGGCTGGTGTCTTCCTCCCAGCCGTTGGCCAGCTCCACACCGTTGACGAAGAGTTCGAAACGGCGCGCGAGGCGGGGATCATCGGGATCGAGCCGGGCGAAGGCCGACTGCCTGGCCGGCCAGAGCTCGAGCGCCGTCGGCCGCCCGCCGCGGCCGAGCCGCGGGCCGACGACCTCCGAGAGGAGAAGCTCGAACCACAAATCGGCGTCGTCGTCGGTCCCGTGCGGTGCACAGACGCCGAGGCGGTGCCCGGCCTCGCGCCAGTCGGCGGGGGTAGCGGCGAGGAGGTCGATGCCGGCGTGAAGCCGGAAGGCATCGCGGCAGGAGAGACGCTCGAGGCCCTCCGTGCCGAGGACATCGCGGCAGATGGTGGCGAGGAGTGGCGCGGTCGAGTCGAGCGTGGCCCCCGGGGAATACCACTCGAGAAGGACGAACTCGACGTCGTGGAGGGCGCCCCGCTCCCCGGCCCGGAACGAGCGGGCGAACTGATAGATGGCCCCCGATCCCTCCGCCAGGAGGCGCTTCATGAGCGCCTCCGGGCTTGCCTGGAGCCACTGCAGTGGGGCGTCGCCGCCGTCGACCGCGACCGGGATCGGATCGATGTGTGCCTCGGGGAGCACTTCGAGCGAGAGGATCGGCGTGTCGACCTCAATGAATCCCGCGCCGTCGAAGCGCTCGCGGAGCGCGGCGCGGACGCGGGCGCGGTGGGCGAGACGCCCGCGTAGCGGCTCGACGCCGTGCGACGGGGCGGACAGTTTGGCGGGACGGTCGGGCACGCGCGACCCTCGGTGGGTGGGAGCGATCAGACGCCGGCGGTGGCCGGTCGCTTCGTGGCCGGATGGCCCCCCTCACGGTAGACGAGGACGGGGCAGGGGGCCCGGCGGAGGATCGATTCGGCGACGCTCCCCATGAGGAGGCGAAACAGGCCGGTGCGGCCATGGGTGCCGATGATGATCATCTCCGCCCCTTCGTCGGCGGCGATCCGGCAGATCTCAGAGGCCGGGTCCCCCAGCGCCAGACGCTGCTCGAACGGGACCGTCGGATCGGCCGGCTTCACCGCCTCGAGCATCGCGCGGATCCGGGCGGTGTCGGGCTCGGGGATGCCGTAGTAGAGCTCTCCTCCGCCGTAGGCCAGGGGGGGCTCCTCGACATGGACGATCAGAAGCCGGGCCCCCTGCTGGCGCGCGAGCGTCTCGGCATGGGGGAGGGCCGCATCGCTGGCATGGGAAAAGTCGGTGGAGAAGAGGATCGTCGGCTGCGGCATGAGGGACTCCAGTGGTGAGAAGGGGGGCAGGCAGTGGCAGGCCTGCCTAAGTCAGTGCAGGCGCATGCCGGGCAGGGCGCCGGAATCAGGGGAGAGGAGATAGACCCCGGTGGCGCCGGCGCCGCTGGCGGCCACCACCATCCCCTCGCTCAAGCCGAACTTCATCTGCCGCGGGGCGAGGTTGGCCACCACCACGACGAGCCTCCCCACGAGCGCTGCCGGATCATGAAAGCCCTTGATCCCGGCGAACACCGTCCGCCGCTCCTCCCCGCCGAGGCTGACGGTGAGCTTGAGGAGCTTCTTCGCCTCCGGTACCTCCTCGGCGGTGACGATCCGCGCCACGCGGAGATCGACCTTCGCGAAGTCGTCGATCGTGCACTGGGGGGCGAGGGGCTCGGCGGGATCGGTCGTCTCGGTGGTCTCGGTGGTCTCGGTAGTCATGGAGGCGTTTCCAAAAGAAGCGGGATTCGACAGGGTGGATGGTGGAGCGGTCGGCATGGAGGCGGCCATGAGGGCCTCGAGTTGGGGGGCCTCGATGCGGCGCGCGAGAGGCTTAAACGGTGCGACCGGCACGCCCGTCAAGGGCTGCCGCGACTCCTCCCAGGAACGGATCGGGACGCCGAGGAGCACGCCGGTTTCGGCGGCCAATTCCGGGAGCACCGGCGTTAGGTAGACGACGATCTGGCGGAAGAGGTTCAAGGCCACGGTGGCGACGTCGCGGAGCTGCTCGGCCGATTCGGGGCCCGCCTTGGCGAGCTTCCAGGGCTGCTCGGCATCGACGTAGACATTGGCCCGGTCGGCGGCCGCCATCACCAGCCGCATGGCGCGGGCGAAATCGCATTCGTTGTACGCGGCGGCGATCTCGGCGCCGTCAATCGCCCCCCGAGCGAACAAGCCGCCGTCGTTGGGGTAGGTCTCCGACAGCTGCTTTCCCGCGAGCCACCGGGCCGTCCGGCTGGCGAGGTTCACCACCTTGCCGACGAGGTCGGAGTTCACCTTGGCGGCGAAGTCGTCGAGGTTCAGGTCAATGTCGTCGATGTCACCGGAGAGCTTCGCCGCGTAGTAGTAGCGGAGCGCCGCCGGATCGAGGTGGTCGAGGTAGGTCCGCGCCAAAAGGAAGGTGCCACGGCTCTTCGACATCTTCTCGCCGTTGACAGTGAGGAAGCCGTGGATCCGCACCTTCGTCGGCAGGGCGAGCCCGGCGGTCTCGAGCATTGCCGGCCAGAAGAGGGTGTGGAAGTAGGTGATGTCCTTGCCGATGAAGTGGTGGATCTCGGCGGCCGGTTCGTTGGTGCCGCCGCGGTGCCACCACTCCTTCCATGAGCCACCCCGCGCCGCTGACCACTCGTCGGTGGCGGCGATGTAGCCAATCGGGGCGTCAAACCACACATACCAGTAATGCCCCGGCGCGTCGGGGATCTCGAATCCGAAGTAGGGGGCGGGCCGCGAGACGTCCCAGTCGCGGAGCGGCTCGCCGAGGAAATGGCCGGTGAGGTAGTTGGCGATCCGCGGGTCGAGGGCACCCGATTCCTTCGTCCATTGCCGGAGGAAGCCCTGCATCGGCTCGAGTTGGACGAAAAGGTGCTCGGCCGAGCGGATCTCGGGGGTGGCACCGGAGAGGGTGCTGACCGGATCGATGAGATCGGCCGGCGAGTAGGTGGCGCTGCACTTCTCACAGGCGTCGCCATATTGGTCGGCCGCTCGGCAGCGCGGGCAGGTGCCGCGGACGAAGCGGTCGGCGAGGAACACCCCCGCCTTCGGATCGAAGAGTTGCTGGACATCGCGGCTGACGACGAGCCCCTTGTCGCGCAGGCTCTTCCAGATCTCGCTGCACAAGTGCCGGTTGGCGTCGCTGTCGGTGCTGCCGTAGTGGTCGAACTGGACACAGAAGCCGGCGAAGTCGGCGAGATGGTCGTCGCGCATCGCCGCGATCAGATCGCGCTCGGAGCGTCCCTCCGCCCGGGCCCGGATCATGATCGCCGTGCCGTGGGTGTCGTCGGCGCAGAGATAGACCGCGTCGTGGCCGCGGAGCTTCTGGAAGCGGACGAAGATGTCGGTCTGGATGTATTCGACGAGGTGGCCGAGATGGATCTGCCCGTTGGCGTAGGGGAGCGCCGAGGTGACGAGGATCCGGCGGTGGGTCGGGGCATTCATGGTGGGGGACGCAGGAGGTAGGTGACGCGACGAGGGGAGCGTACGGGGTGCGTCCGGGGATGGGCGAGACGGAATTGTAGGAAGGGGTGAACGAAGGGGGAAACGGCGCAGGAACCAGGGCGACCTGGGAAGCTTCCGTAGACGGGTCGAACGCGAAAGTGGCCTTGCCCGCCGGTGGATGCCCCGGCAGTATCCCGCCCCCGAAGTCCGGCCGGGCCCAATGCGTGCCCGGATCCTCCCGACGCTGCCCCCGAACCGTCAAAAAGACCACGGAGCCACGGATGAAGTCGTTCCTCCGCGCTGCCGCGTGGGCCGCGCTGTCGCTGGTGGGCTTGTCGGCATTGGCCGCACCCCCGGTCGCGCCCGCCACGAACGCTCCCGTCGCCGCCACCGACGTCATCCTCCTCGACTTCTCTGCCTCCTGGTGCGGGCCCTGCCGCTCCATGGCCCCGCTGGTCGACGAGGTCGCCGCAGCCGGTTGGACCGTCCGTCGTGTCGATGTCGACCGCGAAGGGGACCTCGTCCGTCGCTTCGGCGTCACCGGGGTGCCGTGCTACGTGTTGCTCGTCAAGGGGGAGGAGATCGACCGCATCAACGGGGCGACGACGCGGGTCGAGCTCGAACGGCTCCTGGCCAGGAGTCGGGGCGCAGACGCGCCCGCCGCAGCCCGGAAGATGCCGGCGGCAGCCGTGGCGCCCGCCGTGCCGGGGATCCCGGTGCCGGCCCGTCCGGCCGAGGCCCCGCTGGCCCTCGAAGCCGCGCCCCGCGCCCTGCCGAGCATCCCCGCGACGGTTGTCACTCCCCCGCCCGCTGTTCCCCTCCAGACACCGGCACGGCCCGATCCACGGTCGCTTGCCGAGGCCGCGCGTCAGCCGCGCTCGCTTCCTTCCGCCCCCACTCCCGCGCTCGATCCTGCCGCCCGGCAGGCCCTCGAGGCCCGGCTCCTGGCAGCCACCGCCCGGCTCCGCGTTGCGGGGGGGACTGGCGTGTCGCTCGGCACCGGCACCGTCATCGACTGCCGGCAGGGGGAGGCGCTGATCCTGACGTGCGGCCACATCTTCCGCGACTCGGCCGGCAAAGGGCGCGTCGAGGTCGATCTCTTCTCGCCCGGCGGCGAGCGCGGGCTGGCTGGTCAGCTGATCGCCTGGGATCTGAAGCGCGATCTGGCGCTGGTCAGCATCTTCACCGATGCCACGGTCGAGCCGGTGCATGTCGGCGGCGTCGAGCGGTCGACGGCGACGGGTGAGCCGGTCGTGACGCTCGGCTGCAACGGCGGCCAGGATCCGACGATCCACCACAGCCGGGTGACGGCGGTCGACAAGTATCTCGGCCCCCCGAACGTGCAGGTCGCCGGCCAGCCAGTGCAGGGCCGCAGCGGCGGTGGCCTGTTCGGCACCGACGGGACGCTCATCGGTGTCTGCAACGCCGCCGACCCGACCGACAACGAGGGGCTGTTCGCCGCGCTCCCCTCGATCCACGAACAGCTCGACGAATCGGGGCTCTCCTTCGTCTACCGCAGCGCGTATCCCAGTAACGCCGTAGCCGCCGCGGCGGCTGCCGATCTCCCCGCGATGCCGCCACAGATGCCGGCCGTGTCGTTCGACCGCCGCGACCGGGCCGACGCCCTCCCGACCGGTTCGACGGAGTCCAATGCCACCGGGGCCCTGACGGCCGGCGAGCAGGCCCTCGTCGAACAGATCCGGCAGCACGGTGGGAAGGCCGAGGTGATCTGCATCGTCCGTCCCCACGGGGCGCCGCAGGATTCAAGTGAGGTCTATGTGCTCCAGGGATCGAGCCGGGCGTTCGTCGATCAGCTTTCGCAGGCGCACGGGGGCCGTGCCCTTCCGGCCCCCATGCCGGCCGGAGAGGCTCCGAGGGTCTCGGCCATCCCCTCCGCCGTGGCCCCGTTGCGGTAGCCCATCCATGCTCCAGTATCTCGTGCGGCACGGTCAGAGCGTCTCGAACGTTGAGGAGCGCGTCCAAGGGCAGGAAGACGTCGCGCTTTCCGAGCTGGGCCGACGGCAGGCTCAAGACGTGGCGGCGTGGGCCGGCCGCGTTCATGCCGCCAGCCCCATCGCCGAGATCTGGAGCAGCCCGCTGTGCCGGGCCCGCGACACAGCGGCCGCGATCGCCACCCGCATCGCCCGGCCGCTCCTGATCGAGGACGATCTCCGCGAGCTCCACGCCGGCGTCTTCCAGGGGCATCTGTGGGCCGATCTCGAGGTCCTTTACCCCGAGGCGGTGGCGCGCTGGCAAAGCGGCGACGTCACCTATCGGATCCCGGGGGGCGAATCGCGGGCCGACCTTGCCGCCCGTGGCCGGGCGATGCTCGAGAAGCTCGCCGGGCGCGACGTCCCCTCGATGGTCGTCGTGGCCCACGGCGGGATCCTCACCGCGGCCCTCGGCAGCCTCCTCGGCCCCGCCCATCCGGTGCTTGCCTCCGCGGCGATGCGGCCGTTCACGAAACTGCCCGCGCTCGACAACGCGTCGGTGACGGTGCTCGAGTGGCCGGGGCCGGTGCTCCACCGCTTTAACGACACCGATCACCTCGGCGGCTGAAGGCCGGTGATGGAGCCCTCGGGGCGATCGACCCCGGTCCGCGGCAACGCCGCGATCAATCCGCCGGCACGACCTCGATGGTCACCGGTTCGGCGTTCACCGTGTTGGCGATCCCGAAGCCGGCCCGGCCGGTCGCCCGGATCGTCACCCTCCCCACGCCGAGCACGTCGGCCGGCACCTCCACCGTCGACTCGGGGCCGGTGGTGCGGCCGACAACGCGCCCGTTGCAAAACAGCGTTACCCCCTCGAGCCCTTTGCCGGCGACGCTCATCCGCACCGTGCTGTTGGACCTCACCCGCTCCGGGCTGACGCCGAGGGCGAGCGTGCGCCCATGGTTGGCGGCCGTGAAGTGGGCGACGAGGCGCCCTTGGGTCTCCACCGACGAGGATGAGATCCCCACGACGCGCAGTTCGTGGTGCCCATCGGCGAGCTCGGTGGTGTCGAGCTCCTGGCTCTCCCCCTCGGCGCACTGACCGTGGCGCACGCCATCGACGAAGAACTCGAACCGATCGATATGGACCGGCTTGCCGTCGGCGGAGGGAGGAGTGTTTTTCGGGAGCTGGCCGACCGGCTCGATGCTCACCTTCCCCGCCAACACGCGCCCTGTTTCCAGGTCCGATTCATCGGAGGCAATGGTTGCGGAGATCTTGGGAATCACGGCCCAGGGCTGGCAGAGCGGGTCGCCAACGACGAGGAGCTGGTAGGGGGCGCGGATCGACTGGTAGAAGGCCTCGGCGAGACATGCCCCGCGGACGTAGTGAACGTGCATTGCTGGGTGGGGGAACTTGTCCTGGAGCGCGAAGGGCTCGATGACCGTTCCGCTCGAGCCGGCCGCGCCGGCACGGATGAACTCGGAGAGGTTCGTCTGGCCGCTTTTGGCGAAGATCCCCCCGTAGCTGGTGAGGTTTTCACAGATCGCGCCGGGAACCATCGTGCTGGCGGCCTTGTCCCAGACGAAGTTCGGCGTCCCGGTCATGAGTCCGGCGACGTCATTCTTCCTCACCGGCAGCGTCCCTTCGAACCTTTCCCCCAAAACCCCGTATCGGGCGAGCTCCTTGACGATCGCGACGAAGTCGTGGCTGCGCGTCGTCGAACGGACATCGCTGTTGACGGCGAGGTAGATCGTGCCGGCCGGGCTGGTCCCGTCGGCCGTGGCCGCCGATGCCAACGCCGAGACCACCTCGGCGACGGTGTTCGCTTCCCCGTTGGTGACGCCGAGCATCGTGGCCAGGAGGTAGCGCGGGCCCCCCGCCTCAAGCACCTCGCCCGACGTGCCCCAGCCATACCACGCCCGGAAGCCCTGCGTCCCACGGGGAACGCCGTCGTCGGTGAGCGGCCGCCAGTAGAGGTTGCTGCCGACCTGGAGATAGGCCGGCTGCCGCGCCATGATGGCCGCATACTGCATCGAGAGCCCGGTGAGGGATGCCGAGGGCAGGTTATCGTGGCCCACCAGCTCTGCGGGGAGCTCGTCCTTGAAGTCGATCCGCCAGGGGAAATCGGTCGAATAGACGATCTGGTCGATCTGCGACGACAGCCGCCGCCCATCGATCGCCTGGAGAATGGGGCGGAGCAATTCCTCCCGGAACGTGCCGATCGGGATCGCCTCCCGGCTCCCTTCCCAGGGGAGCATGAGAACGTTGATCGGCGCGATGTTTCGCAGCTTGATCCAGGCATTGGCGACCTCGATGCTCCCCGGGCTGGTGGCATTGACGACCAGGAGCACGTTCTCCGGTCCACCCCCGGCCCGGGCCGAGAGGGGGAGAACGGCGACGAGGAGAGACAGGAGCAGTTTGGAGGCCCAACGCCCCCTCCGCCGCGCTCCCCCGGCCACCGTCTGCCCGGCGGGCATCGCCCCGGGCAAGGGCCGATTCCGTAGCCGGAGGACCGGGGCATTGTCGAAACATCGCCGTGACATGGACCGTTCCCCGGAGGGCGGGCGGAGCCGGCGCGTTCCTCGCACCTCAAGGAGCATCCTGCCAAGCCACCCTTTTAACTATCGTATCGCCTTAACCGCCACTCCTCTACGCCCCCCGGTTCGGCCCCGGCAACAACTGGGATCGGCCCTCATCCAGCCCCTGAATGGCTCTGGGTGGATTCCGACAGCGAGCGGTAGACTGCGCCGGCCCGGCGCCGGCCCTTCCCGGGGCAGCGCCAACTTCCCCGGACATGCCACCATGGCTTCCCGCTTCGCCCGCCCCATCGCCATCGTCCTCGTCGTGGTCGGCGCGCTCTGCGGCAGGGCCGAGGAGCCGGCCGCGTCGGTCGCTTCCTTTTCCGGGGCCCGTGCCATGGCCCACCTCGAGGCGATCGTGGCGATCGGGCCGCGTGTCAGCGGTTCGCCGGGGATGACCAAGCAACGGGAGCTGATCGTCGAGCATTTCCGGGCCGCCGGGGCGACCGTCACCAAGCAGCCCTTCCAGATCCGTGACCGGAAATCGGGAAAGGCGGTGGCGATGGAGAACATCGTCGTCGTCTGGCACCCCGACCGCACCGAGCGGATCCTCCTCGGGGCGCACTACGACACGCGCCCTTTCCCCGATCGCGATCGGGAGGATCCGCGCGGCACGTTCGTCGGTGCCAACGACGGGGCCAGCGGCGTGGCGCTCCTCATGGAGCTGGCTGGGGCGATGCCCGGTCTCGCGGGGCCGGTGGGGGTCGACTTCGTTCTCTTCGATGCCGAGGAGTACGTGTTCGGTCCCCGTGATCCGTACTTCCTCGGGTCGACCCACTTCGCCCGGCAGTACGCCGCCGGGCGGAAGTCCGGGGAGACCGCCTGGAGCTACCGCGCCGGACTCGTGCTCGACATGGTGGCCGACGCCGATCTGGTGGTCTATCAGGAGTCGAAGAGCGTCAGTTGGCCCGACACCCGGCCTGTGGTCGACGAGGTGTGGGACGTGGCCAAGAGGATGGGGGTGAGGCAGTTCGTGGCCCGCCCGGGCTACGAGGTGGAGGACGACCACGTGCCTCTCCGCAATCTCGGTAAGATCCCGACCGCCGACATCATCGATTTCGACTACCCGGCGTGGCACACCACGCATGACACCGCCACCGCCTGCTCCGGGGAATCGCTGGAGGCCGTCGGCAGCGTCGTCCTCCAGTGGCTCCGTGAACAGCGGTGATCGGATCGGGGGGGAGCGGCGCGGAGGGATCCCCCCCCTGTCCGCTCGTCGTGCCGGACGTGGGGATCGTCGGCGTGGTGCTCGTGCTGTCGCTGTGGCTCGTGCCGGAGGGAACGGACGTGCTCGAAGGGGACAGGGTGGTCGAGCTCCTTGGCGGCGGCGTGACGATCGATCTCGAGGCTCCGGTCACCGGGAGGCTCCTGCGGTGTCTCGTCGACGAGGATGCCCCCGTCGCCCCCGGCACCGTGCTCGCCGTGTTTGCTCCCGCCGCCGCTGACGATTGAAACGGGGCGATCGGCCCGCCGGGATGGGAGAGGATCGATGACAGGGGCAATGCAAGAGGAAGAGCCGGACCCGATCGCGCTGCGGGACGCCGATCGCCGTGTGCTCCGCCTCGGCCTCCTCGGTGCGGTCACGATGTTCCTCGTTCATCCACCCGCCGATCTGTGGATGCTCGCCTGGCTGGCGCCGGCCCCGTGGCTGATCCTCGCACGGGACGGCGTCGGCGCGGCGCGTCATCCGTGGCGGAGCCTGTGGTTCGCCGGGCTTGTCCACTGGCTGCTGACGATCCACTGGTTGCGGCTCCCCCACCCGGCGACATCGATCGGCTGGGTGGCGCTGTCGGCCTATCTGGCGATCTACGTGCCGCTGTTCGTCTGGGGGACGCGCCGGTTGGTGGTGCGGTTCCGGTGGCCGCTGGTTGCCGCGGCGCCGCTGGTTTGGATGGGCTGCGAGCAGCTGCGCGGCTCGATCCTCGGCGGCTTCACCCTCGGCGGGCTCGGGCACACCCAGTGGCGCTGGACAACGCTCATCCAGATCGCCGACTGGGCCGGGGCCGGTGGGGTCGGTGGGCTCGTGATGCTCGGCGCTGCGGCGCTCGCCAGCGCCGCCGGCGCCGGGCGGTGGCGGCCGGCGGCCCTGTCGCTCGGATGGGGCGCCGCCGTGCTGGCCGTGGCGCTGGTCTACGGGGCAGGGCGGATCGCGACAGCGCCGGTCGATCCGCGCTCCCTCGACATCCTCCTGGTGCAGGGGTCGATCGACACCGAACTGAAGCACGATCCCGATGGTGCCGGGGAGGTGCTCGCCGAGTATGACGGGCTGACGCGCGGGGCGCTTGCTGACGGGGCCCGGCCCGATCTGATCGTTTGGCCAGAGACGATGTGGCGCTGGCCGATCCTCGAGATCGAGCCCGACCACGAATTGCCGGCCGATGTCGTCGAGCGGATCCTCGGGCCCGCGACCCGTGCTTCGGGGCGCGGTGACGGGGTGGGCGACCGCCCGGGGGAGAACGACGGCGGCATCGAATCGGCCGCCATCCGTCAGGCCCGCTGTCGGGAGATTCTCGAGCAGGATCGGATCGATCCGCTCGCCGCCCACGCCCGGCGCTACGCCACCACCTGGCTTGTCGGTGTCGATCGCCAACTCGCCTCCAACCGTTCCACCAGCGGCGTCTTCCACTTCAATTCAGCGCTGTTCCTCGATGCCGGCGGTGTGCCGGTGGGGTGCTACGACAAGATGTTTCCGGTGGCCTTCGGCGAGACGGTGCCGCTGGCCGACCAGTTCCCGATCCTCTACCGGCTGACGCCGCTGCCGGCCGGGTTGACCGCCGGACGGGAGCCGCTCGTGGTGACGGTGGCCGGGCTGCGCGTGGCGCCGACGATCTGCTACGAGACGGCGCTCCCCGGCGCGATCCGCACGGTCGTCGACCGGTTGGCGGCACAAGGTGAGCGGCCCGATCTCCTCGTAAACCTCACCAACGACGGTTGGTTCTGGGGATCGAGCGAGCTCGACATGCACCTGGCCAGCGGCATCTTCCGGGCCGTGGAGGTCCGCACGCCCCTGGCGATCGCCGCCAACACCGGGTTTTCGGCGGTCATCGACGGCTGTGGCCGGTTGGTGGAGCGCGGCCCGCGGCGGGCCACGGCGACCCTCCGGGCCTCCGTCCACCCTGACGGCCGGACGAGCCCCTGGCTCCTGGCCGGGCCGGTCCCGACGGTCATCTGTGGCGCGATCCTCCTCCTCTTGGTGGCTGAAAAGGTCGTTTTTCCTCGGTTCTTTCGCCGTCGGCCGACCCTGCCGACTGCCGCGACTGTGCCGGTTGGGGATGGCGGCAGCGACGGGGTGGAGGATCGTTGACCCCCCTGCCGATCCACCACTATCCTGAAAATCCCGGTCGGTTGCTGCGCGGGGATGCCGCGCTCCAAGCCCCCGGTCCCCAGCCCAGGAAGGGCCCGCAGGCAAGCCATGAACACCATCGGCAAGATTTTTGTGTTCGCGTTGTTCATCATGAGCCTCGTGTTCATGAGCTTCGCAGTGGCGCTCTACTCGACGCACACCAACTGGCGCGACGAGATCATGCGGACGAAGGAGCAGGTCAAGCAGGGCCAGCGCATCGGTTGGAAGGCCCAACTCGACGATGCTCAGGCCGAGCGTGCCAAGCTCTCCGCCGAGATCACCCGTTACCAGGCCGACGTGGCCGCCTCTGAGGCGGCCCGCGACCAGGTGGTGGCGAAGATCCAAACCGCGCTCGAGGAGAAGAACAAGGACCTCGAGGTTCTGCGGAAGGAGAAAGAGGCCCGCGAACTGGAGCGCGAGAAGGCCCAGGCTGAACTGGCCGCCGCCCGCCTCGAACTCGAGGCCGCCTCGAAGGTGGTCGCCGATCTCCGGGCCGAGGTCCGCACCCAGCAGGACAAGGTCGACGAACAGGTCGACCGGGCAGCCAGTCTCGCCTCCGAGCTCCACGAGAAGGAGTCGTTCCTCGAAATCGCCAGCGAGCGCCGGGCCCAACTCGAGAAGCAGGTGGCCAACGCCCGCCTCCTCCTCCAGCAGAGCGGCCTCTCGATCGACAGCCTCCCCCGCGACGCGGTGCCGAAGATCGACGGCGTGGTCACGAACGTCGTCGACGACTCGATCGAGCTTTCGCTCGGGGGTGACGACGGCCTGCAGATGGGGCATGAGCTCGACGTCTACCGCAACGACCAGTATCTCGGCCGCGTCCGTGTCGTGAGCATCAAGCCCGACCGGGCGGTGGCGGTGGTGATCCGGGAGTTCGCCCGCGGTGTTATCCAGCGTGGTGACAAGGTCGCGACGCGGCTGCGGGCCTGAACCACCGAGTCGTCCACCGACCCCCGTAGGGGCATCCGTCAGCAGTAGTCCGGCCGCGTCCGCGGTCGTCAGGAGTCTTGCGAGCCATGGCCAAAGATTCGTCCCGCCCGCCGATGAACGTCTACACGGCGATGCTCGTGCTCTCGTTCATCGCCCTGGCGATCGGCTGCATCTTCCTGGCACTGAATCTGAATCTGTACGAGTTCAAGATCATGCCCGATGTGCGCCCTCCGTGACGCCCGCGCTCCCCGGCACCGCGCCTCGGTTCTCCCGGCCGGTCGGTGATCCATGATCTTCTCCTGGCTGCGTGCCCGCCGGCGACGTGCGATCCGAGCGCGCCCGTTCCCTGCTGCCTGGGAAGAGATCCTCCCGCGCGTCTGCCGGCAGGCGGCCTGGCTCGATGAGGCCGACGCCCGGCGGTGGCGCGCGTGGATCGCCCTGTTCCTCGCCGAGAAGCGGTTTGAGGGATGTGGTGGGCAAGCCGTTGACGACGATGTCCGCCTGGCGATCGCCGGCCAGGCGGGCCTGGTGGCGCTCGGCTTCCCCGACGAACTCTTCGACCGGCTCAAGTCGATTCTCGTCTATCCGGGCGACTGGATGGGAAAGAAAGCGACGGTCCTCGAGGGGGGCGTCCATCTGGAGTGGCGGGAGCGCCGCCTCGGCGAGGCCTGGGATGGCGGCAGTGTCGTTCTCGCCTGGCCGGCGGTGCGGCGCGGTGGGCTCCTCCAGGACGGCCCGCGCTCGGTGGTGATCCATGAGTTTGCCCATCTGGTCGATGCGATGAACGGGCCGTTCGACGGCCTTCCGCCGCTGCCGCGCGGGGTCGACAGGCGCGACTGGGCCGCGCGGCTGGCCGCCTGCCGCGAGCGCTCTGAAGAGGCCCTCGACGAGGGGCGGTCGGTCGCCCTCGACGACTACGCAGCAGAGAGCCCGGTGGAGTTTTTCGCCGTGGCGAGCGAATGTTTCTTTCAGGATCCGCACCGCCTCGTGCGCTTCGACGCCGAGCTCTACGACCTCCTCGCCGCGAGCTGGCAGCAGGACCCAAAATCCCGCGTGCCGATGTCGAGCCTGCGCGGCCGGTGAGGGGGCGGTGCGGTCCTTGGATGAGGGGGGTAGAATCAGATTCCGGGTGAGGGTTTGAAATGCCCAAGGGAGGTGCCGAGCCATGGCCACGGTGACAATTCAAGAAGCACAAGCCCGTCTTGCGGAGCTGATTGATCACCTCCGTGCGGGGGAAGAGTTGACGATCACCCGCGGTGACCAGCCGATCGCAAGGCTCCAAGCCGAGGGACCGAATCCCGCGATGCCGCGGGTTCCCGGCTCGGCCGCCGGCAAGCTGGTGGTCGTCTGCGAGGACGAGTCGCATCTCGACGACTTTGCGGAGTCCATGCGGTGAGGCTTCTTCTCGATTCGTACGCCTTCCTCTGGTTCATCCTTGGCGACCAGCGGCTCAGTGATCGTGCTCGATTGGCGATCGCCGCAGCCGACACTGACGTCCTCATCAGCCCAGCCACGCTTTGGGAAATGGCTATCAAGGTCCGCCTCGGAAAATACACGCTGCCTGGGCCCTTCGGTCCGTTCATGGATACACAACTGACGTCGAACCGGATTCGGCTTCTTCCGATCGAAGTGCGGCACACTGCGGCGGGATAAAGGTGCCAGCCACCAAATCCAGAGAAGCTGGGTGATTCGGAATGGCCGGGCCGCTGTCGATGAGGCGGCAGGCGCGTTTTTCGTTGGCGCCTGCGCGGGCGGTGAAGGGCGCGTCTGATCCGGCATCTCGAGTGTGCCAGCCAACACATCCTGCCCCGGCAGACAAATCGCGTCAGCAACGACTGTCCAGAGCTGGTGGCTGGCACGGTGTTGCGTGCGTCGTGCCGCTCCTTATTGCATCCTCACGCCTGGGCCAAAGAGATGGTGACTTTCGCCGTCGTGGTTGAGTACAGCAATCCATCCCGGGCCTTCACGTCAAATGCCTGTTGGGCGCCGGAGACTCCGGCAGGAGGAATCCAGCGGATCTTCTGGCCCTCTGAAAGGGACAAGGGTCGCCGTGGCAAGGGGCCGGCCGCCGACACGTTCACCCACGCAGTCCCGCTCCACTTCTGCAGCGATCCCGACTTGATCGCCTGGATCACGAGCGTCGGCGCGGCCGTCTCGGCGTCTGCCGCATTGAGCGCGGTTCGCAGCGTCTCATACGTGATTTCGTACGGGGTGCCGATCTTGCCGCCGCCGAGGACCGCCGCCAGATTGATCGTCGGCGCGTCGTTGACGGGCGTGATGGCGATGGTCGTCGACGCAGACGCCGACAACGCGCCGTCGGAAACGGTCGTCGTCAGTCTGCGGGGGATGGTGTTGTCGGGCGCTGTCGTGTAGCCGATGGTTCCCAGCGCCTTGAAGTAGGCGTTGAGTGCCGCCGGTGTTGCCGTGAAGGTCCTGGCCGTGGTGGTGCCACCGACGGTGACGGCCGCCGTGCTGGCGGCCGTGATCGTGCCGTCGGCGACGGACAGCGTGACGGTGAGCCGGGGGGAGTCGATGTCGGCAAACGGCGTCGAAGCGGCCGGCCAGTGGAGATTGCCCTTCAGATCTTCGGTAAGCGTGAACGACTTCGGAGCGAACACGCTCGGCGCGTCGTTGACCGGCGTGATCGCCAGGGTGCTCGCCACCTTCGAGGAGACAAAAAAGGTGCCAGCCGCGAAATCCAGGGAAGCTGGGTGATTGTGCGCGGTCGGATCCCCTGGATTCGGTAGCAGGCACCTTTTTCAGTCCCAGAAGGCGTTGCCCTGCTTCGTCAGCACTACGATCGACCATCCGCGACAGTAACGCTCCGAGCTGAATGCTGAAGAACGATCCAAAAAACGGCCCCCGAATCGTCAAAGGTCGAACGAAAGCCGCTCCAATCCGGAGACCCACGCGTCGAAGTGTGGGCAATTCTCGCGCAGGCTCGCTAACCCGATGGCGCCGGCAGCGGTCGCGCCTACTCTCACCTTGACCGTCTCGTACCTCGGCACATGCTGGATGATGCGTTTGCTGGGTGCCGTCAGGGGCCCGTCGTTGATGTCTTCCGGCGGGGTGTCGCCCACTTCGTCCTTGAGGTTTTGAACGCCCCGCCCACACCCTACAATCCGCGGAACGAGTTGGTCGAGATCGCAAAAAAGAAGTGCCTCGAACTCATGAAGCTGGATGTATGGGACGAAACGGCGGTCACCCAAATCCGCTGCCAGGGCCTGCTCGAGTGCCGCGACGCGCGCGATGGCCTGATGAAGGGATGCGGCAGCAGCGAAGCCCGGAAAATCACCGGGCAGTGCGTAAAGATCGAGCATCGTCGTGAATCGAACGGCTGTGTCTTTCTGCTCCTGCATCAAGCATCGGATGTCATCGCTGACTTTGGCGTAGTTCCGAACGCCGCCCCGCTTGCGGAGTTTGCGGTTGGTGAAAAGCAATCGGGCTGTCGCGTCCACGCCAAAGCCTGCGAGGTGAGGCGCGAGCACTTGGCTGGCGAATGACTGCTCGGTGGGCCCCTCGACCGAGATGATGAGCCGGACGCGGTCCGTCACCGTGGAACGCCTCCCAGGTCGTTCTTTTCCCACAGTTGGCCGAGCGTGTACTCCTCGAGCCAGGCAGCAAGGCTGTCACCATCCAATCGCCGCAGCAGGGATTTGCCTTCAATCTGATCGACAACGATGACGTTCTCGGGATCCATTTCATCCAAGAGAAGCGTTGACTGGGTGGAGAGGATGATCTGCACCGAGTCGGCCGCGTCCTTCAGCATGCTTGCCAGCAGCTTGATCGCGTAGGGATGAAGGCCGAGCTCGGGCTCGTCAATGACGATCGTCGCCGCCTGCGGGTCTCCGAGGAGGAGGGTCGCCAAGCATACGAAGCGGGCGGTGCCATCCGAAAACTGGGTTGGGTCGTAGAGGAGATCACAATAACGATCCTTCCAAAACAATCGCGTCTGGTCGGTGGCGATTTCCTTCAAGACGAATCCACCAAAAAAGGGGGCGATCAGCCGAATGGCTTCGACGATTCGATCGAGCCGTTGTGGCGCGTTTGTCTCCATGGACTTGAGGACCGCTGCGATGTTCGAGGCATCCCCGTGCAACGTCGCATGGTCGTACACGTTGCAGCGCCCCATCATGGGCGCGTTCGCGGAGGTATCGTGGAAGTGGTAGGAGCGCCAGGAAGCGATCGTTTCACGGGCCCACTTGATGCTGTTCGTTCGGGCAGGTGACGTGTCCCGCAGAATCAGTGACTCCCGGTGCCCTCCCCCCAAGTCGTTCCAAGTTGGGCCGTGGTTTCCTTGGAAAGGTGCTTGTTCGCTGGCAAAGAAGAGAGAGCGATCGTCGGCGGCTTTGAGCGTGAGCTCATACCGGTTGGAGCCGAACGTGAGCTTCGCCTGAAACTCGGGCGTGATCTTCATGCCACGAAACAGAAAGGCGTCAGCGCCGCCATGCTGGGCGACGTAGTTCTGCAACCCCTTCGTCGGATCGGCGATGTTCCGCAACAGGTCGAAAAAACGAATGAAGTTCGACTTGCCTGAACCATTGGCCCCGATGAGAACGTTGAGTCCCGCGTTGAGAGTGAGGCTCTCCAGCGAATCGATCGACTTGTAGCCCTTCAGTGAGATTTGCTGGAGGTAGCGAGGAGGCGGCATGGAAAGGACAGTCCAGTCGGTCGACGGTACCGGAGAAGTGCCTCTAGCATACCTTGAGCCGCTGAAGGCGAACGCGGCACAAGAGAAGGGTCCAGCTGCCGAATCCAGCGCAGCCGGGCGACTCGGCACGGCCGCCATTCCCTCGATTCATTGGCAGCGAGGTGGCCGGTCAGTCATCGCAAAGGTCGGCCAGCTCGCCTCCTGAGGGCCTCCGAGGATCGTGGCGCCCCCTGAGGGGCATGGCCGACGGTCAACAAGCCATGTCATAGGGATGCCAGGGCGGATCGGCAGGATGGATCCAAGCTGGATCGCCGAGCGACCACTTCCAGGCCGCGAGGGCCGCGGCGCAGGCGGCGACGAAGTGATCTCCCGGATCAGGGCCGCCACCAATCCCCTCCAGACCCGCCCCTTCGAGCCAGCGGAGAAGCTCATGCCGCGCCGCCGCGCTTGATTTAAGCGCACGCACGATTCCGACCGGCGCCCCGCGGAGCACGCAGGCCGCCCCCGGATGGACTTCGACGATCCTCGCTCGGGCCCCCGCGATCGTCGCCACGATCCGGGCGACGGTGATCCCACGGAGCGTCAGGTAGGCCATCCTCGTGAGCGTCGGCGGCATGATCGAGCCGGGGAGCAGCCCCGCAGCCACGGCCCGCGCGCGGAGGAGCCGATCGGCAGGACGATCACCGCCGCCATCGTTGTACGAGAGGGGGGCGTCGAGGCCGACGACCAGATCAGCGTCGGGTCTGGCACGTGCGATGAGCGCCGCGATGACGGCATCGTCGGCGCCGAGGAGGCGCTCCTGCAACATGAGCGTGCGACCGTTCGCCCGGAAGGCCGCGATCGCGGTGTCGGCCGCGTTGCAGGGCCCAGAGAGATCGATGCCGATCACGTCCATCGAAGCATGCCCGGAGAATCGGCGCTAGCCACCAACGCCGGAGCCTCAACGGAGCCCACGGCCCCTGCAGTGCCACTGGATCCGTTCCACCATCTGATCCGGCGAATGGTCAGGCCGAACGTTTGCTGAACGCTCGGACCGCTGCCTTCGGCACCTCAATCGGTACGAAGAAGCTGTCTGGGTAGAGGGAGTCCTCGCCCGACTCATCGACCACGCGGACGAGGCCGTCGTCGGCGGCGGCTGCGTCCGCGACGAGGCGGTAGACCTTGCGCAGTTCGAGCGAGGCAGGGACGCCCTTGTTGCGGACGCAGATCGCAAAATGAGGTTGTTTTTGCATGGCTACGTCTTCACGAAACGCTTGATCTTGAGCTCACGCCGTCCGATTCCATGCGCTTCGTACCAATGTACTTCGGCCAATCGACGCGTGCCATTCGGGAGCCGCACCTCCGCGACCCCTTTGAGCTTACGCCAACGAAGGCCACCGTACGACTTGCGGAGCCGAAGCCGCACCCGTACCGACCGAGGAAAAAGGTGCCAGGGAGGAAAAAGGTGCCAGCCACCAAATCCACAGAAGCTGGGGGATTCGGCATGGCCAGATCCCCTGGATTTGGTGGCAGGCACCTTTTTCCACAAACCTCCGCGAGGCGGCGAGCGACCGCCGCCCCGGCTCACGAGTCGCGGGCGTTGAACGGGTCTTCGCCGCTGGCGTCGTCGGCCGGGGGCTCGTCGTCCATGCCCGGCTCGGCATCGAAGTCGCCGTCGGCATCAGCGTCGGCCGGGGCGTCCTCGTCCATCGGTTCGTCGTCGGCCGGCTCCTCGGCCGGTTCGTCGTCGAAGGCGTTGGCGTTGGCGTTGTTCCGAAGATGCTCGGGGGGATTCGGCTGCGGGGCCGGACGGGTCGGCTTCGCGTCGACTTCCGGCTCCGGAAGCGGCTGGAGATCGCTCCATGCCTTCGGCGCCCCGGCCCCCTTCGCCTTCAGACAGACCAGCGTGCCGGAAGGGCTGGCGAGAATGAGGCGGTCGGTCTGGTGATTGACGACGAGATGGTCGAAGGCGCCGAAGCAGTACTGTTTGAGTGCTTCGCCTGTGACCAGGTCGATCGAGGAGAGGTGGCTCGTCCGGTCGCGGACCCAGATCCGCTCCCCCATCACCGCCAGGATCTCCCCCGGGCAGGCATTGGCCCACAGCAGCGCGCCGGTCTCGGTCGCATAGCAGCGCAGCCCCTTTTCGCCCAAGGAGACAACGAGCCGGTCACCGGCCACGA
>CALQRA010000076.1 GCA_943332855.1 Candidatus Kuenenia stuttgartensis
GCCCGATGAGGCCGTTGGCGAAGCTCGGGTGGTCGACGTAGGCATCCCCCGTGACGAGGACGACATCGACCGCGTCCCAGCCCCGTGCCTCCATCTCCGCCCGGCTCATTGGCAGCGGGGGAGGGCAGGCACGGCCAGAATCGCGGCTCCCTGCCGGGGGAAGGGCGAGGGGGAGGGGAGCGCAGGGCATGGGAGCGGAGGGCAGCATGGGGGCCAAGAGGGAGCGGAGAACGGGCGCGGAAAATTGGGGGCCGACCCTCAATTCTACCCTGTTTCCCCCGCCCCGAGCACGCGGTGCCCCGAGGGGGACCGAGCGGAAGGTTCGCGCAGGCTCGCCCGGGGCGCAGTGGTATAGTCTCGGGGCTCCCGTAAGAGGTTTTTCCGGTGACTTTGCCCTTCTTCCCTCGCCCGTGCCGCCGCGCTTGTGCCGTCGCCTTGTCGGCGTGGGGCGCGATCGTGCTGGCGTTTGTCGCCCCGCCAGGATTCGCGGCGGATCCGTCGGCCGAAGTCATCCGCGAGTGGATCGATCAACTCGGTGCCGAGCAGTTTGCCGACCGGGAGGCCGCCAGCCGGTCGCTCGCGGCGGCCGGCCCCGCTGCGCTCGGGCCCCTCGCCGCCGCCGCCCGAGGGGGGGATCTCGAGGTGGCCAGTCGGGCCATCGAGGTCATCCGCGGCTACCTCGACCCGCCGGCCGGTGAGGAGGAGACCACCGCGATGTCGGCCGACGGGGATGCCCCGGTGGAGCCCCCCCAGCCGTTTCCCGCTGCGGTCGCCGCGGCACTCGAAGCGGAGAGGCTCCTCGAGGCCCTGGCGGAGGGCCCTCCCGGTCCGGTGCCGCAGATCGCCGCCACGACCCTCGAATACCATCAACTCGGGATGCACGAGGCCGCCCACGAGCGCCTCGAGGCGCTCGGTGCGAAGCTCAAGCAAGACTATCTCTCGATGTCCACCGGGCGCCGCGGCCTGGAGGTGATCCTCGACACCCAGTGGCGAGGGAGCACCGAGGACCTGCGTCTCCTCCCCCGGCTCCGCAACCTCCGGCAGGTCGGGATCCATGGCCGGAAGGTCGATGAGGCGACCCTGGCCCTCCTCGGCCGCCTCCGCGGGCTCGAAGCCATCCAACTCTACGCCACCGGCGTCAGCGACGAGGCCGTCGCGGTGCTGGCTGCCCGATTCCCCCAAGCAGAGATCGACGTCCGCAAGGGGGGGAAGCTCGGGGTCGGAGGCCAGCGGATGGTCGGCCCGTGTCAGATCACGCAAGTGGTAGCCGGCTCCGCGGCCGACCGCGCCGGCCTGCAGATCGGCGATGTCGTCCTGTCGATGGATGGCGTGCCAGTGAAGAACTTCGAGGGGCTGACCGACTTCGTCGCGCTTCACGGCCCCGGGGACTCGATCGAGATGGAGATCGAGCGGGCCGTGGCGGGCAAGGTCCCGCAGCGGTTCACCGCCACGGTCGTTCTCGACGGTTGGAATTGATCGCCCCTGAGAAAAAGGGGATGGAAGGAACGCATGTCCGAAGAGCACATCGACGTTCGGTGGCACCAGCACGCCGTGAGTCGGGAGGACCGGGAGCGGTCGGCGGGGCACCGAGGATGCGTGCTCTGGTTCACGGGGCTGTCGGGCTGCGGCAAGAGCACGCTCGCCAATGCGGTTGATCGCCGCCTCCATGCCCGTGGATTGAGGAGTTTCGTCCTCGATGGGGATAACGTCCGCCTCGGGCTCAATGCCGCCCCCGCGCTCCTCCGCCAGCGCCATGACGAGGCTTTCGCCACCCGCTTCGGGCTCGGCTTCGACCCTGCCGACCGGGAGGAGAACATCCGCCGGATCGGTGCCGTCGCCGATCTCTTCGCGCAGGCCGGGATCATCGCCCTGACGGCGTTCATCAGCCCCTACCGCCGCGACCGGGATGCCGTGCGGACGATGCTCCAGCCGGGCGACTTCGTGGAGATCCATGTCGAGGCGCCGCTTGCCGTCTGCGAGGCCCGTGATCCCAAGGGGCTCTACAAGAAGGCACGAGCGGGGGAGATCAGGGGATTCACCGGGATCGACGATCCCTACGAGGCTCCCCTCGCCGCTGAATTGGTGGTCGACTCCTCGGCCCACCCGCCCGAGGTCCTCGCTGGCGAGGTGCTCCACTGGCTCGAGCAGGCCGGGAAGATTCCCCGGTCGTGACCAGGCGGATCACTTCCTCCGCCCCCCAGTCGCGGGCAGGAGCGGTGAGCCGGACGCCGCAGGCCTCTCAGTTCCCCTCGAAAATAAAGAGCCCCCGGTGCGATGCCGCAAAAGACATCGATTCACCGGGGGCTCGAATGAGGGGACGCTCGTTCGGCGTGCTGGCCAGAGGGATCAGTCGAGGAACCCGGAAAGCTCCTCGCTCCGGGCCGGGGCCTGGAGCTTGCGGACCGCCTTGGCCTCGATCTGCCGGATCCGCTCGCGCGTCACCTTGAAGATGTGGCCCACTTCCTCGAGGGTGTAGCTGTAGCCGTCCCCCAAGCCGTAGCGGAGCTTGATGATCTCCCGCTCCCGGTAGGAGAGGCTCTTGAGGACCTTGGCGATCCGGTTGCGGAGCATCTCCTGGGCGGCCCCCACGGCCGGGTTCTCCGCCCCGGTGTCGGGGAGAAGGTCGCCGAAGTGGCTGTCCTCGCTGTTGCCGACGGGGCGATCGAGGCTGATTGGGTAGCGGCTCATCGCCGACACGCGCCGCGTCTCATCGACGGGGGTGCCTGCGCGGGCAGCGATCTCCTCGATCGTCGGCTCGCGCCCGTACTCCTGGAGGAGTTGGCGGGCGACATTGCGGACCCTCGACATCGTCTCAACCATGTGCACCGGGATGCGGATCGTCCGGCTCTGGTCGGCCACCGCCCGGGTGATCGCCTGCCGGATCCACCACGTCGCGTAGGTGCAAAACTTGAACCCGCGACGGTATTCGAACTTGTCGACCGCCCGCATCAGACCGGCATTCCCCTCCTGAATGAGATCGAGGAAAGAGAGACCGCGGTTGCGGTACTTCTTGGCGATCGACACGACGAGCCGGAGATTCCCCTCCGACAGACCGCGCTTCGCCTTTTGGTACTGGGCGTAGATCTGCTTGATCTCACTGATCCGCCGTTTGAGGCTCTTCGGCGTTTCCTGGCAGGCCTTGAGGATCATCCGGTATTCATCGACGAGTTTTTGACGACCGGCCGGCGGTTGCTTGCTCTTCTTGTGGGCGTCGATCTTCAGCCGCAGTTCCTTGAGGCGGCGGACGAATTCCTCGAGCGTCGGGATCATCGCCTCGATCCGCTGCGTCCGCAGGCCGAGTTCCTCGACGAGCCGCACGCACCGGCGACGACGGCGACCGAGCCGGGCCCACGCCTCGCGGCGCTCCGACATCTTCCGCTTCTTCGAGAGGGCGATCCGGTAGTCGGACTTGTTCTGCTTGAGGAGAACGTCGAGCGTCCGGAGGTTGTGGGGGAGACGACCGAGGATCTGATCCTTCTCCAGACGGTCGGTCACCGACACCTGGACGGTGCGGTCAAAGGGGAGCTCGCCACGGTGGACGCGGGACAGCACTTTGAACGACTGCTGGCAGACATACTCGCACTCGAGAAGCTTCGCCCGGAACGCCGCCCGGGTCGTCTCGATCTGCCGCGCCAGCCAGATCTCCTGGGCGCGGGTGAGGAGGGGGATCTCTCCCATCTGCGTCAGATACATCCGGACCGGATCATCGGACCAGTTCTCCCCCTGATCGATGAGGACATCCTCGGTTTCACCGGACGCCTCGACCTCCGACTCGACCTCGCCGTCGATGTCGCCATCGGAAAGCCCACCGGCATCGTCATCGGCGAGCATGTCGGCGTCGGCCTCCTCGGCATCGACGACCTTGACCGAAAGGTCCTCCACATCCTGGGGATTGGAGACGACATCGTCTTCGAGTTCGTCCAGCAGCGAGTCGTACAAGGTTGGAGCTCCTTCGTGGAACGGATTCACTGGGCGGGTTCGATCGGACCGGTCAACCGCAGGGAGAGGCGTCGTGCCCTCGCTGCGACGCGGCTTTAGGCGTCGCGCCGACGCTCCTAACTGGCCCAGCGACGACCGCATTCCGCGGTCGCCAGGTGCAGCAGCCAAAGTGCATCATTCGGAACGCCGACAGTGTGATTCAAGGGGAGGGCAAGTCCAGCGGCCCGAATCCTCCTCCAGGAAAGGCCATCAACGGGTGGTGAACGTGGGGAAACGCCCGGGCAATGGAGATGCGAACAAGGGGAAAACCGAAATGGACTGCGGACGGGGAACGGGCCGCCCGGGACCATCGCTGTCAGGCTCGACTGACGGAACGTGCTCGAGGCGTATCAGCGGTCCGAAATGCCATCCGACAACCCAGGTCGGCAGATCGATCAGCCCAGCCGCTTCCGTCTCCCCCCCGAACCAACGGTCTCCAACCCGTTGCAAGCGGGAAGGCAGCCGGACTCGGAGAGGCACACCCGAAGCCGATCGGATGGGAAACGCTGACCTGGATCGATTGGAGCCGACAGGCAAGCCATGTGACTGGCAAGCCTGGGTGAGGACGCCGATGGCCCATCGCGCTCTGGTACGAGCCGCCGATGTGGTGCCATGCCGGTCGTCCGGAAGGCACAGGATTATGGCGCTGTCGGAGGCGGAAGGCCAACTTTTTTTCCCCCTCTTTTCACGAATGTTCGAGGATTTGCCCGGCAAATGGTAAAAAAATCCTGGCACGTCGTTTCTGCGGCCACTGGAGCCTGTTCCCGATGACTTCCTTTCTCCTTCCCTGTCCGTGCGGTGTGGACATTCCGGTCACCTCCTCCCAGGCGGGTGGGCTGGCGACATGTCCCGCCTGCGGCCGCCAGGAGACTGTCCCGCGGCTGCGGGATCTGGGGAAGTTGCGCGTGGTGACGGAGGTGGCGAGGGCCCGCACCGCCGGGAGTTGGACGGCGTGGCACGGTTTGCTCCTGGCCGGCGGCCTGCTGGCCGCGACGGCCGGGCTGTTGTCGGTGTCGTTCACGCCCCCCGAGGTCGATTTTTTCGACGACGCCACGATCAAGTCGTCGGTCATGAAGGCGCCGACCGACGAGGTCTACTCGGCTTGGGCCACGCGCCTCGTCCACGCCTCGATCGATCGGCCGCCGACGGAGATTGAGGCGAAATCGAGGGGCCGATCGGACTACTACCACTCCCTGCAAAACGGCCTCCGCACCGCGGCCGCCGTGGGAGCCATCCTGGTGTTGGTCGGTGTTGTCGGTGTGCTGTCGAAGCGGAAGGTCGACCGTCGATGAGGGGCGCCTTCATCACCCGGACCGGACCGGCCGACGTGATCGAGGTCGGCAGCCTCCCCGACCCGGTGCCCGGCCCGCGCGAAGCGCTCGTGCGCGTCAGGGCCTGTGCCGTCAATCCGATCGACACCTACGTCCGCGCCGGTGCCGTGGCGTTTGCGCTCCCTGTGCCGTTCATCGTGGGCTGCGATCTCGCCGGGGAGGTCGTCGCCGTGGGGGCGGAGGTCGGGGCCCTCCGGCCAGGGATGAGGGTCTGGGGCTCCAACCAGGGGCTGCTGGGGCGCCAAGGGACGTTCGCGGAACTGGCGGCGATCGACGAGCGATGGCTCTACCCCACCCCCGATTCGGTGAGCGACCGCGATGCCGCGGCGGCGGCCCTCGTCTCGATCACGGCCCACCTCGGGCTGGTCACCCATGCCAACCTCCGGCCGGGGGAGATGCTCTTTGTCAACGGCGCGTCGGGGGGGGTGGGGAGCGCCGTGGTCCAGGTGGCGAGGGCGCTGGGGGCCCGCGTGATCGGCACCGCTGGCACCGCGGAGAAGCGGGCGCGAACCGGGAGCCTGGGGGCCGAGGCGGTGTTCGACTACCGGCGCGACGACCTCGTCGAAGTGGCCCGGGCAGCGGCGCCGGAAGGGATCGATGTTTATTGGGAGACCCAGCGCGAGCCGCTGTTCGACCGGGCGGTCGGCTTGCTCGCCGACGGAGGGAGGATCGTCCTTATGGCCGGGCGCGACGCGCGGACGCCGTTCCCCGTCGGGCCGTTCTATCTCAAGGGATGTCGGATGGTCGGGTTTGCTATGTTCAAGGCAGATTGGCGTCTCCAGGCGGCAGCGGCCATCGACATCAACCGCTGGATGGCGGAGGGACGTCTGCGGGTGCCGATCGCCCGGGTGCTCCCGCTCGAGCAGACCGCGCTGGCGCACGCGCTTCAGGAATCGGCGACGGTGACACGGACCGGGGTGCTCGACGGCAAGCTCGTCATTGAGCCCTGACAGCGAGTGAAACGTCAAGCGGATGGCCGACAGGGAGGCGAGATGGGGCATCGATCGGGAACAGATCGCCTGCCGACGGCCCGCCGTCGATGGCTTGTCGCGGTGGTCGCGGCCGCCGCTGCCCTCGGCGGCTTGGCAGCATCGATCCCTGCCTCCGCGCAGGCTCCGAAGCCGCCGGCGGTCAAGTCGCCGGGGGGGATCCGCACCGGGATCTTCGGCCTCGAGGCGAAGGGAAACCGCTTTGTGTACGTCTTTGACCGCTCGGCGAGCATGGGGGAGCCGGACGGTCGGCCGCTGACCGCTGCCAAGCGGGAATTGATTCGCAGTTTCGACGAACTTGGCGACGTGCAGCAGTTTTACGTCATCTTCTACAACGACCGCCTGCACGTCTTCTCCCCGGCCGGGAACCGGGGAAGGCTCGTGTTTGCCACCGAGGACAACCGTCGCGCCGCACGGCGCTTCGTCGACTCGGTGCGGGCCGACGGCGGGACGCGGCACGCCGAAGCCCTGGCTGCTGCCTTCCGGCTCTCTCCCGATGTCGTCTTCCTCCTCACCGATGCCGACGCCAAGGACGATCTCACCGAAGCGGAGCTCGAACGGCTCTCCCGGCTCGGCAGCGGGAGCCGCTGCATGGTCGTCCAGTTCGGCGACGAGTCACGGCGCAGCCCGCGGCTTGCCGACCTCGCTGCCCGGTGTGGCGGTCGCTACCGGATCGTTCCCCTCGACGGCCAGCTGGAGCGTGGCGGCGAGGCCGATGACGATGCCGGGGTGAACGCCGACGATCAACTGGGGCGGTAGCCCTTGGTGAACGCCTGGGCCCGCGTCGGGCGCGGGGCAGGGGGCGTGGCTCGGGAGCGTGCCTGGGGAGCCAGCGGCGCCTGGGTTGACGTGGCCGAGCCGGTGGGGAGCATCCTCGGGGTCGCGTCGGCGGGCGCGGGAGCCGCAGTCCCTTCCCCGAACCCCGCGGCCGCCGAAGCCACGCGGCCCGACAGGCGGCCGGGGGCGGCCGCCTCACCGACACGTCCGGTGCCCTCGTCGCTCAAGGCGGAACGATCCGGCACCGAGAGCGCCTGCACGACCGACGGCCGCGGCCGCAGCGCGGTCCGCAGGGCGGCCGGGGGCGTGTCGCCGCGTTCCGCCCGCGGCGACCGGATTTCGATCGGAGCCGGTGCGTCAAGCGCCGGGGTGGCGGTCGCGAAGGTCGTGGTGGCCGCGTCGACGGCAGGGAGCGCGAGGGGATCGAGGTCGGAGCTCGGCTCGACGATCGGTGAGGTCGCGGTGGCCGGGGTAGGAGTGCCCGTCGCGATCGTCGTCAGCGCCGTTTCCGGCGGCGCCGGGACGAGCTGATTGGCGGTAGCAAGGCCCGGGTTACCGGTCTTGACCGGTGCGGCGGCGGGCGTTGCGGTGGTTGCGGCCACCCGGGGGGCGACGGCGGCGGGCACGGGGAGCACGGTGGTCGCTGTGGCGAACGTCGTCGAGACCGTTGTCACGGTGGTCGCCGGGGGTACCGCGGCTGAGGTCAGCGGCGGGGCGGGCGCCGTGGGGGGCGATTCCCACAGATCGCGTTCCGGTTCACGACCGGAGGGGGCCGGCGGTGCCGCGACCGCAAGGGGACGAGCGATGACCTCTCCGGCGGTGTCAACGCGACCGAGCTGAACGGCGAGGATCGGCTGCCCCTCCCGGAGCGGATGACGGACGACGAGGTTTTCGAGATCGTCGGTGACGCGCAAGGCCGTCGAGGGGACCATCGCTTTTGGCCAATCGCGCAGGCCCACGTCCCAGACCGTCACCGGAGACCCTGCCGATAGGGGGCGGAGGGCGACGAGGATCGACTCGCTCTCCACCTGCGGCTTGGCCTGCGCCAGATGCGAGTCGAGGGCGCTGTTGAGGCCGAATGCCACCGCGGCACCGGCCACGATCGCGGCGCCGAACACCGTGTAGGCCTGGGGGCGGTGTGCTTTGGCAGGGGCCGACGTCGTGGTCATGGAGATTCCATCCCTGCGGGAGGCTCCGCGTTCCATCCGGGCGATCCCCGGGCAAAACGACAAAGCACGCACTCTTCGATCGGCAGCATCGGCCTCCGCGTGCCAAACCGCTCGTCGGCGCAGTAGCGTCTTACCGGACCGCCGCAGCTTGCCGGGGCATTCGCCGCGGGCGCCGGCCGCAGCGGCCGCCCAGCTTGCCCCGACGGCGCCGGCCGCTCACTCCGATGCGGTCGCGGTCGCGGGCGGGTAGCTGGTGGCATCGATGGCCGAGCCCGGTGTGTCGGTGGCCGGCTTCGACATGAACATCGGATCGACGCCCGGGGCGAGCGGCCGGAGTGCGAGCAGGCGGGTCTCGGCGCGCCCCTGGGTGCGGGGGCGGAAGAGGGCGTCGCCGACCGAGGCCCCCGGATCGCCGGCCGGGCCGACGATGAGGAGGCCGTCGGCGGGGACCGTCACCTCGCACCGCAGTGGATCGAGCACCCGTTTCCGTTGGCTCGTCTCGACCCGGAACACGCCATCCTCCCCGACGAATGACCGCTCCATCGGGCCGTGGCGGATCACCGGTACGAGATCGACGCGGACACGACCATCCGCCGCGGGCCAGGCCTTGAGCGTGAAGTGGGGGACGGCGTCGGTGTAGTTGCCGCCGCGGAGACCGTCCTCCTCCTGCTCGAGGACGACGAGATTGGGGATCAGCTTCAGCGCCACCAATTCGCTCTCGCGGCCGGGGAGGAGTCGGAGCACGCGGCGCACCACCGGAGGGTTGGCATCGGCGGCGTTGGCCGGTGGCTGAGGGCCCCCTGGCCCGGCGCTGACGGGCGGCTCGATGGCGGCGAGGATCGGCTCCGGAAGTTGCCCGAGGAGAATCCCGGCCCGGAGTCCGTTGGCGGCGAGTCGACGACGGACCGACTCGTCGATGACCTGCTCGTCGACACGGTCCCACAGCTCATCATGGCCGGCGTGAGCCTGCTCGCAGCGGAGGAAGAACACCTCCAGGGGGAGCGTCTGGGCGACGGGACGCTTGGCCACGCCGCCAAATTCCCCGGCCGTCGTTGGCATCCGCTCCGGGAGCAGGGCATCGATCATCGGCGCGGAAACGCATCCCGCCGCCGCCAGCAAGGCGACCGAAAGGAGTGACGACAGACCTCTGACGCGGATCGCCATGCGCGCGGCATCGCAGAAAAAGGGAAGGGAATGACAGGACGCCGGGCCCTGCCGGGGGGCGGAGAGTAGGCACCAGGGCGGAAAGCGTCAACGCGGCCCGAGGAAAGCTCCCCGGGGGCTTTTCCAAAAGCCGCCAAAGCCCCCAAGCTTCCCGCGCTTACGACACCGCTTTGACGGCGCTGGCGAAGATCGACAGGCCGGCACCGAAGGCGTCGCCGTCGAGACGGCCGTTCCAAGAAGGATGCTGGGTGGCGACGAGAAAGCGCTCTGGGTGGGGCATGAGTCCCAACACGCGGCCGGTCGGATCGCAGACTCCGGCCACGTCAGCGGCCGAGCCGTTAGGATTCGTGGCCTGGCCCGTGCCGTCAGTGGTGTACCGCAGCACGAGTTGCCCGGCCGCGGCGAGCGCCTCGAGGTCGGCGGCGGACCGGGTGACCAACCGCCCCTCGCCGTGGGCGACCGGGAGATCAAACGGCTGGTCGAGCCCCTGGAGCATCACGCATTTCCCCGGCGTGGCCGCCAAGCGCACCCAGCGGTCGGTGAACTGCCCCGAACGGTTGTGGGCCAGCGACGCCCGTGGCTTCCCGTCGGGATCGGCGACAAGCATCCCCGTCTGCATGAGGACCTGGAAGCCGTTGCAGATCCCGAGCACGAGGCCGCCACGGTCGCGGAAGCGGGCGAGGAGATCCCCGAGCCGGGTCTTCAACTCGAGGGCGAAGATCCGTCCGCTGGCAATGTCGTCGCCGTAGGAGAACCCGCCGGGAATGCAGAGGATCTGGTAATCGTCGGCGAGCGACGGTTTCTCTGCCAAGGCGTGGACATGGACCCGTCGGGCGATGGCGCCGGCCCGATCGAAGGCGTGGACGGTCTCGTGATCGCAGTTCGTGCCGGGGGCGCGGAGAACGAGGGCACGGGGGGAGAGCATGCTGAAATCCCTGGCGGCGGGGCGATCGGGAGCGGAGCGGACGGGGAATGGGAGCGGTCGGACGGTGACAGGCGGAGCACGGAGGCAATCAGGATCCGGGGGAGGTCATGGCGAGGACTTCCACGATCGCCAGGCACGGGCCAGGGCGTCGAGCGCGACCGAATCGTCGCCGTCGAAGCAGCCCGTGACGGTCAGACGCGGGGCATCGACGACCTCCCCGATCCAGCCCCAGGGAATGCCCTCGAGCCATTCCCCCATTCGGCCGGCTGACTCGGCGTCGACTTCGCAGACGAACCGACAGGGGGATTCGGCGAAGGCGATCGTAAGATCGGCATGCCGTCCCTGGCCCCCTTCGAGGAGCGTCGGCACCTTCCCCAGATCGATCGTCGCCCCGATCGCACCGCCGATCGCCATCTCCGCCACGGCGGCGAGAAGGCCGCCGTCGGAGACATCGTGGCAGGCGAGAATCCCCCCGTCGCGGATCGCGCTGGCGAGATGCCGGAAGGTCTTCCGGCAGGAAGGCGCGTCGATCCGCGGCACGGCGCCGCCGGTGACGACGCCGAGGGCCTCGAGTTGACTGCCGGCGAGATCGTCGCGGGTCAGCCCGATCACCGCCAGGCGGCTGCCCGGTCGCTTCAGGTCGGGGGTGACGACGCGGCGAACGTCATCGACCTGCCCCATCGCCGTCGCCAGGAGCGTTGGCGGGATCGACAGCTCGCGGGGCTTGCCCGCGGCATCGGTCCAGGCGAAGACGTTGTTGAGGCTGTCCTTGCCGGAGACGAACGGCGCGCCGAGATCGACCGCGACGTCGTGACAGGCCCGGCAGGCCTCGACGAGCGTGCCGAGCGATTCCGGCCGGCGCGTGTCGCCCCAGCAGAAGTTGTCGAGCAGCGCGATGCGGTCGGGATCGGCGCCGGTGGCGACGACATTGGCGACCGCCTCGACGATCCCACCGGCGGCCATCTGCCAGGGATCGAGCGGCCCGATCCGGTGGCGGAGGCCGACGCCGAGCGCAATCCCCCGGTCGCGGCCGAGGACGCCGCGGACGACCGTGGCATCGGCGGGGCCTTCCCCGGGGCCGAGGAGCGGCTTGATGACGCTGCCCCCCTGCACTTCATGGTCGTACTGGCGGATGATCCATTCCTTGCTCGCCACATCGGGGGCGGCGAGGATCTCGAGGAGCGTGGCGCCGAGCGACGGTGTCGTCGCGCTCCATGCGGGGCTGGTCGCGGGGAGCGGCACGTACCGCGACTGGAGTCGCTGGCGGGGGCGTCCTTCGTGGAGGAAGTGGCAGTCGAGCACGCCGGCCACCTCTTCCTGCCACTTCAATTCGATCCGGCCGTCGCCGGTGAAGGTGCCGATGGCCGTCGCTTCGACCCCCTCGTCGGCGGCGATTCGGGCGAGCTTCTCCCAGTCGCCGGGGGCGAC
This sequence comes from Candidatus Kuenenia stuttgartensis, assembly GCA_943332855.1. GTDB lineage: Bacteria > Planctomycetota > Planctomycetia > Pirellulales > UBA1268 > QWOP01. The sequence goes on from CALQRA010000076.1 coordinate 11,762, forward strand.
GGCGAGCACCATCCGTTCCTGGGCCTCGGAGATCCACACCTCGGTGGCCGAGAGCCCTTCGTACTTCAGCGGCACCTTGTCGAGGTCGACCGTCGCCCCGAGGCTCACACCCATCTCGCCGACGGCGCTGGAGAGGCCACCGGCCCCGCAGTCGGTGATGGCGTGGAACAGGCGTTTCCGCGAGGCCTCGAGGATGAACTCGACGAGCATCTTCTCGTTGATCGCATGACCGATCTGCACCGATCCGCCCGACTGCGCCTCGCTGTCGCTGGTCAGCTCGATGCTCGAGAAGGTGGCGCCGTGGATCCCGTCGCGGCCGGTGCGGCCGCCGGCGACGACGACCAGATCCCCCTTCTGTACCTCCGTCTGGGCGGTGTTGCGCGGCATGATCCCCACGGTTCCGCAGAACACCAGCGGGTTGCAGAGGTAGCCGGGATGGAAGGCGACGGCGCCGGCGATCGTGGGGATCCCCATCCGGTTGCCGTAGTCGCGAACGCCGGCCACGACCCCCGCGAGGAGCCGCTGGGGCGGGATCACCCCGGGCGGGAGATCGGCGGCCGGCGTGTCGGGGTCGCCGACGCAGAAGACGTCGAGGTTGGCAATCGGCTTCGCCCCGAGGCCGGTGCCGAGGACATCGCGGATCACCCCGCCGAGGCCGGTGGCGGCGCCGCCGTACGGCTCGATCGCCGAGGGATGGTTGTGGGTCTCGACCTTGATGCAGATGTCATGATCGCCATCGAAGCGCACGACGCCGGAGTTGTCACGGAACACGCTCACGCACCAGTCACCTCGGCCGAGCGCCTCGCGGACCTCGCGCGTTGCGGCGAACACCGTCTCTTTCAGGAGGTTGTCGTAACGAACGGCGCCGTCGGGCCCCTCGTGGTCGATCGGGCTGCCCAGGGTTTTGTGGCAGCAGTGCTCGCTCCAGGTCTGGGCGATCGTCTCGAGCTCGATCTCGAGCGGCGCCCGGCCGAGCGCGGCGAAGTGATCTCGCACGGCGCTGAGCTCAAGGGGGGAAAGGGCCAGACAGCGCTCGCGGCTCAGCTTCGCAAGCGCCGTGTCGTCGAGCCCGTCGAGGGGAACCGCGACCTGGGTGAACGCCCAGGGGCGACCACCGGCGAGGGCCCGCAGCGGCAGCGGACCGACGACGACGTCGTGGATCGCCTCGCTGGCCAACAGCTTCCAGGCGAACCGCTCGGCCTCGTCGTGGGGGAGAGCGGGAAGCCAGTATTTCCGCATGCTCCGCACGGCCGCCGCCTCGAGCCCGAGCAGCCGCAGCGCCGCCAGGACGCTCTGCGCCGCCGGGTCGGTCACCCCCGCCTTGGGCAGAACATGGAGGACCAGCGGGAGGCTGGCGGCGGGGGATGGGCCGGCGGCATCGGCGGCCGTCGACGGGGCGCCGGCGAGCTCGAGGATTGTGAACTGCTCCGTGACCGGATCGGCCAAGAGCGTCGTCGCGACCCGTTCGATGTCGCTCCTCGAAAGCTCCCCTTCGATGAGCCAGCCGGTCACAGCGCGCGCCGACGTGCACGCGGCGATGCCGAGATCGGCGGCGCCCGCCACCACCGCACGGGCGGCGTGGTCGTTGGCGGGATCGGCGGAGAGAACGTCAACTTCCCACAGCATCACGGCGTTCCTTGGCCCTTTGAAGGAGATCGAGGAGGGTTTTGCGATCGCCGGTTGCGAGCGCCGCGACGAGGCGGTCGGAGATCCGGCGGACTCGGGTCAGTGCCCGCGTGACCTCGACGGCGTTGTCGAGGAGGATGTCGGCCCACAGGCCCGGATCTCCGGCGGCGATCCGCGTGCTGTCGCGCCAGCCTCCGGCGGTGAAGCGGGTGACGTCGGCCGGCGTCGCCGCCGCGAGGGCTGCGGCGAGAAGGTGGGGGGCGTGGCTGGTGGCGGCGAGGATCCGGTCGTGGTCCTTCGGCGGCATCAGAAACACCGTCGAGCCGAGTGCCGCCCAGAACTCTGCCACCTGGGAGGTGTCCTGCTCCGGCGTCGCTTTGGCAGGCGTGACGACCGTCAGACGCCCCTCGAACAGGCCGGCGTCGGCGGCCACCGGGCCGCGGCGGTGGCTGCCGGCGATCGGGTGGGCGCCGACGAACCGGCACTGGCGGGCTTTCCGGTGCCGCTCCCAGCGGGCCACGATCGAGCCTTTCGTGCTCCCGGCATCGGTGAGCAGCGTCCCCGGACGGGCGGCTCCGTCGATGGCTTCGAGGAGAGGCCCAATCGTCGACACGGCGGATGCCACAACGACCAAGTCAGCCTGGGCGACTCCGGCGGCGAGGTCGGTCGTCGTCTCGTCGACGATCCCGCGCTGCTGCGCTTCTTCCAGCGACGCGGGGGTCCGTCCGATACCGACGACACGGCCCGCCAGACGCCGCGCCTTCAGCGCCAGGCCGACCGACCCGCCGATCAGACCCACTCCCACGATGGCGACGCACGGCCACGGCGGGGATGGCTGCCTGGGAGCCTTCATGGGATGGGTCGGAGGGCTTTCGGGCGGCGGTGGGCTGGAAGCGAGGGGAGTTCACCTGCGGGCGTTTTCTACCAGATGGCGGGACGATGTGTTAGAAGGCTGTGGATAAAATGGCGGGCCGACCGCACGAAGCGGTCGATCGTGCGCAGCACTCGACAAAACCGGAGGTTTTCCAAGTGGACTGGTTCCGCCGGCTGCCCCGCAGCGGGCTCGGTCACGGATGACTTTTTCCACGGGGAGTTAGGGTCGGGCGTCAGTGGGGCAGCCGGGGCTCGTTCGCTCTCCGGGGGGACTTGAGAGGATTCGGTTTCCGAGGTCATGGACCCATGTCGTTCACCGCCCAGATGCCGACGAAACTCCTGGCCGAGATCCTCGGCCGGATGGCGCTGTCGCTCGCGGCCGGGATCGGGGTGCGGCGGGCCTGGAAGGGGGAGGTGGAACGCGTTCCCCGGCGCTGGCGCGGGGCCATGGAGACGGTCGGGCAGGCCCTCGGCGCAGGGGAATCGCTGTCGGAGGCGATGGCCCTGGCGGGTGAAACCTTCCCGCCGCTGATCCGCGGGATGGTGTCGGTCGGCGACCGCACCGGTCATGAGGCGGAGACGCTCCGCGAACTGGCGCGGATGCTCGACCAGGTGGAGCGGACCCGCCGCGCGTTCGTCCGTGGGCTCGTCTGGCCCGGCTTCCAACTGGCGATTGCGATCCTTGTGATCGGTTTCCTGATCTGGGTGGCCGGGGGGATCCGCGACGAACAAAATAAGCCGAATAAGCCGATCGACATCCTCGGCTTCGGTCTGGTCGGTTCCGCCGGGCTGGCGGCGTACCTGTCGATCGTGGCGTTCCTCGCCATCGCCGGGGTCGTCGCGGGAAGGATGGCCGTGGCGAGCTGGCGCCGCAACGGCATCGTCCGCCGCGTGGTCTCCCCGCTACCGGTGATCGGCGCGGCGGCGCGGGCTGCGGAAGCGGCGGCCTGGTGCCGGGCGGCGAGCCTCGCAAGCGCCGCCGGCCTCGACGCCGGGACGCTTGTCCGTCTCGGGGCCACCGTGGCGCCGGGCATCCCGCTCGACGCCGACCGGGTCGAGCGCCGCCTTCGAGAGGGGGCGACCCTCGCCGACACGCTCCGCGAAAGTGGCGGGTTTCCCCCGACGCTCATCGAGGGGGTGATCACCGGTGAACTGACCGGCAACACCGCCGAGGTCCTCGACCGCCTGGCAGGCGACTACGACGAAGAGGCACGCCAGAAATTCGAGGCCTCGGCTCAGGTGGCAGGATTTGTCATCTGGGGGCTCGTTGCGGCCCTGATCACCCTCGTCATCTTTCGCATCTTCTCTTTTTACGTGGGGGCCATCCAGGCCCTGGCCCGTTGACGATGATGGAAGGGGCTTCCGTGAGGTTCCCAGCGTCTGCCAGCCACGACTCGAGGGCACGACCGTGATCCGCCCGTCACCGATCCTTCCAGCGCTCCTCGCGGCGGCCTTCCTGGTCGCCGCCGCAGTGAGAGCCCACAGTGCCGACGAGCGCCCCGCACAACGGGAGGGGGAACCCGGAGAGGATGACCGGTCCCCGGGGGCCGCTCCCCCGTCCCAGCAGACGCTGATGACGGCGCGGGGGTTCGTCCGGTATCGGGGGGCTTGGCGGACCAGCCAGGAGATCGAGCTGATCGAGCGATCGGAGCGGGAGAAGGTGACCCAGAAGCAGTGGGGCCCGCGGCTGGAGAAGCTGCGCCGTCGGTTGGATGATCCCGCCACTTCAGCGACGGCCGCCGAGGAGCTCCGCGAGATCGTCGATCCGGCGGCGGTGTCGAGCTTGGGGGGGGCGGTCGCGCGGGAGCCGGTGCCGCAGGTGCGGGCCTTCCTCCTCGAAGCCCTGGCGCGGATCGGGACGCCCGACGCCATCGCGATCATCGTCCAGGTGGCAATCGACCATACCGATCCCGATACTCGGCTGACAGCGGTCGAGCGTCTCCAGGCGATCGGACCGCGGATCGCCGAGCCCGCGCTCGTGGCGGCCCTCGGCGGGCCTGACAACGCGCGCCTCAATCGCGCTGCCGAGGCGCTCGGGGCGCTCAGGCTGGTGGGGGCGACGGCGCCGCTCGTCGACGCCCTGGAGACGGAGCATGTCGTGATCGCTTCCGACGGTCGCCAGGCGGGGCAGACGAGCGTGGCTTTCGGAAACGCCGGCGGCGAAGGCCTGTCGCTCGGCGGGGGGCCGAAGAAGGGGAAGGTCCGCCTCCGGAACGAAGCGGTCTTGGCCTCGCTCGTGCAAATCACCGGGCAGGACTTCCAGTGGAATCTCCCGGCTTGGCGGCACTGGCTGGCCAGCCGAGAGCTCGCCGCGCCGGTCGACCTCCGCCGCAGCCGCTGACGGCCTGCTTCCGGCCACCTGATTCTGGCCGCCTGATTCAAGGGGATCGTTCAGGCCGCCTGTCGCCCGCGGCGCGGGAACCACTCCGCCTCGAGGACGAGCAGTGCCACCCGGTTTTCGAGGTTCGGTCGGAAGACGACCAGGAGAAGCACCGGGAGGAACCAGGCCATGAACAGCCCGCCGTCGTGCGCCTTCCAGAACTGGCTGCCGATGAGGACGGCAGCGGTGCAGCTCAAGAGCGTGCCGAGGTTTTTTGGGGAGGGCCAGATCGCGAGCGTCCCCATCATGGCGACGAAGGCTGCCAGCACCGGGAGCCTGAAGACGGCATCGTTGGCCGGCAGGGACCAGAACCCCTCGAGCGTGACTTCGTTGGGGAAGATCCAGCCGAACATTTGCCGCAGCTGGCCGGAGAAGATCGCGGTGTTGGGTGACCGCAGCGCCAGGGCGGCAACCAGGACCGCCAAGGCCACGGCGACGCCGACGGCAAACCGACGGATTCCCCGCTCCCAGTAGAAACTGCACCACAGCGGGAGGAGGAAGACCGGGTAATAGATCGTCCCCATCGCCATCCCGATGAGGAACCCCGAGGCGAGCGGGATCCGATAGCAGGCGATCGCCCAGATGATCAGCGCCCCGGGGAGGGCATGGTCGACCCGCCCGGTCATGATCGCCGTGTAGGGGAGGAGGAGGTAGAGAACCGCTGCGGCGATCCCCAGGCGGGCGTTTTCAAAGTGCCGCCAGCCGGTGAACACCATCCCGGCGACGATCGCCAGTTGCGAGAGGATCGCCATCACCCGGGCGGTGGTCTCGTTGACGATCCGTGCGTCCCCGGCGGCCTCGACCGTCCCCTTTCCATCGGCCTCAGGGGAGAAGATCCGCTGCGCCGAGATCCGCGGGAGAAGAAAGAGAAGTGGATAGCCGGGGCCGAGACGCTCGAGGGGATCGACCTGGTGAGCCTCGCCGCGCTCCGCTTGGGCAGCTGTCCGGGACGCGGCGGCGGCGGCGGCGGCGATGTCTGACTGCTGGGGGCGCGACGTGATCACGTTGGCGAGGAGGAACACGAGGAGCGAACTCCCCAGGAACACCAGTCCCCCCGTCGTCAGATTCGGCTCGAGAAGCGGCCGGCGGACCATCATCGAGTCGAACAGCATCCTCACCAGGAATGCCGCCGACACCGAGAACAGCCAGATGTAACCGAGCTGGAGCGCTGCCTGGTTGGCCCGGAAACTCCCGTACTCCACCGCCAGCAATCCCGGCGCGAACAGGATCAGGCCGACGAGATCGAGGTTTCTCACGCTCCAAACGCGGTTGAACTTGAAAAACAGCGCGATCGAGAGGAGCGACGAAAGATAGAACCACGTCGTCGGATTGACGCGGTAGTAATGGAACAGGATGTCGCTCATGCACACGCTCGTGGCAAGGACCCGCTCCCGGCCCTCGTTTCCGCCCCCGCGTCCGATCCGGGGCGAGGACCTGGCGCCGCGGAGTCGTCGCTGGCTCCAAAGGCGGTGATCCGGCGGGCACCGCGGTCGCTGCGGCCGACGTCGGGATTCACCCCGACAGGGTACGGCTTGGACTCCGCTTTTGAAAGCCACGGCCCCCCCGTGGCCGTCCGCGGCGGGAAGGCGTGCCCGTTTCGGGGGGTAAAAAGGAGCGGGCCGGGACGGGGTTCACCCCGCCCCGGCCCCTCCGGGATCATCGATTTTGGTGCCGGCTTTGGCCCCGCGGGGCTCTGGCGTCGGCACGTGAGGCTCTCTCAGTCGGCGTTCGCCGTCTCGCCCCCGGCCCGGGTGACGAGCGCCGCGTAGATGCGGATCGTTATGTCTGACGAGAGGACACGCACCGAGCCGTCCCCGAAGCAATGGTTGGCACCGGCGGAGTGGAAGGCGTACGGTTCGCCGGTCCCCTCGGTGCCGTAGACCGCCCCCTTGTAGGGAGCCGTCTCGACGCTCTCGCCGTTGGTGACGTTGATGGCGCCAGCGGCACTCGGGCCCCCAAACAGCGTGCCGTCGGGGGACGAGCCGTCGAAGGCGAAGTCGCTCGCCGGGCGGCACCAGCCGCCGCCGTTGATCCGCCGGGCGGGGAACGCCCCGCTGCCGTTGTCGGCCCGCTTGCCGCGGGTCCACTTGTAGGGCCGGCCAGCCGATTCGGCGATCGCGATCGTCTTCGAACTGCCGTCGATGCAGTCAGCCAGACGCACCTTGACAGTGCCGTTGTAGTCCTTCGGCATGAAGCCGTCGCCCGAGCTCGCCTTCTGGGCTCCCTGGGCCGCGTTGTTGGCGACGTCGGCGAGGTTGTCACTGATCGTGCCGCCGTTGGCCAGCCGCGAGTCGACGAACGTCGTCGGCGAGTAGTCGGTCGTGGCGCAGAACAGGCCGACGGTGGCAAAGCCGTTCCCGGCCGCGTTGACGACCGCCTTGATGTCGCTGACGGGGTAGCCGCTCGCGGTGGAGGTGCTGTCGGGGTCACCGTCAGCGCCGGTGCCCGGCGCGGTGGGGCAGCTGAACGTCTGCAGCTTCGTCATCGCCAGGACGGCGTTGGGGATCTGGAAGCCCGCGGCGGTGTTCGGCGTCAGGCTGCTCCAGTTCTGCGCGAAGTCCCAGCGGTTGCCAAGGTTGCCTTCCTCGAAGAAGGGGAGGAGACGCGTCACCCAGGCGATGCGGGCCGCGCCGTTGTTGGGACGCTGGCTGTTGGGGAGGGTGCGCTTGGCGCTCTCGTGGTTGAGAATCGCCAGGCCGATCTGCTTGAGATTGTTGGAGCACTTCGAACGGTTGGCGGCCTCACGGGCAGCCTGAACGGCCGGAAGCAGCAGCCCGACAAGGGTGCCGATGATCGCGATCACCACGAGCAGCTCGACGAGCGTGAACGCCCGTCGCGCGGGAACGGAGCGGATGGACATGGGGATTCCTCGAGGGAAAGAGATGAAGGGAAAGCGAAACGAATGGGAGAGGGGCTGGGGACCTGATCGGGGCGGGCCTGATCGGGGCGAACCAGCCGGCAGTGAGAGAGACCAGGAAACCGGGACGGAACGAAAGGCTCAGCGGAGCCGTCGCTTCCCTCCGGTCATTCCGGTCGGAACTGCAGACGGAAAGGAAATCGGCCTTTAACGGTTGTGACTTGATGGTTATCGATTCGGTCAACAAACTCGACATTGAGATCTTATCAATACGATCGTCTTAGTCAAGATTCATTCTTGTCTGTTTTTTTTGCCGTTTTTCGATCCGGGGTGCCTCCCTTTCCCAGATGGGGAGAGGGGGAATCCTCCGCCGGTCCTGCCGATCCGGTGCGGGGCGGGTGGGGACGACGGGCGTGGAACGGCGGGGTGGGCTGGGGGGTGGGCTGGGGGGTGGGCTGGGGGGTGGGCTGGGGGGTGGGCGC
>CALQRA010000077.1 GCA_943332855.1 Candidatus Kuenenia stuttgartensis
GTCCAGCCCTGCACGGTGATCGTGTTCGCACTCGCGCCGGCCGCCAGATTCACTCTCTCGATGCTGGAAAGCGTGTCGGTGCCGAGCCCGGTGAGCGTCGTCGAGGCGAGCGTGAAATCGACGTCCGCCGACTCGATCACCGTGTCGGTCCCGGTGCCACCGTCGAAGCTGTCGTTCCCGACCGAGCCGATCAAGGTGTCGTCGCCGGCTCGCCCGACGAGCGTGTCGGCGCCAGCAAGCCCCGTGAACGTGTTGTCTCTGCTATTCCCCAGCAGCGTGTCGGCCAGCGCCGTCCCGATGACGTTCTCAATCCCCGTTCCGGAGGAGAGTTTCAGCGTCAAGCCCGACACGAGCGTCTGCGCCGTTACCGCTGCCAGATCGAGAATCACGCCACCATTCAAGAGCCCGGTGAAATCGAGCGTGTCGGCATCGGTATTCGCTCCCTCGACGATCGTGACGCTCGCCGACTCCGTCCCGACGAAGACGTAGGAATCGTTCCCGGCGCCGCCGGTGAGCGTCGCGCTCCCCGTCCACCCGTCCACCGTGAACCTGTTCGCACCCGCGCCGGCCGAAAGGTTCACCGTCTCGATGCCATTGAGCGAATCGCTACCAATCCCGGTCAGCCCCGTCGCCGTGAGCGTGAAATTGACGTCGGCCGACTCGATCACCGTATCGGTCCCGGCACCGCCGAGAAAAGTGTCGTTGCCAGACAGGCCCGTGAACGTGTCGTTCCCGGCGAGACCGGAAAGTGAGTTGTCTCTCGTGTTGCCGAGGAGCGCGTCGGCCAGAGCCGTCCCGACCACGTTCTCGATCCCCGTCGACGAGGAGAGCGTCAGCGTCAAGCCCGCGGCTACGGCCTGGGCCGCTGTCGACGCCAGATCGATGCTCACGGCTCCGTTGGCGAGATCGCTGAAGTCGAGCGTGTCTGAGTCGGCGTCGGCCCCCTCGACGAGCGTCACGTTCGCGGCAGTCGTTCCGCGGAACACGTAGCGGTCGCTCCCGGCACCACCAGTGAGCGTGGCGCTCCCCGTCCAACCCTGCACCGTGAACGTGTTCGCTCCGTCCCCTCCCGCAAGCCTGATCGACTCCACGCTGACGAGCGTTTCGGTACCGAGTCCGGTCAGGAGGGCCGCCGCGAGCGTGAAGTCGATGTTCCCGGACTCGACCACGGCGTCGACACCAGCGCCTCCGTCAAGGCTGTCAGCGCCGGCGCGCCCCGACAACGTGTCGTCACCGGCAAGACCCGACACTTGATTGTCGCCCGCATTTCCGACGAGCGTGTCGGCAAACGCCGTCCCGGTCACGTTCTCAATCCCCGTCGACGAGGAGAGCGTCACCGTCAAGCCGGCTACGAGTGACTGCGCCGATGTCGCCGCCAGGTCGATCGTCACGCCACCGTTCAACAGCGCCGTGAAATCGAGTGTGTCGGCGTCGGCATCGGCCACTTCGACAACCGTCACGCTTGCCGACTCCGTCCCGACGAAGACGTAGCGATCGTTGCCGGCGCCGCCGGTGAGCGTCGCGCTCCCCGTCCAACCCTGCACCGTCAACGTATTTGCTCCGGCACCTCCCGTCAGACTCACGGCTTCGATCCCGGCAAGCGAATCGGTGCCGCGCCCCACGAGCCCCGCCGCCGTGAGGGTGAAGTCGACATCCCCCGACTCGGCTACCGTGTCAACGCCAGACCCGCCATCGACGGTGTCGTTGCCGAGGCGACCGGAAAGCGTGTCATCCCCAGCGAGACCCGAAAGGACGTTGTCGCGCGCATTCCCGATGAGTGTGTCGGCAAACGCCGTCCCGACGACGTTCTCGATCCCCGTCTCGCTGGAGAGCGTCAGCGCCAGTCCCGCCACGAGCGTCTGCGCTGCTATCGACGCCAGGTCGATGCCCACGCCGCCATTGAGCAAGCCGGTGAAGTCGAGCGTGTCGGTGTCGGCATTCGCACCCTCGACAATCGTCACATTCGCTGCCACCGTTCCGGCGAAGGCATAGCGGTCGTTCCCGGTGCCGCCCATGAGGGTCGCGCCACCGGCCCAGCCGTTCACCGTGAAGGTGTTCGCGCCGGCTCCCGACGTCAGGTTCACGGTCTCGATGTTGGCAAGCACATCGCTGCCGAGCCCGGTGAGCGTCGTCGAGGTGAGCGTAAAGTCGACGTCTGCCGACTCGATCACCGTGTCGGTCCCGCTGCCGCCGTCGAAGCTGTCGTTCCCGACCGAGCCGATGAAGGTGTCATCGCCGGCTCGCCCGACGAGCGTGTCGGCGCCAGCAAGCCCCGTGAACGTGTTGTCTCTGCTATTCCCCAGCAGCGTGTCGGCCAGCGCCGTCCCGGTGACGTTCTCGATCCCCGTCGCCGAGGAGAGCGTCAGCGTCAAGCCCAACGCGAGTGCCTGGGTCGTTGCCATGGCCAGATCGAGACTCACGCCACCATTGAGGAGCCCGGAGAAGTCGAGCGTGTCGGTGTCGGCGTCGGCCACTTCGACGATCGTCACACTTGCCGACGTCGTCCCGACGAAGACGTAGGAATCGTTCCCGGCGCCCCCCGTGAGGATGACGCTCCCCGTCCAGTTGTTCACCGTGAACGTGTTCGCACTCGCACCGGACGAAAGGTTCACCGTCTCGATACTCGCGAGCGAATCGGTACCGCGCCCGACGAGCCCCGCCGCCGTGAGGCTCGCGAGCGAATCGGCGCCGTGCCCGACGAACCCCGCCGCCGTGAGGGTGAAATTGACATCCCCCGACTCGACCACCGTGTCAGTCCCGGCGCCGCCGAGAAAAGTGTCGTTGCCGGAAAGGCCCGAGAACGTGTCGTCGCCGCCAAGCCCTGTGAACGTGTTGTCTCTGCTATTCCCCAGCAGCGTGTCGGCCAGCGCCGTCCCGATCGCGTTCTCAATCCCGGTCGTCGTGGAAAGCGTGAGCGACAGGCCCGGCACGAGCGTCTGGGCCGTCGTCGCTGCCAGGTCGAGGCTCACGCCACCATTGAGGAGCCCGGAGAAGTCGAGCGTGTCGGTGTCGGTATTCGCCGATTCGACGATCGTCACGCTCGCCGATTCGGTCCCGACGAAGACGTAGGAATCGTTTCCGGCGCCGCCGGTGAGCGTCGCGCTCCCCGTCCAGCCGTCCACCGTGAACGTGTTGGCGCTGGCGCCAGCCGAAAGGTTCACTCCTTCGATGCTCGCCAGCAAATCGGTGCCGATCCCGGTCAGCCCCGCCGCCGTCAGCGTGAAATTGACGTCAGCCGACTCGATCACCGTGTCGGTCCCGGCACCGCCGAGAAAAGTGTCGTTGCCAGACAGGCCCGTGAACGTGTCGTCGCCGCCGAGCCCCGAGAACGTGTTGTCTCTGCTATTCCCGAGCAGCGTGTCGGCCAGCGCCGTCCCGATCGCGTTCTCAATCCCCGTCGTCGTGGAAAGCGTGAGCGACAGGCCCGGCACGAGCGTCTGCGCCGTTGCCACGGCCAGATCGAGGCTCACGCCACCATTCAAGAGCCCGGCGAAATCGAGCGTGTCGCTGTCGGTATTCGCCGACTCGACGATCGTCACGCTCGCCGATTCGGTCCCGACAAAGGCGTAGGAATCGTTTCCGGCGCCCCCCGTAAGTGTCGCGCTCCCCGTCCAGCCGTCCACCGTGAACGTGTTGGCGCTGGCGCCGGCCGTCAGATTCACCCCCTCGATCCCGGCGAGCGAATCGGTGCCCAGCCCAGTGAGACCCGCCGCCGTCAGCGTGAAATTGACGTCAGCTGACTCGACCACCGTATCGGTCCCAGAACCACCGAGAAAAGTGTCGTTGCCAGACAGGCCCGTGAACGTGTCGTCGCCGCCAAGCCCCGAGAACGTGTTGTCTCTGGTATTCCCCAAAAGCGTGTCGGCCAGTGCCGTCCCGATCACGTTCTCAATCCCCGTCACGGAGGAGAGTTTTAGCGTCAAGCCCGACACGAGCAGCTGCGCCGTTGCCGCGGCCAGATCGAGGCTCACGCCACCATTCAAGAGCCCGGCGAAATCGAGCGTGTCGCTGTCGGCATTCGCTCCCTCGACGATCGTGACGCTCGCCGACTCGGTCCCCACGAAGACGTAGGAATCGTTTCCGGCGCCGCCGGTGAGGATGGCGTTCCCCGCCCAGCCGTCCACCGTGAACGTGTTGGCGCTGGCGCCGGCCGTCAGATTCACCCCCTCGATCCCGGCGAGCGAATCGGTGCCCAGCCCAGTGAGACCCGCCGCCGTCAGCGTGAAATTGACGTCGGCCGACTCGACCACCGTGTCGGTCCCGGCACCACCATCGAAACGGTCGTCGCCGGAAAGGCCCGTGAACGTGTTGTCATTGGCATCGCCGACGAGCGTGTCGTCAAACGGTGTTCCGATGACGTTGCGGAATCCCGTGATCTGGCGGAAGCCGGTCGCGGCACCGAGGGCGAGATTCACGGTCACGGCGCTTGCGAAAAGCGAATAGTCGAGCGTGTCGCTGCTCGCCACCGCCACGAGGTCGTTGATGCCGCTGAAGACGACTCCGCCGACCGACCCGCTCCCCATCGACTCGATCGTCCAGACGCTCCCGCCCATCGGGCCGATGAGTGTGTTGCCGCCGGCATTTCCAATCGCTGTGCTGCCGACGACGACGTTGATCCCCTGGAAGCCGCCGGTACCAGTCGCCAGGCCCGTGCCGAGATCGACGATGACCGCGAGCGACGACGCGCTGTAATCGAGCGTGTTCGTTGCCATCGCATTCCCGATCACACGTCCCGCCATCGCCGCGCTGCCGACGAACACGAACCGATTCGCGGTCTGCCCACCGACGATGTCGCCGAAGCTTCCGAACGTCAGTCCGTTGGAAGTTGGATCAGCCGTGTTCTCGACGGTCAGGTTGCCATTGGGATGGAGCGTGAACGTCAGGGGGACAGTGCAGCCGGAGAAATCGAGCGTTGTGGTCGCGTTGATCCCATCCGGCATGAGGGTGCCGAAGCCGTCTTGAAACGCCACGATCGGGAGAATGGAGGTATCGAGTGTGAACGCGAAGGGCGTCACTGACGAAACGTTCCCCGCGACATCGACCTGCCGGACCTCGAGCACGTTCATGCCCTCGACCGCACTGAACGACGTGCCCCACGACTGGCCGTCGTCCACCGAGTATTCGACAGTTGCCCCCGGCTCGACATTCCCGATCGTGAGATCGGCCACGCTCGTGATCAGGTCGGTGCGGTTGGTGCCCGTGTCGCTCGTGAGCGCCACCGTCGGGGCAGCGACTTGCGTGTCGAGCGTGAACTCAAAGCGTGTCGGATCGGAGGCGTTGCCCGCCGGGTCAACCTGTCGCAGGAGGGCGTGGTTGAGCCCCTCAACGGGGGTCCACTGCGTTCTCCAGGTCGATCCGTTATCGGTGGAGTATTCGACGGTTCCATTCGGCTCGATCGTCGAGACCGTGCCGGTCATCTCCACCCGCAAACCGGTCGGCCCGCCGCCGTTGAAGAGGACGAAGTCGAGCGTGTTGATCCCGTCCACGAAGCCACCGGTGACGGTGAACGTCTCGAAGGACCAATAGCCAGGCGAATTCCAGGTTGCGTACCCCTGGCTCGTGCCGTTGATGAGAATCTCGGCGCCGAAATCGTCGGCCGCCCACATCCCGCTGATCAATACCGATGCGGGATCGATGCCGGTGAGATCGAAGGTGGTGCGGTAGACATACTGCCCACCCGGACCGTTCAGGACGTCATCGCTCGCCGGCCCGATCCAGGACGAGGCCCCGGTGCCGGCGATCCATGCCCCGATCGGATAGCCGTTGTCCGCCGTGGCGACGCGGACCACGTCGGTGCCTCCGGGCAGCGAGACGAGCGTGTAATGGAGATCGGTGGCCCAGTTGGCCGCCAGATGCCCTGTGGCATCGACACCGGTGCCAAACAGCGTCGCGAGCGTCGCCTCATGCGTGAGTGTCCCGTCGCTCGTGACACGGTCGATGGGGCTCGAGCCGGTATCGTTGGCCAGCATCGTCACCGGGGCAACCGGGCGCCGCGTGTCGAGCGTGAACTCGAAGGGCGTCGCCGTCGACACGACCCCCCTGCCATCGAACTGACGTACGAGGACGTCGTTGCCCCCCTCGGCGGCCTGAAATGCACCGCTCCAGGTTTGGCCATAGTCGAGCGAGTACTCGATTCCGTTCCCGACCTCCACCCCCGTCACCGCCAACGCGCCGTCGGAGGTGATCCCGTCGGTGTCGCTGGTCCCGGTGTCATTGCCGAGTTCGACGATCGGGGCGTCGATCACCCCGGGCAGGATCGTGTTGACGATCTCCTCGCCAGGATCGACGTCGGCATAATTTGGATTCGGGCTGATGAAGTACCAGCGGTCGACGTACGTGCCCGGATCGATGTGGGTCGTCCCCTGGAGATTCAAGCCGGACGACAGATCCTCACCGTTGACACCCGTGGCGACCCCGATCACCGTGTGAGCCTGTCGATCGTCGGTCACGTTGTAGGGGGTGACCGTGATCGACGGGGTGGCCCTCAGAATCGTGTTGGTGATCGATCCCGACGTGCTGCGGTAATTTGAATTAGGACTACTGAAGGTCCACGAATCGTTGTAAACCCCCGCGTTGACGTGCGCGGTCGCGAAAGCCAGATCCAGACCGGACGACAGATCCTCACCAAGGACTCCCGTCACGGTCCCGGTGGCGAAGTGCGCCTGGCTGTCGTAGGTCGTGACAAAGGGCACTACGTTGATCGTCGGGTCGGCCTGCTCGACGGTGAACGTCCCGTCCCCCGACGCATCGTCGTAGTTGGGATCCGGGCTGACAAACAGCCACGTCACGAAGTAGACACCTGCGTCCGTGACGGTTTCATTGGTGAACGTAGTGCCGAGGGTCTCCCCTCCGATGCCATAGCCGACGACGACACCGCGCTGCCCATACCCGCTGTAAACCACGGACGCCGGGCCCTGAGCCGAGATCTGGGCCAGATCGATCGTGCCAAGCACGTCAGGGGCGATGAGAAAATAGTTGTCGGCGAGGGCTCCGCTGAGCGACAGGCCTGTCACGGTCACGGGCTTGTTTGAGCCGGCGTTGGGGTCGCCGTAAGCGCCCGTGGCCCCGGCCGTGACAAGCGTCGTCGACGTATCCCCCGGCACGAACCCGCCGAGTGTCGCCTGGCGGAGATTCAACGGGGCGATCGTGCCGCCGTCGTAGGGGCGGGACTCGACGGCGATCCCGCTCACCGTGAGCCCGACCAAGACACGGGTGACGACGATGTCGTTGCCATCCCCGCCGGCGTAGCTGATCCGGAAGGTCTGCCCGTTGCTGGCGAGGAACACCGCCCCTTCGGACAGACCGGAGAACGTTCCGTTGGCCGGGATTTCGGCGTGGTTGACGAGGATGGTCACCGATTGGCCGACCGCGGCGCTGCCCTCGATCGAGACCTCGAGTCGGGCGCCCCCGAGACCGGCGGAATAATAGGTTGTCAGCACGTTCGTGGTCGGAGGATCCCCAGGAGCGGGAAACACCACTTGCGGCCGATAGACCGCCGTCGGCTCGAGCACGATGCTCCGAACATGGAGGCTCCCCGTAACGTCGCCGCTGACGATCAACGATTCCTGATACCAGATCTCTCCGCTCCCCGAGAGGTTGTTGGCGAAGAGATCGAAGGAACCGGCGTCGACGAACCCGTCGACGATCAGGTTCCCTTTCCCGGGTCCCGATGGGATCGCGCCCGGCGCACCCTGGCGGAGGATCGATCTGTCGGAGGGACTGCTGACAACGATGGTGTCGCCGGTGTAGCTGTTGGTGCCGGTGAGCGTGAGCGTGCCGGCACCGGACTTCCGCAGCGATCCGCCGGAACTGACGAGCGCCGTGGCGTAGGTGACGTTCTGGCCATTGGTGTCGACGCTGTAGGCCTGATTGGCAGCCGTTGAAAAGCGCGACGAATAATCGGTGGTGTTGCTGGCGGAATGCTGGAGCGTGCCACCACCGAAGCTGATCGTGCCGGTGGTGCCGAGGGCCCCCGCACTCCCCAGGGCGAGCACGCCGCCGTTGATGGTCGTGCCGCCGGTGGAGGTGTTGTTGCCAGAGAGGGTGAGCGTGCCGTCTCCCCGCTTCTCGAGCGCGCCAGTGCCACTGATCGCACCGACATAGCTCGTCGCGTCAGCACGATTGAAGACGAGCGTGCCGTTGTTGAGGATATTCCCAGCGAACGCGCCGGATGTGCCCGCGTCATTGCCGATCTGCACCGTGCCGGCCGAGACCGTCAGGGGGGTATTGGGCCCGGTGACGAAGTTGTTCCGGGTGACCGGGCGCGAAGCGAAGCTCGCCAGCCTCGCCTGGCTCTGCACCTCGCCCCCCCCCTTCACCGAGGCGATCTCGGTGCCGGTGAGGGCCGTGTTCCAGATCTGGCCGTCGGCCATGCTGCCGGAGTAGAGCGCGTCACCCGGCCAGTTCGATTTCCCGATGAAGTTGTTCGGCCGCGCTATCACGACAGGCATCGACTGGCCGGTGGCCGTGCCGACGGCGACGCCATTCTTGTAGATCGTCACCGTGCCGGAGGATGTCATCGTCACCGCGAAATGCTGCCAGACATTGTTCTCGATGACGTTGGAGACGACCACGTTCGTGGTCAAACCTTGGGCTTGGTTATAAATGACAAACGCGAGATTATTCGAAGTACCGCTTCGGCAGAGAATAATGTTCCCGACACCTGCCCCAGCCCCGAGATCGAAGAAGCGGGCCCAACTGCCGTTTGATGTCGGCTTGGCCCACACCGCGGCGCTGAAACCAGCGGTGACATTGTCGTAGCCGGTGCTGGGGAGCGAGAGATAGTCGCTCGTGCCGTTGAACGTGGTGGGGGCGGTGAATTGGTTGTCGCCGGCGAGCGTGAGCTTTCCCGTGCCGGTCTTGGTGAGCGTGCCGCCGGAGCTGGTAAGCGCCGTGGCGAAGGAGATGTTTTGGGTGCCGGTGTCGATGAGGAAGGTCTGGACGGCGGCCGTGCTAAAACGGGCGGAATAATCGGTGGTATTGACCGCCGTGAACTGGAGCGTGCCACCGCCGAAGCTGATCGTGCCGGTCGTGCCGAGGGCCCCTGCGCTCCCCAGCGACAGGACGCCGCCGTTGAGGGTCGTGCCGCCGGTGTAAGTGTTGGTGCCGGTGAGCGTGAGGGTGCCGGTGCCGAGCTTCGTGAGCGAGCCGCCGGAACTGACCAACGCCCCGGCGTAGGTGACGTTCTGGCCGTTGGTGTCGACGCTGTAGGGCTGATTGGCAGCCGTGGAGAAGCGGTCCGTGTAGTCGGTGATGTTGCCTGCCGAATGCTGAAGCGTGCCGCCGCCGAAGCTGATCGTGCCGGTGGTGCCGAGGGCCCCCGCACTCCCTAGGGCGAGCACGCCGCCGGTGATCGTCGTGCCACCGGTGTAGGTGTTGTTGCCGGAGAGGGTAACGGTGCCGGAGCCGGTCTTCGCCAGAGCGGCCGAACCAGCGAGGTTCGCCGAGACGGTGCCGCTTTGCAGGTCGTAGCCCGAGCCGGTGAGGACGCCGGTCGTGCTCGTGATCGAGCCGGTCAGGAGCGAGACCGCGCCGACCGTGTCGGAGAAGGCGCCGAGGGCGAGCGTGCCGCCATTGACCGTGACCGCACCAGCGTCGGGCAAGACGTTGTTGGCACCGGAGGCGAGCACGCCGCCGGTGATCGTCGTGCCGCCGGTGTAGGTGTTGTTGCCCGTGAGCGTGAGCGTCCCCGCCCCAACCTTCCGCAGCGAGCCGCCGGAACTGATCAAAGCTCCGGCGTACGCGACGTTCTGGCCATTGGTGTCGACGCTGTAGGCCTGATTGGCAGCCGTGGAAAAACGTGCCGTGTAGTCGGTGGTATTGCTCGCCGAATACTGGAGCGTGCCGCCGCCGAAGCTGATCGTGCCGGTGGTGCCGAGGGCCCCCGCGCTCCCCAGGGCGAGGACGCCGCCGTTGATGGTCGTGCCACCGGTGGAGGTGTTCGTGCCGGAGAGGGTGACGGTGCCGGACCCGGTCTTCGCCAGAGCGGCCGAACCAGCGAGGTTCGCCGAGACGGTGCCGCTTTGCAGGTCGTAGCTCGAGCCCGTCAGGCCGGGAAGGTTCACTTTGATGGCGTCGATGGCCGTGGCGACGTCGCCGATGGCGTTGGTCATGCTGCGGAATTGCAGCGTGTGCGTTCCGGCCGTGAGAGACACCGGCTGCGAGATGTAGTCGCCCCAGGCACCGGGGGTGAACGCGGAAGCCGGCCAAGTCGACTGCGTCGTCCCGTCGATCACCAGTTCGATGCCGGCCGATCCGTAGCTCGGACGCCCCTGCCCCCGAAAGGCGAACGAGGCGTAACCCGCCGTCGCGACCGAGATCGTTTGCGACAGGGAAGATACGGTGTTGCTGAAGGTCTGCAGGATGCCGAACTGCGAGCCGTTGGTGGTGTTGGCGAAACCGTAGGCCGATCCGTTGGCGGAGATGTAGGCGTAGTTGGCGAAGCTCCACGAAGCCTCGGTCGGCTTGGCGAACCCCGTCACCGCCACCGCATCGAAATCGGCGTTGGCGACGGCCCCGCCGGTGATCGCCCCACTGCCGCTGATCGTCCCTCCCCCGAGGACCGACACGGCGCCGACGGTGTCGGTGTAGCCACCGAGGGCGAGCGTGCCGCCAGTGACCGTGACGGAACCGGTGTCGGCCAACTGGTTGCTGGCGGAGTAGGCGAGCGTGCCCGCGCTGACGATCGTGCCGCCGCTGTAGGTGTTGGTGCCGGAGAGGGTGAGGGTGCCGGCGCCGAGCTTCCGGAGCGAACCGCTGGAGCTCGTCAGCGCCGCACCGAGGGAGACGTTTTGGCCGTTGGTGTCGATGGAGTAGGGCTGATTGGCGGCCGTGGAGAAACGGGCCGCGTAGCTCGTGGTGTTGTTCGCCGAATGCCGGAGCGTGCCACCGCCGAAGCTGATCGTGCCGGTGGTGCCGAGGGCCCCCGTGCTCCCCAGAGCGAGCACGCCGCCGTTGATGTTCGTGCCGCCGGTGAAGGTGTTCGAGCCGGAGAGGGTGAGCGTGCCGGTGCCGGTCTTCGTCAGGCTCCCCGCCCCGCTGATGACGCCGGCAAAGGTCGTGGTCGTGTTGGCCGTGCCGACGGTGAGCGTTGAGGCAGCGTTGTTGAATGTCACCGTCGCGGTGCCGTTGTTGGCAAGCGAGCCGAACGTCGCCCCGATCGTGCCGGCCGAGAAGGCGAGCGCTGCCGTGCCCGTACCACCGTTGCCGAGCGTCACCGCTCCGGCCACCGCCCCATTGACATTGATCGTCAGCACGACGCCCTGATTGACGACGATCGAATCGTTGGCGGTGGGGGCACCGTTGACACCGGAACCAGTGGTGATCTGGCTCCAGTTCATGTTCGCGCTGATCACGATCGCCGAATCGTGGAAGGCCTCGGTCGCCACCTCGCCGGAGACAAGCCCCGTGGCCCGAACCTCGAGGCTCGAGTTGGCATACTCGCTGCCGACGAACCAGTCGGTCTCAATCCGGCCGTCGGCGACGCCGTCACGGTCGGGGGCAATGCGGACGCCGGTTTCGTCGACGTAGGCGTCGAAGCCCCCCACGCCGTCGGTCACCTGCCAGGGGAGATTCCCCGGCGGGTTGTCGGCGAGGCCGTCGGTGCGGACGACCTGAAACTGGATCGTTTCACCAACCTGAAAGTTGTGGTCGGGGCCACCGTCTGAGAAGGTGGTGATGAGGGCCGTGCTGCCCGGGGCGTAGTCGAACCGGTCGGTGGCGATGTCGGCCGCCAGCAGCATGCGCGGCTCGAGTCGCGCGAGGCCATCGAGCCGCGCCAGCCCCGAGCGCCGCATCCGATCGCGCCGGCTGCGGCGCTGGGCGCGGAGCAAGGCTCGCTCCCGAAAGCGGCGCCAGACGAGCGTGGCATGGATCCGTGCCCACCAACGGCGAGTCCAATTCGACTTCATGGCAAACCATCTCCTTGGAGCAGCCCCGAACAGACTGGAGCGCGTGCGCTCCGATTCGACATCACGGACCGGGCGGCCGATGCCCTCCGCACTTTACCCCCACAAAGGCGGAGGAGATCGATTGCCTTGCAGCGATGATAGGGACTCCGTACGGCTGGCCAAAGGAATTGGCCCAAAAATGGACCGGCATTTGCCCTGCCTGGGACGAAACGGCCAGATTCGGTGACGAACCGGCACATCACCCCCAGTCGGAACCCCCCTGACGGGCGGCCTGTCGCGGACCCGTCCTGGGAGGCTCCCCGCCCGTGCCGCTCACTCTCCCTCGACGACCGGTTGAGGATTCCCGCCCCCGGCCCCAAGATGGCCCGTGCCCTCCGATATCCTCCGGCCCTCCGAACCGTTCGCCATGCCCACCCTGACGACCCACCTCACGATCATCCGTCACGCCTGGGCCGAGGATCCGGGGCCGGGGGTCGACGACTTCCACCGCCGCCTGACGAAGCCGGGACGGAAGCGGTTTGAGAAGTTTGTCCGCCGTCTGGAGAAGGTGGGGCTGGGGTTCGACCTGATCGCCACCAGCCCACTGATCCGCTGTCGGGAGACCGCCGAGACCCTCGCGGCTGAGCTCGGCGCGGGAACGCCGATCGCGATCGTCGATGCCCTCGCGCCGGGTTCGGACTGGCAGTCGCTCGTCGAATGGACGATCAGCCAGGATGCCGCGCGCGTGGCCTGGGTGGGGCATGCCCCCTGTGTCGGTCGCCTCGCCGCGCTCACCATCGGCGACGGCAGTGCCGCGATCCGGATGACAAAGGGGGCCGTGGCATCGATCCGGCTCGATGACGGCATCGGCCATCCGGGCGAGCTCGAATGGCTGGCCACCGCCGCACTGCTGGAAAGCTGACGCTTTGAAGGCCACGTCGGCCCAGAAACGAGGGGGCCAGGCCGCGGGGAAAAGTGCCGGCAGGGCTTCCGGCGGCGGGTGGTAGAATCGGCCTCGTTTCCCCCCTTTCCCGAGGAATCGGCCCATGTGGTGTCCTTGCCCCGAGCCCTTCCGACGCCGTGCCGCCCCAGCGCGGATCGGGCTTGTCTCGCTCCTCGGGCTGGTCTATTTGGCGAGCGCCGGATGCTCTTCGCCGAGCCTTGGACCCGAGACCGACATCGTCGAAGTGGAGCGGATCGAGGTGCTTCCCTCCGAGACGGCAGCCCCCGGGGCTGCAGGGGGATCGGAGGGCTCCGCGCCAACGGTCGACGAGGGGTCTGCAGACCGAGCGACCAAGGCCGGGCCCCCGGCGGTCGATGCCGGGGATGCGACGCGCCCCCCGGCGGAGGAAGTCCCAGCCGCCCCGGCGGCCAACTGACACCCGCCCCGTCCCTGCGACGGCGGTGGTCGTCTTCCCCGCTCTCCCCTCCATCCACCCCCATCCCCCGTTCCCGATCCGACCATGAAAGACCGATCCAGATGGCTCCCGCTCGCCCAGGCCCGTGCCCCGTTCTGGGCCGGCGTCGACTTGGGCGGAACGAACATCAAAGTCGGCCTCGTCGATGATGACGGCCGCACCGTCGCCTTCCACACCGAGAAGACGCTCGTTGAGCGTGGGCCGGAGGATGTCTGCCGGCGGATGGGAGAGGGCGTTCGCACGGTCGCGGAGCTTGCCGGCGTGCCCCTCTCCGACATTCCGCGGGCCGGTCTGGGCACCCCCGGCCCGCAGGATCTGAAGGCCGGCTTCATCATCCGTGCCGGCAACCTCCCCGCCTTCGACGGCTTCAACGTTCGCGACCGGGTCTCGCACCACAGTGGGCTGCCGGTGACATTTGCCAACGACGCCACCGCCGCCGGATTCGGCGAGCATTGGATTGGCGCTGCCAAGCAGCTCGAGAGCCTGGTGCTCCTCACGCTCGGCACCGGTGTCGGCGGCTCGATCGTGATCGGCGAGACGACGATTGACGGCGCCAACAGCCATGCCTCCGAGTGCGGCCACATCCTCGTTGATCCGGCGCCGACGGCCCGGATGTGCCCCTGCGGCAAGCCGGGCCACCTCGAGGCCTACGCCAGCGCTAAGTCTCTGATGGCCATGGCGAGGGAGCGGATCGCGGCCGGCACGGCACCCGGCTTGGCGGAGGCCGTGGCGGGGAAAGCGGAGCTGACGCCGGAGCTCGTGTGGGCCATGGCCAAGAACGGCGATGCCGCGTCGCTCGAGCTGATCGACACGGTGGCCCGCTGGCTCGGCATCGGAATCACGACCATCCTCCACACCCTCGACCCGGCGATCGTTCTCCTCGGTGGCGCCATGACCTTCGGCGGCGAGGTCGATCCGGTCGGTCACGCATTCCTGGAGCGGATCCGCGCCGAGGTCCGGGAGCGGGCCTTCCCCCTCCTTGCCGAGCGGACGCCGATCCGTTTTGCCACCCTCGGCGGCGACGCCGGCTATGTCGGCGCCGCCGGCATGGCCCGCGCCGAGCACCTCCGCCTCCATCCCTCCGACGCCTGACGATCCCCCCGGCTACAATTCCCCCATGCCCATCGACTGCAAGCACATCCGCAACTTCTCGATCATCGCCCACATCGACCACGGCAAGAGCACGCTCGCCGATCGGCTCCTCGAATGGACCGGGACGGTCGAAAAGCGGCAGCTCAAGGAGCAAATGCTCGACGACATGGAGCTCGAGCGGCAGCGGGGGATCACGATCAAGGCCCGTGCCGTTCGCATGGAATACCGCCACCAGGGGGAGCTCTACGAGCTCAACCTCATCGACACCCCCGGCCACGTCGACTTCCACTACGAGGTCTCGCGGAGCCTGGCCTGTTGCGAGGGGGCCGTGCTCCTCGTCGATGCCTTCCAAGGGGTGGAAGCGCAGACGGTGGCCAATGCCTTCGCCGCGACCAACCAAAATCTCGCGATCGTGCCGGTGATCAACAAGGTCGATCTCGTCCACGCCCGCGTCGATGATGTCCTCGCCGAGATGGAGCAGAGCCTGTCGATCGACCCGACCGAGGTCATCAAGGCGAGTGCCAAGGCGGGCATCGGCATCGATGAGCTGCTCGGGGCGATCGTCGAGCGGGTCCCGCCGCCGGCGGGAGATCCCACCGCAGTCCTCCGCGCGATGATCTTCGACAGCCACTACGACAGCTACCGTGGCGCCATCACCTACGTGCGGATCGTCGACGGCACGATCAAGAAGGGGCAGAAGATCCGCTTCCTCGAGACCGCCTCGACCCACGAGGTCCTCGAAATCGGCCAGTTCGTCCCGCAGCGCCGCGCCTGCGAGGAGCTCGCCGCCGGTCAGGTGGGCTATCTCGTCTGCAACATCAAGGATGTCAAGCAGGTCCACATCGGCGACACGGTAACGATCCCGGGCGACGACGGCGCCAAGGCGATGCCGGGCTACAAGCCGCCGCAGCGGATGGTCTATTGCGGCCTCTATCCCTCCGAGGGGGAAAACTTCGAGGAACTACGCGACGCCCTCGAGAAGCTGTCGATCAACGATCCCTCGTTTGAGTTCGCGCCCGAATCGAGCGAGGCGCTCGGCTTCGGCTTCCGCTGCGGCTTTCTCGGCCTCCTCCACATGGAGATCATCCAGCAGCGGCTCGAAAAGGAGGACGATCTCGACCTCGTTCAAACGGCGCCGAACGTCACCTACCAGATTCTCAAATCCGACGGCACGACGATCGAGATCACCAACCCGCAGGATGTCCCTGAGACGGGGCAGATCGAGGAATTCCGCCAGCCGATCGTGCGCACGAACTTTCTCTCCCCGGTCGAGCACATCGGCCCGATCATGCAGCTGTGCACCGACCGCCGCGGCATCTACCTCAAGACCGAGTACCTCTCGCCGACCCGGGCGATGCTGACGTTCGATCTGCCGCTCGCGGAGGTGATCTACGATCTTCACGACAGGCTCAAGAGCGTGACGCGCGGCTACGGCACGATGGACTACGAGCTGGTCGGCTACTTCCCGGCCGATCTCGTCCGCCTCGACATCCTCGTCGGCGGCAAGCAGGTCGACGCCCTCTCGATCATCTGCGACCGGCGCGATGCCGACCGCCGCGGCCGGTCGATCGTCAAGAAACTCCGCGGCGAGATCGACCGCCACATGTTCGAGATCGCCATCCAGGCCGCCATCGGCACGAAGGTGATCGCCCGCGAAACGATCTCCGCGATGCGGAAGAACGTCACGGCGAAGTGCTACGGCGGCGACATCTCCCGCAAGAAGAAGCTGTGGGCGAAGCAGAAGGAGGGGAAGAAGCGGATGAAGAGCATCGGCTCGGTCGACATTCCCCAAAAGGCCTTCATGGCGGTCCTCGAGACCGGCGCCGATCGTCAGCAGCAGTGAACCTTTCCGTTGGCCGCGGCTCCTCGTCTCCCGCTCAACGCCCGCTCCTTCCGGAGGTTTTTTCCGTGCGCCTTCCGCTCCCGGCCCTCGTCCTCGGCCTGCTTGCCCTCCTCGCCCCCCGCCCGGCCCGCGCCTGGCAGGATCCCGACTGGGACAAGGACTACCTCCTCTCCGCCACGAGCACGGCCCGGGCCGATGGGGTCGCCGCCGGTTCGACGCGGCTGCTCGTCCACTCGAGCACCGGCGTCTTCCCCGGCACCGTTCGCCGTGTCTGGATTCACCTCCCGGCCGAGTCGATCCTGAAGGGTGTCGGCGACGAGGGGCTGGCGGTGATGGTCTTCCAGGATGGCCACGCCTATGTCGACGAGCAGGGGCAGTTTCGTGCCCCGATCGTCATCGACAATCTCGTCCATGCCGGGAAGATCCCCCCGCTGGCAGCGATCTTCGTCGATCCCGGCCACACGGCGACCGAGTTGCCCGGTGAGAAGCCCGGCTGGCAGCCGGCGGCGAACAACCGCAGCGTTGAGTACGACACCGTCTCGCCACTCTACGCCGAGTTTCTTGAGCGCGAGATCCTCCCCCTGGCGGCGAAAGACGAGCGGCTCGCCGCGGCCGGAGTCCGGCTCACCGATGATCCGGCGAAGCGCGTCATCTGCGGCATCTCGTCGGGGGGGATTTGTGCCTTCACCGTCGCCTTCGAGCGGCCTGACCTGTTCCGCAAGGTGCTCTCGCATGTCGGCAGCTTCACCGACATCCGTGGCGGCGACCATTATCCGTCGCTGGTGCGCCAGACGAAGGAGAGCCCGAAGCCGATCCGCGTATACCTGCAGGCCGGTGAGCACGATCTCGACAACCGGCATGGCCACTGGTGGCTTTCGAACCTGAGTATGGAGAAAGCCCTCGCCTTTGCCGGCTACGACCACAAACTCGTCGGCGGCATCGGCGGCCACAACGGCAAGCATGGCGGCGCGATCCTCCCGGAGAGCCTCGAGTGGCTCATGCGCGGGTGGAATGGGGCGGAGTGAGGCGGCTCACGGCAGGATCGTTGTCGAACATTTCCCAAACGGCCCCTCCCTGATCGGCACGGGATGTGCGCAGGAAAAGCCGTCGATCGGGGATTTCCTACCAATTCCTGCTCTTCTGGGAGCGAACATCTGTGACGCTAGCGACAAAGAGCAGCATCCCATGCTCAACACGGGCCAATTGCCAAGCCCGAGCAACACGCAGCCCTCTGCTGTTGACCGTTTCGCCGCAGGCCCGACATAGTTCTCAGTGGGGCACCGGCCGCGGTGTGTTTCGGGGGTTCGGCATCCGGCAGAAGCGTCAGATTGCCTCACTCCTAGAAAGGGCAACTCCCCTCGGAGCGTTTCGGCGTTCGGTCGTCTGGGAACTCCCGATTCAATCATCATGATCAATAAATCATTGCGGATTCTGCTGGCAGTTCTGCTGCTGGCCACCTCCGGGAGAGTGTATTCCCAAACACTTAATACAACCTGGGACAGCATGCTCACTGGCTCCCAGTGGTATGTGCCGACTCAGAATACGTTGGCTTACATGACCGCCGCATCGGATTTGAGCCAGACTGTTCAAACCGGGGATCAAACACTCTGGTCCATCACTAATTGCGTGGATGGGGTTTTCACGGGGACCTCTTCGCAATCACTGACGGCCCCCATGACTGGGGGAACACCCCAAACGGTAGCCGGTACGGTCATGGACGGAGTGATCAATAGCGCCGGACAGGTTCTGATCAATTTCACCGAGACAAACGGCGATCTCACGATAGCGCTCGGCAACTATCGAAACGTGAGCGGGTCTGATCTGATTGAGATGCAAATGTTTTCCCAAGTCTCTACCGGTGAAAACGTCACGCATTGGGCCTACATGGCTCCCTATTTAGGCTCGGATTACCCTCCGTACACTCCGACCGACCCCGCCCTCTTGTCCACAACTTGGGAATGGATGCAGGGAACATCGTGGAAATTAAACGACGCCGCTCTGTTTGGGCCAAATGGCAGCGGCTTATTCTCTGTCAGTAATTACAACAGCGGGTACTTTTATGGTTCGGGCACAAGCGCCAGCAGCGCCTTTACGCTGATTGGATCCGCGACGCCAGAGGGGAACCTGATTTTGGGTCTTATTGATAATGGAAGCAGCGTGACGACAAGTCTCTTCGGGACCATTACCGGCACTGATTCGAGCGCCTCAATGTCGTTACGTGCTTACACGACGCATGGCGTCGTTGCTGGCCCCCCAACTGCCACCGCCGAGGTTTTTCCTGGACCTACCGCCATCCTCTCTGTCACCAACGGAACTGCACTCACCCTTGCGAGCGGCACAAGCAGTTACGCCTATACTTATGTCGGCAATACAGCCAATGACTCAAATAGGTCCCTCACGGTCACGAATCAAAATACGCTGCTGGAAAACTCCCAAAATCTCACGGTGGGAAATCTGGGGTCGGGCAACACGATGACGATTGCCAACGGGGCCGTTGTGGCCGACCGATCAGGGTTTGTCGGATACGATCCAGCATCCTCGAATAACTCGGTTCAGGTGACGGGCAGCAACTCAGTCTGGCAGAACAGCGCAGACCTCTACGTGGGTTATAGTGGAAGCAATAATAGCCTCGTGATTACGAGCGGCGCTGAGGTGTTGGCTGCCAACACTTACATCAGTTCGTTCGGAGGAACCAGCAATTCGGTACAGATCTCAGACGCGGGATCGGCCCTCATAAACAGCGGGTCGATCTGGGTGGGAGCTTCCCCTTTTTCTTGGCCAGGCCTTGGAGGGTCGGGGACGTTGACGATCACGTCGGGAGCGACGCTGACCGCTGCAGGTCTCATCATCTCTGGTGCCACCGACTCAGTGGGCACGGTGGAAATCGGGCTTAAGGGAGGATCCGACTCCGGCATGACCCTCAATGTTCCCCTCATAACCTTCGGCGAAGGAACGGGGAGTCTGGGGCTCAACCAGTCCGATACGCTGACGATATCTGGGTCGATCGAAGGGGCCACGGCTCCAAGTTCCTATGCCATGATCCAGCAGTACGGTAGCGGCACGACGATCCTGACGGGGATCAGTCACACAGGCTTGGGTTATCGTGTCGATGGTGGTCAGTTGATGATCGACGGAGGAATCCTCGATATTTACCTCATCGACGCCATCTCGCCCAACGAGACGGGAGGTCCTCGGACCGTCACCGTCGGAAA